>NZ_JAOZVW010000025.1 GCF_025869345.1 Sphingopyxis sp.
GACTCGCACAAAGGCACAAAGGCACGAAGAAGAGCGGGATTCCCGCTTTCGCGGGAATGACGGGAACGGATTGGTCCAGATCCGGCGCATCCTGCATCAAAATTTCAACTGGCGGCCCGCCCACGCAACCTGCTGTTGCATAAAAGTCGCACGATGATGCCGATTTCGCGCAGGCGGCGCATTTTTCGTTTGTGCGGCGCAGCAAATTCGACGACACATCGGGCACGCGAGATGTGACCGGCCCGAAAAAGAGGCTGGCGGTCGCGCGGCAGGCAGGGACGATCCGACAACCATCAAGGGATCAGTCCATGAAAAACCTCTCCCGCGCATGCCTCGGCATGCTCTTCGCCGTTTCGCTGGCTCCCGCCGCGGCTCACGCTCAGGAAGAAGCGGCCTCCGAACCGATCACGATCACCGGCAGCGTGACCCTGGTTTCCGATTATCGATTCCGCGGTTTCAGCCAGAGCAGCGAAGACCCCGCGATCCAGGGCGGAATCACCGTTACCCATGAGAGCGGGCTTTACGCCGGCACCTGGGCATCGAGCGTCAGTTTTGCGGGCAATACCGAAGTCGATCTCTTTGCCGGCTATAGCAAGGACGTCGGCGGCGTGACGGTCGACGGCGGTCTGCTTTACTATCTTTACCCCCAGCATGGGGGCTCGGGCGCCGATTTCTTCGAACCCTATCTGAACCTGTCGACCGATGTCGGCCCGGTGAACGCCAAGGTCGGCGTCAACTATGCATGGAAGCAGTCGGCGCTTGGCAACACCCAGGATCCGGGCCGTCCGATCGGGGCGAAATCGTCGGCCTTTTATCTGCACGGCGAACTGGTCGCCCAAATTCCCGATACGCCGTTCGCGCTGAACGCCCATGCCGGACAGGCGTGGAGCGATGCGTTCCCCGGCGGCTTCGACGGCAAGGTCTTCGACTGGTCGGTCGGCGCGACCGCCTCCTACAAGATGCTCACTTTCGGCGTCAGCTATGTGAACACCGACGAGCCGAAAGCGCTCGGCTACAAGAGCGCGGTCGGGGCCGACGGGGCGGTGGTCTTTTCGCTCGGCGCGTCTTTCTGACGCCGGACGGGGGCGGTGCCCGGAGGGGCGCCGCCCCCCTCATCCCGGCGCGGCAGCTTCAGGGTTTCGCGGCGGCGGGAGCGGCCAGCGCATCGCGCGCGCCGCGGAATCCCATATATTGTTCGGCGAGCATCCAGTCCTGGCGCGCGAGTTGCGGGTCCGACAGGCTGATCGCCTTCGCCTGGTCGAGCAGGCGCCCCGCTTTCGTCGCCGCGTCGCCGTCCAGCAGCGGATAGCTTTCGGCGAGCGCGCGGATTTCCCAGCCCGCCGGCACATGGCGATAGGTGTCGACATAGGTTTCGCCATTGGCGCGGGTGACCATGATGTCGGCCGAGAAATTGCTGTCGATCGGCGACAGCTTGTCGATCCCCGCGACGAAGCCCGCCGCGATGTCCTTTGCTTCGACCTTGCTCACCTCGGGCAGCAGCGCGACCGTCGCCATCGCCGAGATCGAGGAGGCCTCGGTGCGCAGGCTGTTGTCGGGATAGTCGGCCCAGTTCACGCCGGCTTTCGGCCGCCGCCGCTTCAGCCATTCGACCGCGCGCTCGCGCGCCGCGCGCACTTTCGCGCGGAGTGCCGGGTCGCCGGTCAGCGCCGGGTCGAGCTCGCGCAGCGCGATGACCGCGAAGGCGGTGACATAGGCGGCGGCATTGTCGGGCCGGTTGGCGGCGTCCATCGCGCTCGACCACCAGCCTTCGCCATTCTGCGCCGCGAGCAGCGATTCCACCACCATCGCGGGCGGCGGCCGCTTGACCGCGCCATAGGCCTTGAGCGTCCAGAGCGAGACGATGGTGAAGGGCGCGCCCTCGACGGGCACACAGTGGCAGGGATCGCCGAAGAATTTCGCGACGTCGGCATCGAAGCGCGCGAGTTCGCTCTCGCTGGGCGCGGTTTCGACCGCGATGAGCTGTGCGAGGCCCCAGAAGATCTTGCCGTTGGTCGACCCCTCGGTGTCGCGGAGCGCGCTGTCGACCGCGTTGGCGATCACCGGCGCGGCGGTATCGACCGACCGGTCGAGGCTCGCTTCGACCGCCGCCTTGTCGAAAGTGCCCGCGCTCGCGGCATAATACCAGCCGCCTCCGCCGATGACGGCGACTGCCAGAAGCGCGGCGCCGCCGAGTGCGAGCGGCGAAAAGCGCCGGCGCGGGGCGGGGCGCGCCGTCGCGGCCGGGCG
>NZ_JAOZVW010000026.1 GCF_025869345.1 Sphingopyxis sp.
TCGAGCGAAGTCGAGACACCCATCGGCCTTGCGTGACGCCGATGGGTGTCTCGACTTCGCTCGACACGAACGGGATTGGGGCTGGCTTCAGGCTGCGACATGCGCGTCGAACCAGCCGATCAGGTCATCGAGCACGGCACCCTGTTCGGCCTCGTTGTAGATTTCGTGGAACAGGCCCGGATAGATTTTCAGCGCCTTGTCCTGCGACGACACATGATCGAACAGATAGCGCGAACCCTCGGGCGCGGCGAGGCTGTCGGCATCGCCGTGCTGGAGCAGGATCGGGAGCGTGATCTTCGGCGCACCCGCCTGCGCGGCGGCCATCGCGTCCATGAACTCCTTGCCGAGCCGCGCGCCGATCTTGCCGGTGTAGACGAGCGGATCGGCGAGATAGGCGGCGACCACCGCAGGGTCGCGGCTGACGCCGTTCGCGTCGAGCGCCAGCACGCCGAGGCGCGGAAAGAAGCGCGACAGAAAGCGGCTGATCCAGACGGTGAAACGCGACGGCGGCGCACCGGGAACGATCGCGGGGCCCGAGAGCGCGGCAGCGGCGAAGGCATCCTGCCGCTCGATCAGGAACAAAGTCGCGATCAGCCCGCCCATGCTGTGGCCGAGAAGCAGGCGCGGCGCACCGGCGTGGTTGACCTCGACCAGAGTCAGCAGCTCGGCCATACCGTCGGTGAACGCCGAGAAACGCGGCACGAAACCGCCCTCGCCGTCCGACCGGCCATGACCCCAATGATCGACCGCGTAAACGGCATAGCCGGCATCGGTCAGCCGCTTCGCAACATGCGCATAGCGCCCGGCATGTTCGGCATAGCCATGCGCGAGCAGCACCACCGCCTTCGGCGCTCCTTCGGGAAGCCAATGGGTGACGTGCAGCTTCGTCCCCGCGCCGGCCGACCCCGGCGGCAGCATCACCGCGGCTGCGCTCAACGGACCGCCTGCTTCAGCGCCGAGGCGCGGTGGCCGGGGCCGTCGTCGCCCGCCTTGTCGATCTTCGCCAAAATCGCATCGAGCGCTCGGCTGATCGCGGTCTGGGTGCGCACCATCTCGACCTTCGGCCAGGCGGTGCGCATGCCGGTGTCGATCAGCTCGTCGATGTCCTCCTGCGCGAGGTCGGAGAGGATCTTGGTCGGCGACCAATATTTAGGCGGGCGGATGATGTTGATGTCGCCGGTATAATCCTGATTGATCACCGAGCGCGCCATGTTCGCGAGGCTGTTGAGCGGCGGCACCATTTCGAGCGGCTTTTGAAAGATCACCATGTTCGCGTTGAGCCACGCCTTGAAGGTCGCCATCGACGCATGTTGGATGGCCTCGAGCGGCGCCATCTGCTTGCGCGTGTCGGTCGCGAAGGGCAGCGCGAGCGGGTTCGCCTGGCTGACGATATGATGGTTGACGCCGTAGAGGCGTTCGAGCCGCTTGGTCGGGATGTCGTGCGTCACCGACCCGTCGACCCAGCGCCGGTCGGGCTGATAGGGAACGCGGTTGCCGTCGTCGTCGCGCGCCATCAGCATCACCGGCGGAAAGACGCCGGGCACCGCGCACGACGCCAGCACCGCCTCGCGAATCAGCACGTTGGGTGCGGTGATCGCGTTGAGCAGCCGGCCGTTCTGATGCTTTTCGGCGGGCGCGACCGAGACGTTGAGGTGACGCCCGCTGATTTCATAGGCTTCCTGAAAGGTCAGATCGGGGATCAGATCGGCGAGCCGGTCGCGCACCGCGTCGGTCGCGAGGCGCTTGCCCGCCGGGTCGCGCGCCGGGTTGGCGAGCCGGCTGCTCTCGAGAAAGGGACCGACGTCGGCATTCTTGCGGGTGCAGACGATCGCCGCGACGATCGACCCGCCGCTCGACCCCGCGAGGATGTTCGGCAGCACGCCCTCGTCCCATAGCGCCTTCACCACGCCGACGTGGAAGAAGAGGAAGCTGCCCGAGCCCGAGAGCAGCAGCGCCGAGCGGCCGTAGCAATGCTGCGCGCGGCGGAAGAAATCGCGCTTTTCCTCGCGCGGGATCGACCGCGACGCGGCGATCCTGTCGAGCGCAGCGACGACTTCGGCGACATAGGCCTCGATCAGCTTTTTCGTGCCGAAGCGCGCCTTCTGATAGAGGCGCTCGTGCCCCATGCCGTCGATATTGCCGTGGATGCCCTCGTTGAGGACGAAGAGCAGCCCCTTGACGTCGTTCGCCGCCGACAGCGCGCGCAGCTTTTCGAGCCGGGCGCGGATCGCCTTATGGTCGAAATGCTGGCTGTCGTCGGCATCGCGCCACGCCTGCATCCCCGATTTGGCGTCATGCGCCTGCGCGGCCTTGGCCCAGGCGGCATAGTCGGGCGCTTTGGCAAGCTCGGCATCGGCGCTGAGCGTCGGGGCGAAGATCATCCGGTTATCCTGTGTTGTTTCATTTTGGGCGATTCTTGCGGGTTACGTTGCCTTTGGCAACTGTTTTGACACCCTCATTCCAGCCCACGTCACCCCGGACTTGATCCGGGGTCCCGCTTCCCACCGCCGCTGAGCGGGACCCCGGATCAAGTCCGGGGTGACGAAGTGGGGGGTTTCTTCTTTCCCGCTACCTTCGCTTTGGGCTTGGCGGCGGCTTTCGACGCCGTCTTGGCCGCGCTTTTCGCCGCAGGGACCGGCTTCGCCTTTGCCTTGGGCTTTGCGGGCGGCTTCGGCGCGACTTTCGGCTTCGCGGCCGGCTTATCCGGCTTCGGCGTCGCGGCCATCAGGTCGGCGAAGCTTTCGTCGATGCATTCGCGGAAAAAGGCGATGTCGGGCATGATCGCGCGTTCGCAGATGATCGAGAAGGCAATGCGGCCGTTGTAGCTGGGCGTCGCGACGAACAGCCCCATATTGTTCGCGAGCGGCGCCATGCCGTGTTGCTGGACGAGCTTCGCGCCCGCGAGATAGAGCGGCACCTGCGCGCCGGGCACGTTCGAGATGAAGAGGTTGGTGCCGCGCACCGCGAAGCGTTCGCTGGTCAGGATGCGCGCGACCGCGGCCATCGTCGCGCCGGGAATATGCTGCGACAGGTCGGTCATGATCCGCGCGCTGACGCCCGCCTTCGCCTCCTTCGCCTCGACCGTATAGTCGCGCACCGCCGCGAGCCGTTCGAGCGGACCCTCGATGTCGGTGCGGATCGGCACGCTCATCGCCGACACCTGATTGCCGGGGGTCGACGCCTTGCCCGCGCTCTTTTCCTTGCCGCGGAGGTTGATCGGCGCGACCGCGACGAGGCTTTCCTTCGGCAATTCCTTATGCTTCGCGAGATATTTGCGCAGCGCCCCGCCGACGGTGGTGAGCACGACGTCGTTGACCGTCGCGCCGGGCACCTTCTTGCGGATTTCGGCGACGTCGGCGAGCGCGACCGTCGTCGCATCGAACATCTTGTGCGGACCGACGGGGACGTTGAAGCGGGTTTCGGGGACGCCGGCGGTCATCCCGCCCTCGGTCATCGACTTGCGCGCCGACGCGACGATCGCGGGCGAGACCTTCATCAGCGCGTTCATGAACTTCACCGGCGACTGCATCGACGCCGACCAGGCGCGCGTCATCGTCTCGGCACTCGACGGCGCGCGGCCGAGCTCCTCGACCGGCGGCGGCTCGGGAATCGCGGGCGTGCCCTGCGCGTCGATGTCGCTCATCGCGATGAAGGCGTGCGCGCCCGACGCGCCGTCGACCGCGGCGTGGTGGACGCGGTGGAGCATCGCGAAGCTGCCCTTCGGGATGCCAGGGATGCGGTCGAGCCCTTCGATGATATAGATGTCCCAAAGCGGCCGGTTCATGTCCATCGGCTTCGAGAACCAGCGCGCGACCGCGATGCAGAACTGCCGCCAGTCGCCGGGTTCGGGCAGGCGCGCGTGGCTCATATGCGCCTCGATGTCGAAATGCTCGTCCTCGACCCAATAGGGATGGTCGAGATCGAAGGGCAGCCGGTGGAGACGGCGCTTGAACAGCGGCGAGGTGTGCACCCGGCTTTCGACGTGGCGGATGATGTCCTTGAAGCGCACGAAGCCGCCCGGCGCGGTCGAGGGGTCGTAGATATAGACCCCCATGATGTGCGTCAGGTTGTTCGCGGTCTGCGTGTAGAGGAACTGGGCGTCCTGCGCGCTGAGTTGTTTGAGCATCCTATCCTCCTAAACCGTCGTCATTGCGAGGAGCCGAAGGCGACGCGGCAATCCAGAGCGTGCGTAAACCGCTCTGGATTGCTTCCCCCGGCTTTCGCCGGGGTCGCAATGACGACGTCGAATAACCCACCGTCATTCGCCCGCCACCGGCAGCCGGTCCGCCAGCGCCGTCGTCGACAGGCGCATCGATTCCATCACATTGGCGAGCCCGCGCAGTTCCGCGAGCAGGGCGCGCCGGGCGGCGAGGCTGTCGGGGGTCGCGGTTTCCGCCAGCCCCATATGCCGCATCAGCGACAGGCCGTTCTCGAAGAGCAGCTTGCCGATCGCCGCCTCGCTGCTGATCCGGCGCAGCAGATAGGCCTGCCGCCCCTCGACCAGCGCCGTGTCGAGCAGCGCTTTCGCATCGACTTCGTCGCCGGGCTTCGCCCGCGCCAGCAGGCCGGCGACGACCGAATAAGCCTCGGCAAAGGGCAGCAGGATCGCGTGGCCGACGACGGGCTGGCAGCGGCGGAGAAGCTGCGCCACCCCGCGGTCGCCGCTCGCGAGGCGGCGGTCCCAGACGGGATCGATGCGCGCGAGTTCGGCCTCGATCGCGGCGCGATGCTCGTCGCGCGGCGGATAGAAGAATTCGAATTTGAACAGGTCGCGCAGCCGGTCGATCTTGGCCCAGAAGGCCGCGGTGACGTCGCCCCTGTCAGCATCGCGAAGCGCGAACAGCGCCAGTTCGATCATCGCGCGGTCGAGGAAATGATGCGCGATGATGTTGCGGTAATAGCTCGCCATCGGATGCTTGGCGGGGTCGATCGAATAGATGGTCTCGCTCCCCGCTTCGTAGCGGGTCAGGAGGCCGCTTTCGACGAGCGTGTCGATGGTCGCCGAAAGCGCGGCATCGCCGCCGCTTTCGAGTTCCCGGCTGAGCCGGATGTCGCGCGCGCGCGCCCAGCCGGTGATCGCGGCGGTCGCCGCGACCAGCTCTGCGGCGGTCGCGCCGCGCGGCGCGAGGCCGAGGAGGATCAGGCACATCAGCGAGGTGACGGTGAGCGGCGTCACGCGATTCGCCTCGACCGCGACCGCGAAGGCGATGCGTTCGAGCGCGCGCTTGTCGTCGGCATCGGGCGCCTGCTCGATCACCACCGGATCGCCGATGTCGAGGCGGATGCGGCCCGACGGTTCCTTGAGGCTCTTTATATAGCCGATGAACCAGCTCAGCGATTCGGGCTTCTTGGCCCGCCCGGTCTGTTCGGCGGCATATTCCTCGACATCGCGGATCAGGTCGAAGCTCGTCACGAAGGGCACGAAATGGATGCCCCGCGTGCCCGTGGCGTGCGCGGCGTCGAGAACATATTTCATCAGGCCGTATTTGGGCGGCATCAGCTTGCCCAGCCGCGAGCGAGTTCCCTCGAACGCCCAGCTCAGCGGGAAGCGCTTGGCGAGCAGCCACGCGATATAGTGGCGCAGCACCAGCTTGTAGAGCGGCTGATCCTGAAAGCTGCGGCGGATGAAGATGATTCCCGAACGGCGGAAGAATTCCCCCATGATCGCGAAGTCGAGGTTCGCGCCGCCGAAGCTGTGCAGCATCGGCATGTCATTCTCATAGGTGAGGCGGCTGGGGGTCGCGCCGTCGATATAGGTCTTGTGGGTGAAGAGGATGCAGGTCGGATGTTCGCGCAGGACCGAGCGCAGCTTGGCGAGCTCGGCGGCGTCGACCTCCATTTCGGGCTCGTAGCCGCCGAACATCATGCGGTCGAGCCGCGCGCGCAGGTCGAGGAACAGCGCGGAGGGCCGCGCGATCACCTCCTTCATCAGCGGTCGCGCCTCGCGGTAGAGATCGGCCACGGGGCGGCCGAGCTGGCCCGACAGCTCGGCGAGCGCGGCGCGGAACTTGGGGTTGGTGCGCAGGCTGTCGGCGACGAAGCGCGGCACCTTGTAGCGGCTGCCCCTGATGCCGCGCTCGGCGACGTCGAGCGCAAGCGCCGCCTGCCGCGCGACGAAGCCCGCGAATTCTGGGCTGTCGGCGCTGGCGCCGTCGCCGCCACCCGTCTGTGCGCAGAAACGGTCGCGCAGCGCGTCGAGCGTCGCGGCCTCGCCGACGAGAATCTGCGCGCGGCGCCGGTCGCGCCAGAGGATGGCGCGCGCGCGGAGCGGGCCGGGGTGGCGCGGGTCGCCGAAGATCAGGTGGCGGAACTTGAGCGCGCGGCCGCGGTCGAAGGCGGGCATCCGCCACGCGACGCGCAGCGGCACTACCTGCCGCGACGGCGCCCCGTCGAGCCGCGTCCGCAGCGCGTCGACCGGCAGCGCATGGTCGCCGTCCTCGATGTCGAGGCTGGCCCAGGCGGGCGCTTCGTCGCCTGAGGTGGAATGAATCCAATCGAGCAGGATACGCCGTTCGATCCCGTTGCGGGCATCGATGATATAAAGCCGGTCGGCCGCCTGCTCCGCCATGATCGGGGTGCGGGGCGTTCCGTCGGCCATCGCTTACACCCCCTTCGTCATTGCGAGCGAAGCGAAGCAATCCAGGGTTGAGCAGACCGCTCTGGATTGCTTCGCTTCGCTCGCAATGACGATATGGGCCATGCGCTAGGCTTTCCTTTCCTTTCGGGGAGAAGCCTTCTTCTTCGCGGGCTTCGGCTCGACCTTCTTTTCAGCCTTCTTCGCCGGCTTGGGCGTAGGCGCCGGCGCGGCCACCTCCCCCTCTTCTTCCGCCTGCCCCAGCGTGCGCAAGAACATGTTGCGTACCTCGCGGACATGGGCGTTCAGCGTTCGAACGCTCCATGCCGATGTATCGACCGGCGGCAGCACGGTGACGCGCACCGTCGCGGGGCGCATCACGAATTCGTTTTTGGGCGCGACGTCGGTCGCGTTGTGGATGACGATCGGGACCAGCGGCACGCCTGCCTGCATCGCCAGATGAAAGGCGCCCTTCTTGAAGGGTTCGAGCCTGGGGGTCAGGCTGCGCGTTCCCTCGGGCGCGATGCAGATCGACTTGCCTTCCTTGCGGATCGCGTCGACCAGCGGCTCCATCGCCTTGATCGCGCTCTTGCCGTCGGCGCGGTCGACGAAGACGGTGCCGCCCCATTCCATCAGCTTCCCCAAAATGGGGATGTCCCTGATCTCCTTCTTCCCCACCCCGCCCATGTCGCGGCGGATGAGCTTGGCGAGGATCATCACGTCCGCCTTGCTCTGATGGTTGAAGATGAAGACGCAGGGGCGCGACGACCAGAGATGGCGCTCGTCCTCGACCTCCAGCTCGACCCCGGTGATCGCGGTCGCGAAGTCGCCGAACAGGCCCATCGAGAAATTGACCGCCTCGCGCTGCGAGCGCGTCAGTGCCCAGATCGGCAGCCCCGCGGCAAAGGCGCCGATCAGCGAGCCGGTCGCATAGATGGTGCGCGTATAGTCGATCCACGACGGCGTGCCGCGGCTCGCAAAGCGCTGGACGGGCCAGTTCCGTTCGTCGGCGATGCCCTTCAGCTTCATGTTCGGATTGAGCGGGCGCGGCTTGCCGACGCGTTCGAGCAGTTCGATATCGTCGTCGCTGTCCGAATAGAAGAAGCTCTGATCGAGATCGAGGCCATATTCGGCGGCAAGTTCCTCGGCCGCGAGCACCTTGCCCTCGCCGAAGCACAGAGGACGGACGATCTCGCCGGTGAAGACGCCGTCCTCTATCTCATAGGCCGAGCATTTGATGTCGGTGATGCCGAGGTCGCGCGCGGTCGGTTCGATCTGATAGATCGTCGCCGACGAGATGATCGCGACGCGGTGCCCCTTCGCCTGATGCGCCTCGATGATCGCGCGCGTTTCGGGATAGATTTTGCGGGCGATGTGCTTCTTGTAAAGCTCCTCGCCGAACTGGGTGAAGCTCTCCTCGTCGACGCCCTTCATGAATTTGGCGGCGGCCGACATCAGGCCGGAGAAGCCGATGTTGCCGAGGCTGTGCTGCGCGACGACCTGCGCGGTCTCGGCGATCTCCTCGACCGACATTTCGCGGCGCTGGAATTTCTCGCGCAGCATCGCGGTCGCGGAGTAGCCTGAGATGATCGTTCCGTCGAAATCGAAGAGCGCGGCGATATGCGATCCGGGTTCGGATGCCAGGACTTCTTCCAAATGCGGCTGTGGCCTCGGCACGCGCATCTCCCCACCAGCGGCTATATTGCCGCCTTTCCCTGCACGATGGCAGCAAAGATGGGGTTAATCAATGGCGCACGGATCACCAAAAAGCGCCGCGCTCCCGCGGAGGCGGGAGCCCATCTCCGGCTGGCGCCAGTTTGAACCGACCGGAGATGGGTCCCCGCCTTCGCGGGGACACGCGGTCTTTTTCCATCAAGGTTTGAGCGCCGCCGCCTCACGCGCCAGCGTTTCGATCTTCGCCGGGTCGAGCGGCCCTGCGGGCACCACCCAGCTCCCGCCGACGCAGAGCACTGGATCGAGTGCGAGCCAGTCGGGCGCGGTGGCGGCGCTGATGCCGCCGGTGGGGCAGAAGCGCGCGTTGCCGAACGGCCCCGCGAGCGCCTTCAGCGCCGGGATGCCGCCGCTGGTCGCCGCGGGGAAGAATTTGAAGCGCGATAGGCCGAGGTCCATGCCGCGCATGATGTCGCCGGCGTTGGCGGTGCCGGGAAGAAAGGGAATGCCGCTCGCCACCGCCGCCTTGCCGAGAGTGTCGGTGAGGCCGGGCGAGACGATGAATTCGGCGCCCGCGTGGATCGCGCCCGCCAGCATCGCGGGATCGAGCACCGTGCCCGCGCCGACGACCGCGCCCTTCACCGCCTTCATCGCGGTGAGCGCGTCGAGCGCGGCGGGGGTGCGCAAGGTCACTTCGAGCACCGGCAACCCGCCCGCGACGAGCGCTTCCGCCATCGGCACCGCATCCTCGACGCGGTCGATGACGATCACCGGGATGACGGGGGCGACGGGTCAGGTCACGGTCTCCATCGCCGCCAGAATCGCCGAGCCGCCCTTCTCCGCCTCGTCGGCATGAAGGCGGAACAGCGCGAACAATTCGCGGCCGACGCCGAGCGCGGACGGCGGCGGCGCGGCGGGCGCGCGCGACGCCCATTCGGCTTCGTCCACCAGCGCCGTCACCTCGCCCTGCACGGCGCAGACACGCACCCTATCCCCATCGCGCAGATAGGCGAGCGGGCCGCTCACCCCGTCGATGCCGGGCAGCGCCTCGGGCGACAAATGGATTACCGCGGGCACCTTGCCGCTGGCGCCCGACATGCGGCCGTCGGTGAGCAGCGCGACGCGATAGCCCTTGTCCTGCAACACGCCGAGTGCGGGGGTCAGCTTGTGGAGCTCGGGCATCCCATTGGCGCGCGGCCCCTGGAAGCGGACGACGACGACGGTGTCGCGGTCGAGTTCGCCCGCCTTGAACGCGGTGAGCACCTGATTCTGGTCGTCGAAGATCCGGCACGGCGCCTCGATCGTCCAGCGATCCTCGGCGACCGCGCTGGTCTTGATGATCGCGCGGCCGAGATTGCCCGCGAGCAGGCGCATCCCGCCGTCGGGCGAAAAGGGCGCGGCCACGGGGCGCAACATCGTCTCGTCGCGAGACTCGGCAGGCGCGGCCTGCCAGTGAAGCTCGCTATCCGCCAGCACGGGTTCCGACGCATAATCCGCCATCGTGCCGCCGACGGTCAGGATGTCGCCGTGGAGCAATCCGGCGCCGAGCAGTTCCCTGACCACGAAGCCGATCCCGCCCGCGGCGTGGAAATGGTTCACGTCGCCCGCGCCGTTCGGATAGACGCGCGCGAGCAGCGGCACCGCATGGCTCAGCTCGTCGAAATCCTGCCAGTCGATGACGATCCCCGCCGCGCGCGCGATTGCGGGCAGATGGATCGCATGATTGGTCGAGCCGCCGGTCGCGAGCAGGCCGATCATCGCGTTGACGATCGCCTTCTCGTCGATGCAGCGCGCGAGCGGGCGGTAATCGTCGCCGGCCCAGCCGATCCGGGTCAGCCGGTGCGTCGCGGCGCGGGTGAGTTCCTGCCGCAACTTGGTGCCGGGATTGACGAAGGCGGCGGCGGGGATGTGCAGCCCCATCAGCTCCATCATCATCTGATTGCTGTTCGCGGTGCCGTAGAAGGTGCAGGTGCCCGCGCCGTGATAGCTCGCCGCTTCGGCCTCCAGCAGTTCGTCGCGGCCGACCTTGCCCTCGGCATAGAGCTGGCGGACGCGCTGCTTTTCCTTGTTGGCGAGGCCCGACGGCATCGGCCCGGCGGGGACGAGGATCGCGGGCAGATGACCGAAGCGCAGCGCGCCGATGAGGAGGCCGGGGACGATCTTGTCGCAGATGCCGAGCAGCAGCGCCCCCTCGAACATCGCATGGCTGAGCGCGATCGCGGTGCCCTGCGCGATGGTGTCGCGGCTGAACAGCGACAGGTCCATCCCCGCCTGCCCCTGCGTCACCCCGTCGCACATCGCGGGGACGCCGCCCGCGACCTGCGCGGTCGCGCCGGCCTCGCGCGCGAAGAGTTTGATCTGTTCGGGATAGCGGCCATAGGGCTGATGCGCCGAAAGCATGTCGTTGTACGCGGTGACGATGCCGATGTTCATTTCGGCGCCCGAGCGGATCGCGGGCTTGTCCTCTCCCGACGCCGCGAAGCCGTGCGCGAGATTGCCGCACGAGAGGGTGCCGCGATTGGTGCCGGCGTCGCGCTGGCGCTGCATCAGGTCGAGATAGGCGGCGCGGCGCGGGGCGCTGCGGGCGATGATGCGGTCGGTGACCGCGGCGATGGCGGGGTGGAGGTCAGTCATAAATTTCTCTCGTCGCCCCCGCGAAGGCGGGGGCTGGCAAAGTAGCGCAAGGCCGATGGCGGCCCCCGCCTTCGCGGGGGCGACGTGTTATCCTCAATCATGCCAGCTCGCTCCGTCGCGTTCGATCAGCGCGATCGCGCTCGACGGCCCCCAGCTTCCGGCGGTGTAGCTTTGCGGCGCCAGATCGACCTCGGCCCAGGCGCCGAGGATCGAGTCGATCCATTGCCATTGCGCCTCGACCTCGTCGCGGCGCACGAACAGGGTCTGTTCGCCCTCGATGAAATCGAGCAGCAGCCGTTCGTAGGCGATCCGCCGCCGTTCGCCCGCGAAGCTGTGCGAGAGCGAGACGTCGAGCGTGACCTCCTTCAATTTCACGCCATCGCGGTCGAGCCCCGGCTGCTTCGCCATCACCTTGACCCGGATATTCTCCTCGGGCTGCAGATTGATGATCATCATGTTCGCATCGAGCTTTCCCGCGCCGCCGCGCGCGAAGATATTGTGCGGCACCGGCTTGAACTGGATCAGCACCTCCGACTTGCGCTCGGGCATCCGCTTGCCGGTGCGCAGATAGAAAGGCACGCCCTTCCAGCGCCAATTGTCGATATACGCCTTGAGCGCGACGAAGGTTTCGGTGTTCGACGGATGGCCGAGTTCGTCGGCATAGCCCGCGACCGCCTGTCCGTTCACCGCGCCGCTGCTGTATTGTCCCTTGACGCTGTGCGCCTTGACGTCGGCCGCGCTCATCTTGCGCAAGGACCGGAGCAGCTTGACCTTTTCGTCGCGCACCGCGGTGGAGGACACGCTCGCGGGCGGCTCCATCGCGATGATCGCGAGCAATTGGAGCATATGGTTCTGCACCATGTCCTTGAGTGCCCCGACGCCGTCATAATAGGAGACGCGGCCTTCGAGGCCCACCGTCTCGGCGACGGTGATCTGGACATGGTCGATCGCCTGCGCGTTCCACAAAGGCTCGAACAGCATGTTGGCGAAGCGCAAAGCGAGGAGGTTCTGGACCGTTTCCTTGCCGAGATAATGGTCGATGCGGAAGATATGATCCTCGGCGAAGGCATCGCCGACCTGCTCGTTGACCGCGCGCGACGAGGCGAGGTCGTGGCCGATCGGCTTTTCCATCGCGATGCGGCATTCGGCGCAGGCGATCCCCGCGGCTTTCAGCCCCTGCGCGATCGGTCCGAACATCGAGGGCGGGGTCGAGAGATAGGCGCCGAGCGGGCGGCCGAGCCGGTCACCGAGCAGCGCGGCCAAATCGTCGTAGCCGGTGCCCGCGCCGGCATCGACGGGGCAATAGTCGATGCGTTCGAGGAAAGCCGCGATCTCGGCTTCGTCGAGCCGATCCTCGGACAAATGATCGGCCAGCGCCTCGCGCACCATCGCGTGACAGCCGGCGCGGTCCATCTTCGAGCGCCCAGAGGCGACGATCGTCAGGGCGTCGACGAGCAGCCCGTCGACGTGCAGATTATAAAGCGAGGGAAAAAGCATGCGCTGCGCTAGGTCGCCCGTCGCGCCGAACAGGATCAGGGTTTCGACTTTCACGCTCACTTGGGTTCCCTTCGTAGCTCCGGTGGATTGGAGAAGGCTGGCGATGAATGCAACGCGCATACGTAGGCCGCATACGATGTCCGCTCTTGGCAAAATCCCCGCATTTGCCATAGGGAGCGGCGATGTCCGACAGCACACAGCCCTATGATGTCATCGTCGTCGGCGGCGGTGTCAATGGCGCCGGTATCGCGCGCGATGCCGCGGGGCGCGGCGCACGAGTGCTGCTGATCGAGCAGGGCGACCTGGCGCGCGGCACCTCGTCAGCGTCGACCAAGCTGATCCACGGCGGATTGCGCTACCTCGAACATTATGAATTCGGCCTGGTGCGTGAGGCGCTGAAGGAACGCGAGATATTGTGGGGGATCGCGCCGCACATCATCTGGCCGCTGCGTTTCGTCCTCCCCTATCGCGCCGGGCTCCGCCCGCGCTGGCTGTTGCGGCTCGGCCTCTTCCTCTACGATCATATCGGCGGGCGCAAGAAATTGCCCGCGACGCGCTCGATCGACCTGAGGCGCCACGAAGCGGGAAAGCCGCTGCAACCGCAATACGAACATGCGTTCGAATATTCGGACGGCTGGGTCGACGACGCGCGGCTGGTGCTGCTCAACGCGCGCGATGCCGCCGACCGCGGCGCGCGGATCAGGACGCACACGCGCGCCGAACTGATGCGCGTCGAGGACGGGCTGTGGGTCGTCGAGGCATCGGACGATCGCGGCCGCAGCTATCGCTTCACCGGACGCAGCCTCGTCAATGCGGCGGGTCCGGCGGTGCTCGACCTGCTCGCCCGCGCCTCCGCCCCGCCCGACTATCAGATGCGGCTCGTGCGCGGGTCGCACATCGTCGTGCGCCGGAAGTTCGAGCATGCTTACGCCTATTTCTTCCAGCTTCCCGACGGGCGCATCTTCTTCGCCATTCCCTATGAGCGCGATTTCACGCTGATCGGCACCACCGATCAGGACCATGACGGCCCGCTGGGCGACGTCCGCGCGAGCGCCGAGGAAATCGCCTATCTGTGCGAAGGGGCGAGCGAATATTTCCGCGAGCCGGTCACGCCCGCCGATGTCGTCTGGACCTATTCGGGGGTGCGGCCGCTGATCGAGGACGGATCGGGACGGCCGGAGGCGGCGACGCGCGGTTACCGGATCGACGTCGATCTGGAGGAAGGCGCGCCGCTGCTGACCGTCTATGGCGGCAAGATCACCAGCTATCGCCACGTCGCCGAACATGCGGTCGATGAACTGTCGGACCATCTGGAGGCGGTGTCGGTCAAGCGCTGGACCGCGACCGCACCGCTACCCGGCGGCGATTTTCCGACGAGCGGCGCCGCGGCGCTCAAGGCCGAATATAAGCTTGCCCATCCCTTCCTGTCCGCCGCGACGGTCGACCGGATCGTCAAGGCCTATGGCACCGACGCGCGCCGCTGGCTCGGCGACGCCGATAGCTGGGACGCGCTCGGCGGTGAGATCGCGCACGGGCTGAGCGTCGCCGAGGTTCGCTGGATGGTGACGCGCGAATGGGCGCGCACCACCGACGATGTCCTCTGGCGCCGCAGCAAGCTGGGACTGCATTTCACGGAGGAGGAGGCCGCGCGATTGCAGAGCTGCCTCGATGCGGTCGGGCCGGCGCCGCCGGAATAAGCAGCGTCATTGCCAGCGCTGCGAAGCAATCCAGAGGTGCGTAAACCGCTCTGGATTGCTTCGCTGCGCTCGCAATGACGAAGTATCAGGCGGCTTCCGCCTCCGCCGGCAGGCGGATCATGTAATCGAACGCCGACAGCGCCGCCTTCGATCCTTCGCCCATCGCGATGACGATCTGCTTGTAGGGCACGGTCGTGCAGTCGCCCGCGCCGAAGATGCCCGGCTGGCTCGTCTCGCCGCGATGATCGACCTCGATCTCGCCGTGGCGCGACAGGGTGACGCTGTCCTTCAGCCATTCGGTGTTGGGGACGAGGCCGATCTGCACGAAAATGCCTTCAAGCTCGATCTGGTGCAGTTCGTCCTTGCCCCGGTCCTTATAGGCGAGCCCCGTCACCTTCGCGCCGTCGCCGAGCACTTCAGTGGTCAGCGCCGAGGTGATGATCTTGACGTTCGGCAGGCTCGCCAACTTGCGCTGGAGCACCGCGTCAGCGCGAAGCTGGCTGTCATACTCGATCAGCGTCACATGCGCGACGATCCCCGCGAGGTCGATCGCCGCCTCGACGCCCGAATTGCCACCGCCGACCACCGCGACGCGCTTGCCCTTGTAGAGCGGGCCGTCGCAATGCGGGCAATAGGCGACGCCCTTGTTGCGATAGGCGTCCTCGCCCGGCACGCCGAGCTGGCGCCAGCGCGCGCCGGTCGAGAGGATCACGGTGCGCGCCTTGAGCGACGCGCCGCTCGCCAGGCGAACCTCGTGCAGGCCGCCTTCTTCCGCCGCCGGGATCAGCTTTTCGGCGCGCTGGAGGTTCATGATGTCAACATCATATTCGCGGACATGCTGTTCCAGCTGCGCGACGAGCTTCGGCCCTTCGGTGTGCTGGACCGAGATGAAATTCTCGATCGCCATCGTGTCGAGCACCTGCCCGCCGAAGCGTTCGGCGGCGATGCCGGTGCGGATGCCCTTGCGCGCCGCATAGATCGCGGCCGCGGCACCCGCCGGGCCGCCGCCGACGACGAGCACGTCGAACGCATCCTTGGCGGCGATCTTCTCGGCCGCCTTCGCCTCGGCGCCGCTGTCGAGCTTCGCGAGGATCTGTTCGAGTTCCATGCGCCCCTGACCGAAAGTCTCGCCGTTGAGGAAGATGGTCGGCACCGCCATGATCTTGCGATCCTCGACCTCGGCCTGGAACAGGCCGCCGTCGATCGCGGTGTGAGTGATGCGCGGGTTGACGACGCTCATCAGGTTGAGCGCCTGCACGATGTCGGGGCAATTCTGGCACGACAGCGAGAAATAGGTTTCGAAATGATAGTCGCCGTCCAGCGCGCGGACCTGCTCCAGCACCTCGGGCGCGACCTTCGGGGGATGCCCCCCGACCTGCAGC
>NZ_JAOZVW010000027.1 GCF_025869345.1 Sphingopyxis sp.
CCCACCCCAGCGCACCTTAAATCCCGTCGACGGCCTTGCTGACCATGATGTTCACCGCGACGCGGCGGTTCTGCGCCATGCCTTCGGGGGTGCTGTTGTCCGCCGCCGGATCGGCTTCGGCCATCCCGGTCGGGGTTAGCATGCGATAGGGTTTCCAGCCGCACGCCTGCTGAAGGTAATTGACGACGCCGGCGGCGCGCTTTTCGCTGAGCGCCTGGTTCACTTCCTGACTGCCCCGCGAATCGGTGTAGCCGATGACGAGCAGCAGAGCGTTGTCCATCCCTTCGGCCTGCGTCGCCGCGGCGCAGAGATCGGCCTTCGCCTGCGACGACAGCACCGCCTTGCCGGTGTCGAAGTTCACGTTCGTCGTGCCCTTGATATTATATTGGTCGATATCGCCGACGCGGCCGCGCAGCGCCTCGGTCGCCGCCGTCTGTTCGGCAAAACGCTGGTTGGTGCCGGTGCGGATCATCGACGCGGTGCGCAGATCCTTGCTTTTGAGTTCGACCTGGCTCGCGAGCAGGCCGCCGCTCCACTGCAGGGTCTCGACCGAGACCGGCAGACCGTTGAGCAGCGAGTCCGCGGCGAGCTTGCTGCGGCTGAGGCCCAGGAAGCCACCGCTGCCCTTGATCTTGGTGTTGTCGCCGATGGCGATCGCGGTGTCGGTGCCGTCGGCGGTCGTGATCTGCATCATGCCGTCGCTGCGCGCCGAGATGATGCCTTCGATCTCGGGTCCCTTGGCCATCGTGGCGGGGTCGGGGATCGGCTCGCCGTTGACGATCACGGCGTCGCGCTCGGGCGCGTCCTGCGCCTGCGCGGCGAAGCCGACCGTCGCGGCGCCTGCAAGCATGGTCAGCAAGATGATTTTCGGACCCCTGGAAACCGCACCCATATGTTACTCCTCTTCCTGTTGGATCGGCAGGGCGCATGACGTGGCCCCTTCTGGCACAGGAATACTCATGGCACGGCCCAGAGTTGCGCGGATCGTCGAGCGCCTTGCACGACTCGTCGGATCGGGCAGAGGCGCGGAAAAGCGCGCCTGTCCGCGGCTTACCGGCGAATCGATCCGGGAAGTTCAGGCATTACGGGCAGTTAGCCCGCCATCGACGGGAATCACCGCGCCGGTGATGTAGCTGGCGGCGGGAAGGACGAGGCCGAGCGTCACATGCGCGACCTCCTCGGGCTCGCCATAGCGGCGGAGCGCGGTGCGGCGCCGGGCGAAGACGGCCTTGTCCTCTTCGGGCACCTTGTCGGTCATGCCGGTGCGGATCGGGCCGGGGCAGATGCAGTTGACGGTGATCCCCTCCTTGCCGAGGTCGACCGCAAGGCCCCGCGTCAGCCCGGTGACGCCGGTCTTGGCCGCGACATAGGGCGTGTCGCCCGGCGTCGCGCCGAGCCCTTCGGTCGAGGCGATGTTGACGATGCGCGCGGCGTCGCTGCGGCGGAGCCACGGCAGCGCGGCGCGCACCATGCGCTGGTGCGCGGTCAGCATCACGGCGATCGCGCGGTGCCAGATCGCCTCATAGTCGTCGTCGGCGTCGAGCGGGCAGAAGCTCGATACCCCGGCATTGTTGATGAGGATGTCGATGCCGCCGAAATGATCGGCGATGGCGGCGACGGTGCGCTTGATCGCCTCGCCGTCGGCGACGTCGAGCGCGAAGGCCTTGGCGTTATCGCCGGCTTCGGCCGCGACGGCTTCTGAGGCGGCAAGGTCGAGGTCGGTGACCGCGACCTTCGCGCCTTCGCTGGCGAGGAGCAGCGCGGTCGCGCGGCCCATGCCGCTCGCCGCCCCGGTGACGATGGCGACGCGGCCGGCGATGGAGCGCGAAAGGGTGGGGGTCGGCATGGGCTATTCTCTCCTACAAGCTCGTCGCCCCCGCGCAGGCGGGGGCCGCTATCGGCCTTATCCTTCTCTGCTGCGCAAACCTCCGGCGGCCCCCGCCTGCGCGGGGGCGACGACCTAGCGGAACGGCGGCTCGTTGAACGCGCGCAGCTTACGGCTGTGGAGCTTGGCGCCCTCGTCGCGCATCGTTTCGCAGGCGCGGATGCCGATCTGGAGGTGGGCGGCGATCGCCTCCTCGTAGAAGCGGTTCGCCTGCCCCGGCAGCTTGAGTTCGCCGTGAAGCGGCTTGTCGCTGACGCAGAGCAGGGTGCCGTAGGGGACGCGGAAGCGATAGCCCTGCGCGGCGATGGTCGCCGACTCCATGTCGATGCCGATCGCGCGCGACTGCGAGAAGCGCAGCGCGCTGTCGGTATAGCGCAGCTCCCAATTGCGGTCGTCGGTGGTGACGACGGTGCCAGTGCGCATCCGTTTCTTGAGGTCGGCGCCGCTCGCGCCCGACACCGCCTCGGCGGCGCTGGCGAGCGCGAGCTGAACCTCGGCGATCGCGGGAATCGGGATTTCGGGGGGCAGCACCGCGTCGAGGATATGATCGTCGCGCAGGTAAGCGTGGGCGAGGACATAGTCGCCGATCCGCTGGCTGGGTCTGAGGCCGCCGCAATGGCCGATCATCAGCCACGCCTCGGGCCGCAGGACCGCGAGATGGTCGCAGATCGTCTTGGCGTTGGCGGGGCCGACGCCGATGTTGACGAGCGTGATGCCCGCGCCGTCGGGCGCGATCAAATGATAGGCGGGCATCTGGTGCCGCCGCCACGCGCTGTCGGCGACGAGCGCGCTGGCGTTGACGCCCGGCCGGTCGACGTAGAGGCCCGCGGCGCCGGCGAGCGCGGTGTAGCGGCCCTGCCCGACCTGCGAGGCCGCCCAGGCGACGAATTCGTCGACATAGCGGTGATAGTTGGTGAACAATATATAGCGCTGGAAATGCTCGGGCGCGGTGCCGGTGTAATGGCGCAGCCGCGCGAGGCTGAAATCGGTGCGCAGCGCATCGAACAGCGCCAGCGCCTGCGGCTTGGCGGGATCGGCGCCGAACAGCCCGTCGGCGAGTTCGTCGCCGATGTCGGCGAGTTCGGTGGTCGGGAAATGGCGCGCGAGTTCGAGCGGCGTGACCCCGCCCATGTCGGACCCGTCGCTCGCGTCGAGCACATAGGGGAAAGGGATCTGCTGCCCGGTGCGCGTCACCTCGAGCGTGATGTCGTAATGGCGCGCGAGCAGCAGGAGCTGATCGCGCAGATAATCGGCGAACAGGTCGGGGCGGGTGACGGTGGTGACGAATACGCCCGCATGTTCGAAGCGGCCGAAGGAAAGATTATGCCCCTTCTGCCCCTCGCGCTGTTCGCCCGTCGTGGTCAGGCGGATCGCGGGATAGTCGAAGAGGCCGGTCGCCGCGGCGTCGGCCGGGGGCAGGGTGCGGTCGTGGACATAGGCCGCGATGGCCGCTTTGAGATTGGAAACCGACGCGCGGAACTTGTCCTGAAGTTCGGCGATGATGCCCTCGACGAGAGCGGTGGGGTCGGTGCTGGTCTGATCGTGCGATGAGTGTGATGTCATCGCGACGCTGTTGCATGAAATTGTGACAAAAGGGAAGGGGGGCGCAATTCCCCCCTCCCTGGAAGGGAGGGGCGGGGGTGGGTGGCCGCCGAAGGCGGCGCTCTTCCTTCGCTCGCTTCGCTCGCACCCACCCCTAGCCCCTCCCTTTCAGGGAGGGGAATCCATCCTCAGAGCTGTTCCAGCATATGGTCCGCGCTCGACACGCGGAATTCGCCGGGGGCCTCGACGTTGAGCTGTTCGACGACGCCGTCGTTGACGATCATCGAGAAACGCTGGCCGCGCTTGCCCATGCCGAAGGCGGTGCCGTCCATCGTCAGCCCGACCGCGTCGGCGAAGGCGCCGTTGCCGTCGGCGAGCATGGTGACGCTGTCGTTCGCGTTCGCGCTCTTCGCCCAGGCGCCCATCACGAAGGCGTCGTTGACCGCGGTGCAGACGATTTCGTCGACGCCCCTGGCCTTGAGCTCGCCGGCCTTGTCGACGAAGCCCGGCAGATGCTTGGCCGAGCAGGTCGGGGTGAAGGCGCCGGGGACCGAGAAGAGCGCGACCTTGCGGCCCTTGAAATAGTCGGCGGCGTTGACCTGTTCGGGACCGTTGTCGGTGACCTTCACGAAGGTCGCTTCGGGCAGCTTGTCGCCGGTCTGGATCGTCATCTTGGCATCCTTTCATTGAGGGGATCGTGTCGGGGGTGACATCGGAGCGGGGCGGGCGCGAGTCAAGGCTCGGCCATCCCATTTCCTCGTCATCCCGGACTTGATCCGGGATCCATTCTCTCAGCGCCGGATGAATGGATCCCGGATCAAGTCCGGGATGACGAAGGGAAATATGGCGCTGGACCCTTTTTGCCGCACGGGGCATTGTATCGCCCATGGACACCGCGCCGCCTTTCTTCACCGGCCAGTTGCTGCTCGCGCTGCCGGGCATCGGCGACCCCCGTTTCGCGCACGCGGTGATCGCGATGATCAGCCATGACGAGGAGGGCGCGATGGGGATCGGAGTCGCCGACCCGATCGACGGCATGACCGTCGGCGCGGTGCTCGACCAGCTCGAGATCGGGCACGACGGACCGCTCGACCAGCCGGTTTTCCTCGGCGGGCCGGTCGAGCCGTCGCGCGGCTTCGTGCTGCACAGCCGCGATTGGGGCGGCGAGGGCGCGGTGCAGGTCGCCGATCGCTGGATGGTGTCGAGCTCGCACGACATCTTGCGCGCGATCGGCGAGGGGCGCGGGCCCGCGCGCTGGCTGGTCGCGCTCGGCTATGCCGGCTGGTCGCCGGGCCAGCTCGAGGAGGAAATGGTCCGCCACGGCTGGCACGTCACCCCCGGCAGCGACGCGCTGCTGTTCGAAACGCCGCCCACCAGTCGCTGGCAGGCGGCGTTCGCCGAAGCGGGAGTGGACGCCCGCTTGCTGACGACCGAAGGCGGCGAAGCCTGAAAGCCTCCCCCCTCCTCTGAAGAGGAGGGGCTTAAAGGTTGCTACCGCGCCAGCGCGAGCAGCGGCTTGCCTTCGTTGAGGTTGGCGAGCGCGGTGCGCGCGGCCCAGCGCGAATCCATATAGGTTCCGCTCGCCAGTTCGACATCGTAGCGGATCGGACTGGCGATCGCGGCTTCATAGGCGGTGGCGGCGTCGGCCGCTTGTCCCAGCCGCGCATAGGCGGTGCCGAGGTTGATCAGCCGCGACGGATCGCGCGCGTCGATCGCGCTGTGCGTCAGCTTGTCGACCGCCGCCGCGTTCCGGCCGGCCTGCAATTCCTCATAGGCGACCGACAGCGGCGACATATCCCCGGCGTCGCCGCCGCTCACGACGATCGACTGGGCCGCGGCGGGGCCTGCGAAAGCAAGCGCGACGAACAGCGGCAGAAATTTTTTCATTGTCTCTATCTCCCCGAAAACTTTGGATGATTTTCCATCTGGCGGGATGAAAAGTCAATATTTCCGGGGCGTTGTAACAAGGGTGTCACAAAGCGGAATTAAGCTTATCGCCAATCCGCATTATAAGGCTCGATTATCAGAATCTTGGGCGCGGCGACTTCGTGTCACAAAGGCGCGCGGGCGGCTGTCACAATTGCGCCCGCGAAAAATTTATTTTCGCGCTGCCGCCGAGTCGTGCCGAAAGCGCGACCGCGGACGGCCCGGCTCTTGATGATATAAAGAAAAGTTTATATTTGATCGGAGCGGCGCTTTCGGATAGGGCGCCGGGCAAATTTCGTGGCCGCTCGCCTGCGGTCGACCTCGCCTGATCTGGAGAATGATTCGTGGCTACTCTCGCCGCCGACACCCGTGACTATGTGATCGCCGACATCGGCCTGGCCGACTTCGGCCGCAAGGAAATCGCGATCGCCGAAACCGAAATGCCCGGCCTGATGGCGCTGCGCGCCGAATATGGCGCGGCGCAGCCGCTGAAGGGCGCGCGCATCACCGGCTCGCTGCACATGACGATCCAGACCGCGGTGCTGATCGAGACGTTGAAGGCGCTCGGCGCCGACGTCCGCTGGGCGACGTGCAACATCTTCTCGACCCAGGACCATGCCGCCGCCGCGATCGCCGCGGGCGGGACGCCGGTCTTCGCGGTGAAGGGCGAGAGCCTCGCCGATTACTGGGACTATGTCGGCCGCATCTTCGACTGGGGCGACGAGGTTTCGAACATCATCCTCGACGACGGCGGCGACGCCACCATGTTCGCGCTGTGGGGTGCGAAGATCGAGGCTGGCGCGACCCTGCCCGCGCCCGAGAATGAGGAGGAGGTCGAGTTCCAGCGCGCGCTCAAGGCGTTCGTCGCCGCGAACCCCGGCTATCTCACCAAGACGGTCAAGGCGCTGAAGGGCGTGTCGGAGGAAACGACGACCGGCGTCCACCGCCTCTACGACATCGCGAAGAAGGGCGAGTTGCCCTTCCCGGCGATCAACGTCAACGACAGCGTCACCAAGTCGAAGTTCGACAATCTCTATGGCTGCAAGGAAAGCCTGGTCGACGCGATCCGCCGCGCCACCGACGTGATGCTCGCGGGCAAGGTCGCCGCGGTCGCCGGTTTCGGCGACGTCGGCAAGGGCTCGGCGGCGTCGCTTCGCAATGGCGGCGCGCGCGTGCTCGTGACCGAGATCGACCCGATCTGCGCGCTGCAGGCGGCGATGGAAGGCTATGAGGTCGTGACGATGGACGAAGCCGTCCAGCGCGCCGACATCTTCGTCACCGCGACCGGCAACGCCGACGTCATCACCGCCGAGCATATGGCGGCGATGAAGCCGATGGCGATCGTCTGCAACATCGGCCACTTCGACAGCGAGATTCAGATCGCGGCGCTCGCCAACTATAAATGGACCGAGGTCAAGCCCGGCACCGATCTCGTCGAATTTCCCGATGGCAAGCAGATCATCGTGCTGGCGAAGGGCCGCCTCGTCAACCTCGGCTGCGCCACCGGCCACCCGTCGTTCGTGATGTCGTCGAGCTTCACCAACCAGGTGCTGGCGCAGATCGAACTGTTCACCAAGGGCGAGAATTACGGCAACGACGTCTATGTCCTGCCCAAGCATCTCGACGAAAAGGTCGCGGCGCTGCACCTTGAGAAACTGGGGGTGAAGCTCAGCAAGCTGACCCAGAAGCAGGCCGATTATATCGGCGTGCCGGTCGAGGGGCCGTTCAAGCCCGATCATTATCGCTATTGAGGCATCGCTCTTGAGGACGTGGCTTTGGGGCAACACATCGCAGCCACATGTGACATCTTGGTGAGATTTTTGTGGAATTCTAAAAAGCTCCCCTTAAGGTCGGGCCTTATGGGGAGCTTTGCCTCCCCCTGAAAACCGGGGAGTTACAAGATGAAGTTGTTTGCGAAGGCCGCGCTTGGCGCGTGCGTTTCCGTTATTGCGTTGTCCGCGTCGGGCACCGCGCTTGCGCAGGAGCAGGACAGCGTCGCGCCGCAGGAGAGCGCCGACTCGAAGGATTCCGACGATGTGATCCTCGTCACCGGTTCGCGTATTGCGCGTCGTGGCACGGAGACCGTCGAGCCCGTCATCGTTCTGGATAGTGCGTCCATTGAATCGCGCGGCTTTAGCACGCTTGGACAGGCCCTGAGCGAACAGCCGGCGTTCGGGATCGCTGACTCGTCGCAAGTCGGTACGCAATCGAGCTTTGGTCCCGGTCAAAGCTTCGTCAATTTCTTCGGTCTTGGATCGCAGCGCACCCTGACGCTGGTCGATGGGCGTCGCTTCGTCGGTTCCAATACCTCGACGATTTTCGGCCCCACCGGTTCGGGCGGGTCGCAGGTTGACCTTAACCTTATTCCGACGAAGTTGATCGACCGGGTCGAAACCGTCGCCGTCGGTGGTGCCCCGATCTACGGTTCCGATGCCATCGCTGGCACGATCAACGTCATCATGAAGCGCGATTTCGAAGGCTTCGAGATCGATGGCCAATATGGCATTTCCGATCATGGGGATGCGCCCGACTATCGTTTCCGCGCGATTGCGGGTACGAATTTTGCCGATGGGCGCGGCAACATCACCTTTGCCGCCGAATATAACAAGTCGCGGGGGCTGCTCTATACCGACCGTCCGCTGTCCGCTCTCGGCCGTTATACCGATCCGGCAACGACGCCCGGATATCCTTATCAAAGAGAATATTACACGGATCGGCGTCTTCCGGGGATATCCGAAAATGGCATCCCGCTGGTCGGCACCTTTGGGGCCGATCTGCTGGGATTGAACGCCATTCTCCCGCCAAGCTATCAGGCGCTGTATGGTCCTTACGCGGAAATTTATGGTGGCGCGCCTGCCGGAACGCCATTCAACATGGGCGTCACCGGTGGCGGTCCAGCCACCCAGGCAATGCGGTTCGACCGCGACGGCAATCTGATTCCGATCGATTACGGCATTACGACCAGCCTTACCAATGCATCGGGCGGCAACGGCTATAGCCTGACGGATTTGTCCAACCTGTTGACCAATACACAGCGCTACAGCGGCATCGCGAAGGCCGAGTTTAATTTTTCGGACAGTGTCCGCCTCTTCGGCGAGGCTTGGTACACGCATAGCGACGGCACGAACCTGCGTGATCAGCCGGAATATAACTCTGGCTTGTTTGGATATCCCGGCGATCTCGCCAATGCCGGGGCGTACATGATCAGCATCAATAATCCGTTCCTGTCGGACGCTGCGCGCGCGACCATTCAGGAATCGATCAACAATAACCCGCTCAGCGACCAGAATATCTATGGCGGCACCCAGGATTATTTCTTCCTCGACCGGGCTAATACTGACCTGATCAATGGCCGGGTGAAGGGTAAGGTCGATACATACCGTTTCGTGGCCGGTCTGGACGGCGAAATCAACGTGCTGGATGGTAAATCCTGGAAATGGGAAGTGTTCGGTAACTATGGCCGTTCGAAGACCAGCAGCGTTCAATCGACGCTGAACGTCCAGAATCTGGCCAATGCGGTTGATGCGATTGGCACCAGCGCGGCAGATGCCACCTGCCGGCCGGGGGTGGTCAGTTCGACCGGCCCGACGGTCAGCAATGTTTGCGCGCCGCTCAACCTGTTCGGCAACGGTCAGGCGAGCAAAGCGGCTCTCGATTATGTGACCATGCTGGCGACCCCAAAATCGGTCAATACGCAGTATGATTTCGTTGCGTCCCTGTCGGGACCGTTGGTCAGCCTGCCGGGCGGCGATCTTTCCTTCGCGGTCGGCTACGAGCATCGTGACGAGCATACGAAATTCGATCCCAGCGATGCCTTTCTCGGTGCGCCGGACGCGGATCCGACAGTCGATAGCAATGGTGACGGGGATCCGACCAACGACCGGACCAGCTATGGCCAGCTCGTTCCGATCGCGGCGATCGATGCAGGCTATAATACCGACGAGATTTTCGGAGAACTGCAGGGCGATTTGATCGGGCCCGATAACAATATCCCGATGATCTATGCCCTGAACTTCCAGCTCGCTGGACGTTATGTGCATAATTCATACACGGGCGGCGCTTTCACATGGACAGCAGGCGGTCGCTGGTCGCCGGTACGTGATCTGACCATCCGTGGTAACTTCACGCATTCCATCCGTTCTCCATCGATCACGGAATTTGCCAATCCCTCGCAACAATCCTTTGGCTTCGCGGATGATCCTTGCGATCAAACCGCCATCGACCAAGGACCGAATCCGACGGCGCGCGGGGCGAACTGTCTGGCTGCGTTCCAGGCGCTTGGACTTACGGCCACGGATCTCGCGAATTATGACTCGCTGTCCGACGAACGGTCGTTCCTGCAAGGCACGGCGGGCGATGCCGGTCTGAAAAACGAGACAGCCAATTCCTGGACTGTCGGTGCAATTTTCCAGCCGACCTTCGTGCCGCGCTTGGTGATTTCCGCCGACTATGTGGATATCAAGGTTAAGGGCGTCATCTCGAGCTTCGGTGCGGAAGATGTTCTCTCGGCCTGCTATGACTCGGCGACTTATCCGGACAATGAATATTGCGATCGGGTAACGCGCGACAATACGGGCAATCTGTCCTATGTCGTGTCGGGCTATGTGAACGCGGATGAACTTCGCTATCGCGGCATCGTTTCGCAAGGCAGCTATCGCTTCCCCACGCCGTTCCTGGGCGCGGAAAGCGGCATTGGTCTTTCGGTCAGCTATCAGCATTTGTTCGAGATTTCGAGTGTCTCGGCTGGAACGAAGACCCGAACCGAAGGAACTGCCGGCTACTCGAAGGACAAGTTCGTTGCGACGGCGACCTATGCGAATCAGGGCTTGGAAGTGTTCGCCCAGGCGAGCTATATCGGCCCTGCCAAGATCGATAATTATTATGCCGAAGACTATCAGATCAACCATTACGACGCGGTGGTCTTTACCAATCTCGGGGCAACCTACACTTTCCCCGATTCGGCTTTCCAGCTGCGCTTCAATGTGGACAATGTGTTCGGCACCAAGCCGCCGTTTCCGTCGTCGGGAACCTCGGATGTCTATTTCCGGGGTGCGATGGGGCGCTTTTATCGCGTCGGTGCAGCGGTCAGGTTCTGATCGAAGCACAGATACAGGAAAGGCCCGCCCTCGTTGGCGGGCCTTTTCATTTGGAGGTAGTCGAGTGCGCCGCCGTCCCTGTCGTGCGTTTCGTCGCGTGGCGCTTTCGGAGCCGATGTCAGACGATTGAAACGCTGCAAGACAGTCGATAGGTGCAGCAGGATGCGCCGCGGTAATCTTCCTCAATCTTCAGCCCGATCGGCCCGATAGCCGTGGGAATGGGCAACGGAGCCCTTTTCGCGCTCGGCCTGTTTGCCGCGCTCTGGCTGCTCGCCGGGCTGTGGGCGGTCGGGCGCGGGATTGCGATGCAGCGGCGGTCGGCGTTCGTCGCGGGGCAGACCGACCGGCTCGCGAGCCTGATCGAGGCGTCGCCGCAGCTTCCCGTCGTCGTCCGCGCCGACTGGCGGATCGAGGCGAGCGAGCGGCTCGGGCTGTGGCTCGGGCTCGATCGCGGGCCGCGCAGTTTCGACGAACTGCGCGGGCTAGACGCGGGGCTGGGCCAGCCCGAGCATGAGCAGCTTCGCCAGGCGATCCTTGGCGCGCAGCGCGGCGCCAAGCCCTTCACGCTCAGTCTGAGGCCGGTCGGCGGCAACCGGACGATCGTTTTCCATGGCGCCGCGGCGCCGCAAGCGGTCGGCGGGCCGGGCAGCGTGCTGCTGTGGATCAGCGACGCGACCGACGGGCAGCAGGCGCTGGCCGAGGCGCGGCGCGAGCGCGGCGAGGCGATGGCGGCCTTTGCCGCGCTCTCGGGGCTGATCGAGGCCGCGCCCTTCCCGATGTGGTTCCGCGAGCCCGACATGCGCCTCGCGCTCGTCAACGGCGCCTATGTCCGCGCGGTCGAGGCGAAGAGCGCGGCGGCGGTGATCGACGCCGGCACCGAACTGTGCGAGCCGATTGCGGGGGTGAGCGCGACCGACGCCGCCGAGGCGGCGCGCGACGCCGGATCGGCGCAGCAGCGCACCGTGCCCGTCACGATCGAGGGCGAGCGGCGGATCATGCGCGTCGTCGACGTGCCGCTGGCGCCCGAGGGCGGACGGACGATCGGCATCGCCGGCTATGCGATCGACATCCAGGAGCTCGAAAGCGAGCGCGGCGCGCACCGGCGCTTCGTCGACACCCAGCGCGAATTGCTCGACCGGCTGTCGGCCGCGGTCGCGCAATTCGGCCCCGACCAGAGCCTCGTCTTCGCCAACCTGCCGTTCCGCCGCTTCTTCGCGCTCGACGCGAGCGAGGTCGCCGAGGCGCCGCCCTTCGCGCGGCTGCTCGATGCATGGCGCGAGGGCGGACGCACGCCCGAGGTGCGCGATTATCCCGAATGGCGGCAGGCGCATGTCGACTGGTTCGCGCGCGCCGAGGCGAGCGAGGAGGATTGGCTGCTCCGCGACGGCACCCACCTCCACGTCGTCGCGCAGCCGACCCCCGACGGCGGGCTGCTGCTGATCGCCGAGGACAAGACCGAGCAGGTGCAACTCGCGGGTGCGCGCGACACGCTGCTCCGCGTCCGCACCGCGACCTTCGACAATCTGTTCGAGGCGATCGCGGTGTTCGCGCCCGACGGCCGGCTTCACCTCTGGAACCAGCGCTTCCGCCGGCTCTGGAATATCGAGGAGCACAAGCTCGCGGCGCATCCGCGCGTCGATGCGCTGATGGGCGGGCTGGCCGACCGGCTCGCCAAGCCGAACCAGATCAGCATCGTGCAGGAGGTGATCCGCGCGGCGACGCTCGAACGCACGCAGCGCGCGGGCGAGATCCGCTTCGCCGACGGGCGCCATTTCGATTTCGCCTCGATCCCGCTGCCCGACGGCAATGCGCTGCTGATCATGCTCGACATCACCGCGAGCCGGAAGATGGAAGGCGCGCTGCGCGAGCGCAACGAAGCGCTCGAGGCCGCCGACAAGGTCAAGACCGCCTTTCTGTCGCGAATGAGCTATGAACTGCGCACGCCGCTGACCTCGATCGGCGGCTTCGGCGAGATGCTGCAGGCGGGCTATGCCGGCGAACTGCCCGCGCCCGCCAAGGCCTATGTCGATGCGATCATGGATTCGGTCGGCGTGCTTGGGCGGCAGATCGACAATGTCCTCGACCTCGCGCAGGGCGAGGCGGGGACGCTGGCGGTCGAGCGCGCGGCGGTCGACGTCCGCGCGCTGCTTGAAACCGCGCTTGCCGATGCGAAGCCGTTCGCCAAGGGCGAGAAGATCGAGCTTGCGGGCCAGCTTGCCGAAGGTCTCGGGACGATCGAGGGCGATGCGCCGCGGCTGTCGCGGCTCGTCGCCGGGCTGCTCGACAATGCGATCCGCTTCACAGCGCCCGCGAAGCGCAGCGGCGGCCGCGTGCTGCTCCATGCCGAGGGCGACGGCGCGCGGGTGGAGATCGTCGTTTCCGATAACGGTCCGGGTATGCCCGACACCGTTGCCGCGGTTACCAGGGGCACGCAGGCGGGGACGCAAAGCGGCGGCATCGGCCTTGCCCTCGCCCGCCAGCTCGTCGCCGCGCACGGCGGGACGATGGAGGTGATGAGCGAGAAGGGGCAGGGGACGCTGGTGCGCGTCAGCCTGCCGCGGGGTGGGTGATGATCGGCGCCCATGCTTCTTGTCCGTGTGTCCCCGCGAAGGCGGGGACCCATCTCCGGCCTGTTTCATCTTGCACCGACCGGAGATGGGCCCCCGCCTTCGCGGGGGAACGGCGCTTGTTTTGAGCCGATGACTTTCAGCCATCCCTACACCCTCGACGAAGCCGACCGTATCGGCGCCGCCATCGGCGCCGTGCTGGCGCCCGGCGACGTGGTGCTGCTGTCGGGCGATCTCGGCGCGGGGAAGACGACGTTGGCGCGCGCGATGCTCAAGGCGCGCGGGCTGGCGGGCGAGGCGCCGAGTCCGACCTTCGCGATCGTCCAGCCCTATGCGCCGCCCGAGGTCGATCTACCCATCGCGCATGTCGATCTCTATCGCATCGAGCGCGCCGACGAGCTGATCGAGCTCGGGCTCGACGATTATCTCTACGACGGCGCGCTGCTGATCGAATGGCCCGAACGGCTCGGCGCGCAGGGCTGGCCGGAGGCGCTGATGCTGACGATTTCGGGCAGCGGCGACGCCCGCGTCTTGACAGCCGAAGTGCCTGCGGCTTGGGAGGCGCGATGGCCGCTCCGATGATTCCGCCCGCCCACGCCCCGGCTTTCCTCGCCGCGCATGGCTGGGGCGACGCCCAGATTTTGCCGCTCGCGGGGGACGCCTCGTTCCGCCGCTATTTCCGCATCGTCGGCGCGGGGCGGCAGGCGGTGCTGATGGATGCGCCGCCGCCGCACGAGGACCCGCGACCCTTCGTCGCCATCGCCGAATATCTCTGCGAACAGGGGTTGACGGCGCCCGCGATCCTCGCGCGCGACCTTGACAAGGGGCTGCTGCTGATCGAGGATTTCGGCGATGTGCGCCTGCGCGAGACGCTCGATGCAGCGCCGGATGCCGAGGCGGACCATTATGCGGGGGTGACCGACCTGCTCGTCCACCTCCACGCGCGGTCGCCGATGGCGGGGCTGCCGGTGCATGGGCTGGCGCAATGGCTGGACGAGGTGATGCTGTTCCCCGACTGGTATTGCCCCGCGCTCGATCTGGAGGTCGACCGCGATGCGTTCCGCGCCGCGTGGGAAGAAGTGCTGGCCCCGGTCGAGGCCGACGGCCTGCCGCGCGTCACGGTGCTGCGCGACTATCATGCCGAGAATATCATGCTGGTGCCCGGGCGGGACGGTATCGCGCATTACGGCCTGCTCGATTTCCAGGACGCGCTCGTCGGCCATCCCGCCTATGACCTTGCCTCCGTGCTCGAGGATGCGCGGCGCGACGTGACGCCGGCGGTCGAGGCGGCGATGCTCGATCGCTATGTCGCCGCGACCGGGCAGGGCGAGGCGTTCCGTGCTGCCTATTGGGCGCTCGCGGCGCAGCGCAACACGCGCATCCTCGGCGTTTTCGTGCGGCTGTGGAAGCGCGACGGCAAGCAGGGCTATCGCCGTTTCCAGCCGCGCATGTGGAGACTGCTCGAACGCGACCTCGCGCATCCGGCGCTTGCGGCGGTCCGGCAATGGTTCGACGCCAATGTCCCCGCTTCGAAGCGGGCGGAGGCATGGGCGTGAGTGCAACAATCGAAAGCGCGATGGTGATGGGCGCGGGCATCGGCAAGCGGATGCGCCCGCTCACCGCGACGCGGCCGAAACCGCTGGTGCGCGTCGCCGGCAAGGCGCTGATCGACCACAGCCTCGACCGGATCGAGGCGGCGGGGATCGGCCATGTCGTCGTCAACGTCCATTATCTCGCCGACGCGCTGGAGGCGCATCTTGCGGCGCAGAAGCGCAATTTCACGATCGCGGTCTCCGACGAGCGCGGCCAGCTTCTCGAGACCGGCGGCGGGATGGTGAAGGCGCTGCCCTTGCTCACCGGCGACCCGATCCTGATCGTCAACAGCGACAATATCTGGACCGACGGACCGCAGGACAGCATCCGGAACCTTGCGCGCCATTGGGACGGGGAGAAGATGGATGCGCTGCTGCTCGTCATCCGTCAGGCCAGCGCGACGGGGCACGGCGGCCGCGGCGATTTTCATATGGACGGCGACGGCAGGCTCAGCCGCCGCAGACCGGGGCGGGTGGCGCCCTTCGTCTACACCGGCATCCAGCTCGTCTCGCGCCGCTTTCTCGACGGCGCGCCCGAAGGCCCCTTCTCGACCATGCTGCTCTGGGAACGGGCTATTGCGGCGGGGCGGCTCTATGGCCTGTCGCATATGGGGCAATGGTTCGACGTCGGCACCCCCGCGAGCATCGCCCCGACCGAAGCGGCGCTGAGCGAGGTTTGAACCTTCTCCATCGTCATTGCGAGCGCAGCGAAGCAATCCAGAGCTTGCGTAAACCGCTCTGGATTGCTTCGCT
>NZ_JAOZVW010000028.1 GCF_025869345.1 Sphingopyxis sp.
GCGCAAGCTGCTTCTCTCCAAGTACGGCCCGCGAAGCGAGACGCTTTCGGACGCGCAGTTGACGCTGCTCGAACTCGAGCCGGGCGTGAGCGACGAAGAGGTGAAAGCCGAAGCGGCGCGCGGCCAGGAGGGTCTCGAGGATCGCCCGAAGCGCCAGCGCGCGGCCAAGCCGCATCCGGGCAGGCAGACGTTGCCGGCGAATCTGCCGCGCGTCGAAGAGGTCGTTCCCGTGCCCGCCGCCGAGTGCCTGTGCGGGGCTTGCGGCAAGACGATGCCGGTGATCGGCTACGAGGAGAGCGAGCAGCTCGACGTCAAACCGGCCGAGTATTTCGTGCGCGTGACGAAGCGCGAGAAGCGGGCCTGCGCGTGCGCGAAGGGCGGCGTGAAGACCGCGCCCGTCGCGCCCTCGATCGTCGAGAAGAGCCTCGCGAGCGACCGCGTCGTCGTCGATGCGGTCGTCGCCAAGTACCTCGATCATCTCCCGCTCTACCGCCAGAGCGCGATGCTCCTGCGCGACGCGGGCGTCGAGATTCACCGCTCGACATTGTGCGGCTGGGTGATGCGCGTGGGCGATCTGCTGCTACCCATCGCCGAGGCGATGAAACGCGAACTGCTCGCGGGCGATTATATTCAAGCCGATGAAACGCCGCTTGCCGTGCAAATGCACGATGGGCGGGGTAAGAATCATCAAGCGTATTTGTGGCAATATTCGGCGCCCTTCGATCGAAGAGCGGGCGAAGTATATTCGGGCGGGATGGTGCTGTTCGACTTTCAGATGGGCCGGGGCCGCGAGGCGCCGAAGAAGATGTTGCGCGATTTCGCGGGCATTCTGCAAACCGATGGCTACGCGGCTTACGACAAGGTGGGCGCGGCGGGCATGCTGCGCGCGGCCTGCTGGGCGCACGCCAGGCGCAAGTTCGTCGAGGCGCTGAAGCTCAATCCGAAGGACGCCGAAGCGGCGCGCATGGTGGCGCGCATGGACGAGCTGTTCGACATCGATCGCGAGGCGCGCGAGGCCGGGATGCGCCTCGAAGCGCGCCATGCGTTGCGCCAGGAAAGGGCCGCGCCGCTCGTGGCTGTGCTACGCGAAGAGCTGCTTCGCTTGCAGAAAAGCGTGCTGCCCAAGAGCGCCCTGGGCGGGGCAATCCACTACACGCTTTCGCTGTGGCCAAGGCTGAACCTGTTCCTCGCGCATCCGGTGGTGGAGCTCTCGAACAACCTCGCCGAGAACTCGATGCGCGGCGTCGCGCTCGGCAGGAAGAACTGGATTCATCTGGGCAGCGCGAACGCCGGACCGAAGGTGGCCGCGATTCTGAGCGTCGCCGAGACCTGCCGCCGGCAAGGCCTCCCTGTGCGCGAGTACCTGCTAGCCATCCTCCCCGGCATGGCCGACCGCAAGCGCAGCGAAACAGCCCACCTCACCCCGAGCCGCTGGAAGCAGAGCAGAGCCTAACCGAGCTCGTCAAGCATGGGGTTGGCCGTACGCTTACAGAGCAACCGCATTCTTGCGGGCGGGCTGGAATGCTGATGATCTGGAGGCATGAGTGAGCTTCTCGATTCCTTGGATTATGGTACCCGAATCGTGCGGGGCTACCGCGCGAGTGGGTTGACGCGCAGGGACTTCGCCGACGATTGCGGGATTCCCATTACGACGCTTGACTATTACGTTCGCCGAGCCAAACGGGATGCCGGTTCCTGGGAGGCGGAGGGGCCGCGGCATCGCATCCCGCCGAATCGCATCCCGCCGAATCGCATTCTACCGGTGGAGGTTGCCGCGGAGGAGCCGGAGTGGGAAACGCCGGGGGCGAATGTGCTTCCACGGAGTGGGACTGCCCTCTCCGCTGGCGTTGTCATCCGTCTCGCCAATGGCCGGGTGATCGAAGTGGCGCGCGGCTTCGACGCCGGGTTGCTGCGCGAGGTGATGGCCGCGCTCGAGGCGCATCCAACTCCGGAGCGCGCGTAGATGTTCGCGCTGGGTCCGGCGACGAAGGTGTATGTGGCCACGGGCGCGACCGACATGCGCAAGGGATTCGACGGGCTCTTCGGCCTGGTGCGCGACGAACTTGCGCTCGATCCGCTGAGTGGGCATTTGTTTCTGTTCGCGAACGCCGCGCGCACTCGCTTGAAGCTGTTGTTCTGGGATGCGAGCGGGCTGTGG
>NZ_JAOZVW010000029.1 GCF_025869345.1 Sphingopyxis sp.
CAGCCCCAGCCCGCTCTGGACCCCCGCCTTCGCGGGGGAACAAGTTTTTCCATAATCGGACAACTGAAAGCTGAATCCCCAAAATCTCTAGAGCAAAGCGAAAGCGCTCGAAATCTGAATCACGCCGCTCGCCCCTCTTAAAGCGCCGCCACCAGCACCCCGACCGTCCCCGCGGCAACCACAAGGAAAACCGCCGCCCGCAGCGCATGGCCCGCCCATCGCCCGGCCGCCCGGCGCTCCCGAACCGGCCAATCGGCAACGGCTTCGGCGTCCCGTGCCGCACCGCTCCCGGCGCGCCGCGACGGCCCCGACGACAGCGCCGGCCCGCTGACGCCGCTTGCAAGCGCCAGTTTCTCGAAAGCGAGCGCCATCTTCTCCTCCTGAAGGCGCCGCGCGACCGCCGCCAGCCGCTCGTCGGCCGGCGCGACCGGCAGCGCATCGACCGTGCGTCCGATACTGACATCGAGCGCGTGCAGATCGTCGACCGCCTCCATTACGCGCGGCCGGTCGCCGCGTTCGACCGCGAGTTGCAGCCGCGTCAGCGACAATAGCCCCGCGCGGCAAAGCTGAAGACCCAGCGCGAGATCGGCGGCGGTTGCCGCTCCTCCGTGCGGAGATGCGCCGCGCGGCGGTGCGTCGCGCGATATGTTTCCGTTGCCGGCCGGAAGGGCGCCCATGAACCTCGCTCCTGCATCCTCATCCCCCCTTCTCTCGGCCTAGGGGCGGGCTGTTGAAAAAGGGAAGCGGCAATCCGGCCCGCCGTGTCCGCGATACGCCGGATGGTGCAAACCGGCGAAACCGGACGCACTGTCTTCGCCCACGCCGCGAACTTGTGTAGGGGCGCATCATGACCGACAGCGCGACCTCCCCGATCTGGCACCCTTTCACCCAGCACGGCCTCGGCGAGCCGATCCCGCTGATCGCCCGCGGCGAGGGCGCGCGGCTCTACGGCGCCGACGGCCGATCCTGGATCGACGCCATCTCGAGCTGGTGGGTCACGACGCACGGCCACGCGCACCCGCGCATCATGGCCGCGATCCGCGAACAGTCGGAAAAGCTCGACCAGCTCATTTTCGCGGGCTGGACGCACGAGCCCGCCGAAACGCTCGCCGCCGAGCTGATCCGCATCACCCCCGATCCGCTCACCCGCGTATTCTTCTCGGACTCGGGCTCGACCAGCGTCGAGGTCGCGCTCAAGATGGCGCTCGGCTACTGGTTCAACATCGGCGAAGCACGCAGCCGCATCCTGGTGATGGAGCACAGCTATCACGGCGACACGATCGGTGCGATGTCGGTCGGCGAGCGCGGCGTCTACAACCGCGCGTGGCAGCCTTTGCTGTTCGACGTCGGCACCATCCCCTTCCCGCACGAAGGGCAGGAGCAGGCCGCGCTCGACGCGCTCGAAGCCGCCTGCGCTGAAAAGCCGGCCGCCTTCATCGTCGAGCCTTTGATTCTCGGCGCCGGCGGCATGCTGATCTATCCCGCCTGGGTGCTCGCCGAAATGCGCGCGATCTGCGCCCGCCACGGCGTCCTCTTCATCGCCGACGAGGTGATGACCGGCTGGGGCCGCACCGGCACCCGCTTCGCCTGCGACCAGGCGGGGGTGATCCCCGATATCGTCTGCCTGTCGAAAGGGCTGACCGGCGGCGCGATCCCGCTCGCGGTGACCTTGTGCAACGAGCCGATCTTCGCCGCGCATCTCTCGACCGACCGCGCGAAGACCTTCTATCATTCGTCGAGCTACACCGCGAACCCGATCGCCTGCGCCGCCGCGGTCGCCAATCTCTCCATCTGGCGTGACGAGCCCGTCCAGCAGCGCATCGACGCCCTCGCCGACGCGCAGGCCGCGCACCTGGCGATGCTGGCATCCGACCCGCGCGCGCAAAACCTCCGCCGCCTCGGCACGATCGCCGCCTTCGACATCGTCGCTCCGGACGCGGGCTATCTCTCGGCGCTCGCCCCCCGCCTGATCGCCCATTACCGCGACCGCGGCGTCCTCCTCCGCCCGCTCGGCAACACCGTCTACGTCATGCCCCCCTATTGCATCACGCGCGACGAACTGGCGCAGGTATGGGGGGCGATAGGAGCGTCGCTGGACGATCTTTGACGCCGCGACAGCATTCTAGAAGGTGCCGTTCTCTCCCCTCCCTGAAAGGGAGGGGTCGGGGGTGGGTGGCCGCCGAAGGCGGCGCTCTTTCTTCCGGCTCGCTACGCTCGCTACCCACCCCTAACCCCTCCCTTTCAGGGAGGGGAATGGTTTACATCCGCCTTAAGCCGCCCCCAATTCGGCTGAGGTTCATCTTCGCCGCCTATACCGGCCCGCAGGGGACGGTCGTCAGGGAATGCACATAATGAAAAGACCCGCCCCGTTTCTCGTTCTCCTCTTCGCGCTCGCCGCGCCGGCGCACGCGCAGGACGAGGATCTGGCCCAGACCGGCTCTCCCCCCGAACGCGTGTCGGTGCTCTACACCTACGGCAACGAACCCTGCCCCGAACCGAAGGAGGACGAGATCGTCGTCTGCGCGCAGCAGCCCGAATCCGACCGCTATCGCGTCCCCAAGGCGCTGCGCCACAAGGAAGAGGATAATGCCGTCGGCGGCGGCTCCTGGGCTTCGGCGGTCGAGGGCAATACTTACGGGGCGGCCGCGGCGAGCCGGCCGAACAGTTGCTCGCCGGTCGGCAGCTACGGCTACACCGGCTGCACCGCCGCCGCGCTCCGCCAGTGGTTCGCCGAGCGCCGCGCGATGGGCGCCGCGAAAAAGGGCGCCGCCGCCGCCGCACAGAATTGACGCTGCCCCTGTCGTTCGCCTAGCCTGCGCCTCCCCCAAACAGGAGGTTCCCCCATGCGCCGCTTCGCTCCCCTCGCCGCCGTCCTGCTCGCCGCCGTCGCGGTGCCCGCCGTCATCGCCCAGCCGCCCGCGAGCGCGCCCGGCGCCCCCGACCGGAGCCGCGTCACCGCGGGCACCTACGCCGCCGATCCCAATCACACGATGGTCGTCTGGAAACTCGATCACCTCGGCTTCAGCAACTACACCGGCATTTTCGGCGACGTCACCGGCACGCTCGTCCTCGATCCCGCCAATCCCGCCGCGGCGAAGGTCGACGTGACGATCCCGATCGCCAAGGTCACCACCGCGAGCGCGGGCCTCACCGGCCACCTGCTCCGCCCCGGCAAGGACGACGCCAAGCCCGATTTCTTCGGCCCCACACCCGCCGACGCCCGCTTCGTCTCGACCCGCGTCGTCCTCGATGACGACGGCGACGAGGCAAAGGTCACCGGCGACCTCACCCTCAACGGCGTCACCCGCCCGGTGACGCTCGACGTTGATTTCCACGGCGCCGGCGCGATGGGCGGCAAGCAGACCGTCGGCTTCGAGGCCGAAGCGACGATCCGCCGCAGCGACTTCGGCCTCGGCTTCGGCGTCCCGATGGTCGGCGACGAGGTCGAGCTCGAAATCCACGCGGCGTTCGAGAAGCAATAGCGCCATAACTTTCGTCATTCCCGCGAAAGCGGGAACCCAGCGAAACGAAGAACCGGCGCGGTAGCGCTGCATCCGAACCGGCGACCGAACACCCGCGCCAGCCCTCTTTCTTCGCGCCTTTGCGCCTTTGCGTGAAACCGGAAAAACCTCACGCAAAGGCGCAAAGGCACGAAGATAAGGTGAAGAACCGGGTTCCCGCTTGCGCGAGAATGACGAACGTGGATGTCGCGCCCATCCCGCGAAATTTTCGCAGCTTCCGCTTGCATCGCAGGGCATTTTGCATCATGGGGTCGGCCATGCGCGGCAACGCCCTTCTTCTTCTGCGACTTACACGCCCTTGGGCGTGACACTGGCTGCGCGCTAGTCGCGGCCACCCGCTCAAGGGTCCGATCGACACAGCATAGCAACCGACAGCAGAAGAAGTTTTCCCATGACCATGCTCCGCGACCCCTCGGTCAAATATTCGGCCTTCCCGCAGGTTCCCCTGGCGAACCGCGAATGGCCCGGCCGCGTCACCACCCAGGCGCCGATCTGGCTCTCTACCGACCTGCGCGACGGCAACCAGTCGCTGATCGACCCGATGGACGCCGAAAAGAAGACCCGCTTCTTCGACCTGCTCGTCAAAAGCGGGTTCAAGGAGATCGAGGTCGGCTTCCCCGCCAGCGGCGCGACCGATTTCGACTATATCCAGAACCTCGTCCGCTCGGGCCGTATCCCCGACGACGTCACGCCGCAGGTACTGACGCAGAGCCGCGCCGACCTGATCCGCACCAGCTTCGACAGCCTCGCGGGCGCCAAGACCGCGATCGTCCACGTCTATAACGCGGTCAGCCCCGCGTGGCGCAAGATCGTCTTCGGCATGGAGATGGACGAGATCAAGCAAATCGCGATCGAGGGTGCGAAGCAGCTCCGCGACAATGCCGCGCGCCTCCCGCAAACGAACTGGCGCTTCGAATACAGCCCCGAAACCTTCTCGACCGCCGAGCTCGATTTCAGCATCGCCTGCTGCGAGGCGGTGATGGAGATCCTCCAACCGACCGCCGAAAACCCGATCATCCTCAACCTGCCCGCGACGGTCGAGGCGGCGACGGCGAACATCTACGCCGACCAGATCGAATATTTCTGCAAGAACCTGCCGAACCGCGACCGCGCGATCATATCCTTGCACACCCACAACGACCGCGGCACCGGCGTCGCGGCGGCCGAGCTCGGCCTGCTCGCGGGCGCCGACCGCGTCGAGGGCTGCCTGTTCGGCAATGGCGAGCGCACCGGCAACACCTGCCTCGTCACCGTCGCGCTCAACATGTACACGCAGGGCGTCGACCCGCAGCTCGACTTCTCGAACATCGACGAGGTCATCCAGACGGTCGAATATTGCAACAATTTGCCCGTCCACCCGCGCCACCCCTATGGCGGCGAGCTGGTCTACACCGCTTTCTCGGGCAGCCATCAGGATGCGATCAAGAAGGGCTTCGCCGCGCGCGAACGCCAGAACGACGAGAAGTGGGAAGTCCCTTACCTCCCCATCGACCCCGCCGATCTCGGCCGCAGCTACGAAGCGGTGATCCGCGTCAACAGCCAGTCGGGCAAGGGCGGCGTCGCCTGGGTGCTCGAACAGGACAAGGGCCTGAAACTGCCCAAGAAGATGCAGGCAAGCTTCAGCCACGTCGTCCAGGCCGTCGCCGACGAAACGAGCCGCGAACTCGGCGCCGACGACATCTGGCAGGCGTTCGAGCGCACCTATCTCGCCGAGAGCGGCAAGCGCTTCCAACTCGTCGACTGGGCCGAAACCCACAGCGGCGCCGACCGCATCTTCGCCGGCAAGCTCACCATCGACGGCGCCGAACGCAGCGTCAGCGGCCGCGGCAACGGCCTGATGAGCAGCGTCGTCGCCGCGCTCGCCGAGAGCGGCGGCCCGCTGCTCGACATCGTCGACTACAGCGAACACGCGATCGGCCAGGGCAGCAACGTACAGGCCGCGGCGTACGTCGAATGCCGGACGGCGGACGGGAAGAGCCTGTTCGGCTGCGGGCTGGACACCGACGTCGCGACGGCAAGCGTGCGGGCGATCTTGTCGGCTGCGAACGGCGCCTGAGCCCCCTCCCCGCGAGCGCCAGACCGTCGTCTGCTCTGGGGTGGGGAACAGCCACTACCCCACCTTCGTCATTCCCGCGCAAGCGGGAACCCAGCGTGGCGAACAACCAGCGCGGCAGCGCTGTATCCCAACGTCGCACTCGGGTTCCCGCTTACGCGGGAATGACGAAGGTCGTGGAAACAGCCCATAACCTTGACTTTTCGGACCCAATCCCCCATATCGGCGCCGCTAACGTCGCCTGCGACGGAAATTTGATGTCCTTGGACCTGGCGTCCTGCGGCGGATTCTTCCCTTCACACGCTACCAGCTCCGCCGGCGCTTCCTGCCGGGGGAACCCTCTTTGTTTTTCGTGAAAGGAAAACCATCATGCCGATCGGCACCGTCAAATTTTTCAGCCAGGACAAGGGCTATGGCTTCATCGAGAATGAGGACGGCTCGGGCGACAATTTCGTCCATATCACTGCCGTCCAGAGCGCCGGGATGACCACGCTGAACAAGGATCAGCGCGTTTCCTACGACCTCGAAACCGGCCGTAACGGCAAGACTTCGGCGATCAACCTCCAGTCGGCCTGACCCTTGGCCAAAGAGGAATTGATGACCTTCGACGGGCAGATCGACGAGATCCTGCCCGACGGACGCTTCGGCGTCGTGCTCGAAAACGGGCACCGTGTGATCGTCTATACGGCTGGCCGGATGCGGCGTTTCCGCATCCGGTCGGTCGTCGGCGACGCCGTCCGCGTCGAAATGACGCCTTATGACCTGACCAAGGGCCGCCTCGTCTACCGCGAACGCGGGAGCGGGCCGGTTCCCCCCAGCCAGCGCAAACGGCGCGGGCTTTGACCGCAGGAGCCGGTGCGGAACCGCGCCGGCTTCCAACAACCAAAACACTTAAAATCAAAGATAAAGATGATGACTATGATCAACAACAACTCGATTTTCCCCGCTCTGCCCGCACTGTCGCTGGCCGGAAAGGCGCAGACGGCGATCCTGCCGCGCCGCCGCCGCCCGACGCTGTCGCGCCGCGAGCTTCGGCGTATCATCGCCGACATGGTCGATTGACCCAAAGCTGAAAGGAGGCGCCGCCGTGTCGGCCACCATCGATTTCTATCTCGCCCAGGCCGAAAAATGCACGGCGGAGGCCGAAACCTCGCCGCTGACCCAGGTCCGCGACCGCAACCTGCGCGCCGCCGCGGCGTGGCAGGCGATGGCCGACAAGCTGCTCGACGCCGAACGGCTGCGCGCCGAAAAGGACCGGCACGCCGCCACCGCGGCGCAGGGTTGAGCGCCGCGGGCCGTCCGCGGCCTCCCTCACGCTTCGCCCCGCGGCCCTGACATTATCGCTATGCCATCCTCTCTTGCGTGACCTTCCGTTTACGTTAAGGTCAGTTTCAAACCGCAACCGGAGAGACTGATTCATGGCCCTTCCCCCGATCTTCGACCGCCTGCGCCTGCCCGTCATCGGATCGCCGCTGTTCATCGTGTCGGGTCCAGACCTCGTCATCGCCCAGTGCAAGGCGGGGGTGGTCGGCAGCTTTCCCGCCCTGAACGCCCGCCCGCAGTCGCTGCTCGACGAATGGCTGCACCGGATCACCGAGGAGCTTGCGGCGTGGGACCGCGCCAACCCCGACCGCCTGTCGGCCCCCTTCGCGGTCAACCAGATCGTCCATAAATCGAACGACCGGCTCGAAGCCGACATCGCGACCTGCGAAAAATGGAAGGTGCCGATCACCATCACCTCGCTCGGTGCGCGTGAGGAGCTCAATCAGGCGGTGCATGGCTGGGGCGGCATCACCCTGCACGACGTCATCGACGATCGCTTTGCGCGCAAGGCGGTCGAAAAGGGCGCCGACGGGCTGATCCCGGTCGCGGCGGGCGCGGGCGGCCATGCCGGCCGCCAGTCGCCCTTCGCGCTGATCCAGGAAATCCGCGAATGGTTCGACGGCCCCGTCGCGCTGTCGGGGGCGATCGGCCACGGCCGCTCGATCCTCGCCGCGCAGGCCTGCGGCGCCGACCTCGCCTATATCGGCAGCGCCTTCATCGCGACCGCCGAGGCCAATGCCGAGGACGGCTACAAAAACGGCATCGTCGAGGGGCGCGCCGCCGACATCGTCTATTCCAACCTCTTCACCGGCGTTCACGGCAATTATCTCCGCCAGTCGATCGTCGCGGCGGGAATGGACCCCGACGCGCTGCCCGAAGGCGACCTCAAGACGATGAATTTCGGCTCGGGCGGCAACACCAAGGCGAAGGCGTGGAAGGACATCTGGGGATCGGGCCAGGGGATCGGCGCGATCCGCGGCGTGCGCCCGGTCGCCGATTTCGTCGCCGAGCTCGAAGCGCAATATATCGCCGCGCGCCGCGAGCTTGAGGCGAAAGTCCGGCTCTAAACCCCACCGAACAGCCGCCCGATCGCGTCGTCGAGATAGGGGCGGTCGGCGAACAGCCGCATCGGGTCGCGGCGGTTGAGCCAGAAGGCACCGCCGTGCCGGTCGGTCAGCGCCCGCCGCATCACGTCCTGCAACAGGCGCAGCCGCATCGTCGCGGTCCGCCGCGCGGCGCCGGGATCGGCGGGCGCCTGCAACGCGAAATGGGCGCGAATCCGCTCGACCCGTGCCGCCAGCACATCGTTGTAATCGCGGTGCGGCCCGCGATGGAGCGCATGGCCCGACGACAGCGCCGCGCTCTCGCACGCCGGCAGCATCAACCCGTTGCGGTCGAAGCGGTGCAGCGCAAAGCCATCGGCGCGCAGTTGATCGAACATCGCCGCCATTTGCGGCCGCCGCAACAATCCGACCGGGATCAGATGGTGGCGCTGGAAACCGGCACGGGGCGGCGGTGCGCCTTGCCACCAGCGCCCCGCCATCAAAGGTCGCTGCCGAATTCCACGCGGACGGTGCCGCTCCCGTCCGCTTCATCCGCCACCGGGGTCAACGACACCCACTCGCCGGGGTCGAGACCGCGGAGCCGCCGCGGCGCGGCGACCGGGCCATTCAACAGGATGTCGAGCGCCAGCCGCGCCAGCCGCCGGACCATTTCGGCGACCGTCCAGCCCGCGGGAATCCGCCCCTCGACCTCCTGCCCGCCGAACAGCGCCAGCCCCCGGGTGCGGACGATCGCGCCGCCGGGCGCATCGCTGCGGCGAAAGGCGATCAGATGCAGCACCGGCGGCATCCCGCTCGCCAGCATCTCGGCGATCGCATTGCGGAACTGGGGCGCGTCGGTCCACAACCGTGCAGGCGCCCAGAAAATATGGCTCGCGTCGAACAGGTCGATCAGCAGCACCATCGCCTTGAAGAACTCGCGCAAGCGCATCGCCAGATTCCCGGCGGTATCGGGGCCTCCTGCCGCCTCCGGAATCACCGCCCACACACGCCCCGCATCGCGCCATGTCTCGTCCAGGCGCGATGCGAGCTGGCTGGTCGCGGGGTGCAACGGATCGGCGAGGTCGAGCGCATAGGCCGACGCACGCCCGATCAGCGCCGAGGTCGATCCGAACCGCACGCGAATCAGTGACGCCTCGGCGCGCCTATCCTTCGTCGTCACGGTTTCGGGGCGAAGCCCCATGCGGCGGAGCGCGCCCAGGAATCCGGCTTCGCCGCCGTCGTCCATTCTCCCGACGATCAGCGCAAAGGGTTCCGGCACCACCGGCATGATCGGCCTGTTGCTGCTCTCCGTCCGCATGTCGCTGGTCGCCCTGCCCGAGGGATCGATCCTGCATCGCAAGACTTGTCCGAATGTTCAAACGCTTATTCTGACATTGCGGTAAGTTAACCCGGCGAACGTCAGATCGCGACCTGACTCCCCAGTTCGACCACACGGTTCGTCGGCAGGCGGAAATATTCCATCGCGCTTTCCGAGTTGCGCAGCATCCAGGCGAAGAGTTTCTCGCGCCAGATCGGCATACCCGGCTTGCTCGCGGCGATCAGCGTCTGGCGCGACAGGAAGAAGCTCGTCTCGAGCATCTTGAACTCGCCGCCGCAGCCGGTGACGCGCTTCAACGCCTCGGGAACGTCGACCGGCTGCATGAAGCCGTAGTTCAGCACCAGCCGGTGGAATCCCTGCCCCAGGTCGTCGAGCTGGCAGAGCCGCTCTTCCTGCACGAAAGGCACGTCGGCGATCTTGATCGTCAGCAGGATGATGCGTTCGTGCAGCACCTTGTTGTGCTTGAGGTTATGGAGCAGCGCGTGCGGCACCCCGTCGGACGAGGAGGTCATGAACACCGCGGTCCCCGGCACCCGCGTCGCGCTGTTCGCGGCCGATTTCACGAACACCGGGATCGGCATCGCGCCCTCGGCCATTTCCTGCTGCATCAGCTTGCGCCCGCGCGACCAGGTCGTCAGCATGGTGAAGATGGTCAGGCCGATCGCCAGCGGCACCCAGCCACCGTCGGGCACCTTGATCAGGTTGGCGCCGAGATAGGCGATGTCGACGATGAAGAAGACGGCGAGGATCGGGATCGCCTTCCACGCCGGCCAGCGCCACAGCACGAACAGCACGACGCTCATCAGGCAGGTGTCGATGAACATCGCCCCCGTCACCGCGATACCATAGGCGGCCGCAAGGTTGCTCGACGATCCGAAGAAGAGGACGAGCAGGATGACCATCACCATCAGCCCCCAGTTGACCACGGGGATATAGATCTGCCCCTGCGCCGAGGCGCTGGTGTGGTCGACGCGCAGACGCGGCATGAAGCCGAGCTGGATCGCCTGCTGGGTGAGCGAGAAGGCGCCCGAGATCACCGCCTGGCTGGCGATGATCGTCGCGAGCATCGCGAGCAGCACCACCGGCACTTTCCACGCCTCGGGCATCATCAGGAAGAAGGGGTCCTGGATGAGCTGCGCGGTCGGTGCGACCTCGCCCGCGAGCACCATCGCGCCCTGCCCCATGTAATTGAGCATCAGCGCGGGCAGCACGAAGCAGAGCCACGACAGCCCGATCGGCGCGCGCCCGAAATGCCCCATGTCGGCATAGAGCGCCTCCGCCCCCGTCACCGCGAGCACCACCGCGCCGAGCGCGACGAAGGCGGTGAAGCCGTCGAGCCAGAAGAAGCGCAACGCGTTGATCGGGTTGAGCGTGTGCATCACGATCGACGGATGATCGACGATATGCGTCACCCCCAGAATCGCGAGCATCAGAAAATAACAGAGCATGATCGGGCCGAAGAGCATCCCGACCTTTGCCGTCCCGCGCGACTGGATCGCGAAAAGCCCGATCAGGATCGCAAGCGCGATCGGCACGATATAGGGCTCGAACCCCCGGCTCACATATTGCAGGCCTTCGGTCGCCGACAGCACCGACATCGCCGGAGTGATCATCGAGTCGCCATAGAAGAGCGCGGTCGCGAACACGCCGAGCAGCACGATCGGCCAGGTCCAGCGCTTGCCCTCCGACGAGCGGCTGATCAGCGCGAGCAGCGCGAGGCTGCCCCCCTCGCCCTTGTTGTCGGCCTTCATGATCGTCAGCACATATTTGAAGGTCACGACGAGCATCATCGACCAGAAGACGAGGCTCAGCACGCCATAGATGTGCAGCCGGTCGACCTCGATCGAATGATGGCCGGCGAAGGTTTCGCGGAACGCATAGAGCGGGCTCGTGCCGATGTCGCCGAACACGACGCCGACCGCGCCGACGGCAAGCTTCAGCTTGCTGTCGCCCTGATGGCCGTGGCCCATATGGGCGATGGAGGCGGCGGGGGCGGCGCGGGTGGCGTCGCCGGCCGCTTGGTGCGACTCGGCAGTCATGGCGCGCGCTTTAGACGAGCCCGCGGAAGGATAATAGGTTCCAAATCGGGACGCGCCTCAGGGCCCGGCCGGCGACTCGGGCGGCAGTTCGGGCCCCAACGCCTGGCGAAGCTGCGTCAGCCGCATTTCGAGGTCGGGCCGCCACGGCGCGTCGGCGGGCGAGCGCTGCAAAAGCCGGTTCCAAACCGCCTCGGCGCCTTTCAGGTCGCCGCTCTGCGCCATCGCCAGCCCCGCGAAGAAAGGCGGCGCCGGATGGCTGGGATCGCGCTTCGCTGCCTCGTCGAAGGCAAGCGCCGCCGCGGGCGACATCACCCCGCCACCATGCGCGACAAGCGCATTGCCGAGCCCGACCCACAGATCGACATTGTCGGGATAGCGCTCGATCCCCTTTTCGAGCGTCTGCGCCGCAAGTTCTGTCTTGCCGGTGCGCATGAAGCCGTCGGACATGCCGATCCATTGCGCCGCCGGGCCGAAGCGATTGGCCATCCCCTGCTGGCGGTCGGTGATCGCTTCGCCGAATCCGTCGGGCTCGGCTGCTTTCGCGACCGGCTGGCCGGGCAGCGCTGGACTGCCCTGCAAGGCATAGCCGGCGAGCCCCAGCATCACCGCCGCGCCCGCAAGCGGCCGCGATGCGGCAGGCAAGCGGCCGAGCCAGAAGATGCCGAGGATGGTCAGCGCGGCTGCAAGCAATATCCAGAGCCAGATCATGCCTCGCCCTCCCCGTCCGCTTCGCCGCGCCGGAAGCGCCCGAAGGCGAGCCAGCCGCCGAGCGCGAGGAACAGCAGCGGTCCCAGCCACAGCAGCGCGGTCGCCGCATCGAAGGGCGGGTCATAGCTCACCCAGTTTCCATAGCGCGCGACGAGCCATTTGCGGATCGCATCGGGGCTTTCGCCCGCCGCGATCTTGGTGCGCACCTCGTGCCGCATGTCGCCCGCGAGCGGCGCGTCGCTGTCGGCGATCGACTGCCCCTGACAGACGAGACAGCGCAGCGTCTCCATCAGCGCCTTCGCCTTCGCCTCCTCGGCCGGATCGCGAAGCTGCTGATAGGCATAGGGCGCGGGCGGCAGACGATCCTGCGCGGTGGCGGGCGTGATGAACGCTGCCAACAACAGAAGCGTTCCCCCGCGAAGGCGGGGGCCCAGAGCGGCAAGGAGCAACCGCAGCACAAGAACGCCCTGGGTCCCCGCCTTCGCGGGGACGCACGAAGAGAGGTCCGGCTTGTCCCTCACTTCATCTTCTCCAGCTTGGCGACGATCTCGGGCACCTGATCGGCGAGGATCACGCCCTGAATCTGCTCGCGAATAATCCCCTTGCCGTCGATCAGGAAGGTTTCGGGAACCCCCGACGATCCAAGCGCGATCTGCACGCTGCTCTGCACGTCCGAGCCGATCCGCTCGAACGGATTGCCGTTTTCCCGCAGGAACTGCGCGACATCCTCGGGCCGGTCGCGGATCGCGATGCCGTCGATCGGCACGCCCGCGGCCTTCAGCGCTTCGAGCTGCGGCGCCTCGGCACGGCACGGGATGCACCAGCTCGCGAAGACATTGACCAGCCGCGGCTTGCCGTCGGCGAGCTGGCTGCTCTTCAGCCCCTCGATCCCCGCGGCCGCGGGCGGCAGGTCGAACAAGGGCATCGGCTTGTCGATCCATTGCGACTGGATCAGCGTGTCGTTCGGCACCGTCAGGCGATAGATGAAGGCGCCGAACAGCAGCGCCATCATCGCCAGCGGCACGAACAGGACCCAGCGGCTTCTCATGCGAAACGCTCCTGCGCTTTGCGAGCGCGGCGCGCGCGCCAGATTTCGAGCAGTTGCGCGCGCCCGAGCAGCGACAGCGCCGCGCCGATCGCGATCAGCGCCCCGCCGAGCCATATCCACCACACCAGCGGCTTCCACCACAGGCGAAGCTGATAGCGGTCGGCGGTTCCGTCGGGTCCGGTCACCGGCTGCCCCAGCACCGCGTAAAGCTGCCCGCCCGGCCGCGTCAGCAAGGCCGCTTCATTGGTCTCGGTCGGCGGCCCGCCCATCAGCCCGGGAAAGGTCCGCGCCGCGGGATGGAGCGTGAAGGAGGCACCCGACGGCGTCGTCGCGATCAGCGTGCCCTCGATCGCCGTATAGTTCGGCCCCGCGATCGGCTTGACGCCTGCAAATTTTACCGAGAAATCGCCGACCGTCACCGTCTCGCCCGGCGCCGCGGCGACGAGCCGTTCCTTGATGAAGGCGCTTTCGGCGCCCATCCCGGCCAGCGCGACGGCGACCCCGAAATGCGCGATCACCATGCCCCACGTCGGCAACGGCGTGCGGCGGAGGTTGCGGCCCCAGAGGGGCGCGAGGCTCGCGACCCCGACCAGCCCCGCGACCGTCATGCCGAGCAACGGCAGCACCCCGACCTTGCCCCCGAACAGGACCAGCCCGAACAGCACGATCATCGCCGCCAGCACCGCGACCGGCAAGCGCGACCAGAGCTTCTTGCCGTCGTCCCTGCGCCAGCTCAGCAGCGGCCCCGTCACCATGACGAGGCAGAGGATCAGCGCCAGCGGCCCCGCGACCTTGTTGTAATAGGGCGGGCCGACCGAAATCTTCTCCCCCATCGCCTCGGCGACGATCGGATAGAGAGTGCCGAGCAGCACGAGCGCGAGGATCGTCGTCAGCAGCAGATTGTTGATGACCAGCGATCCCTCGCGGCTCAGCAGCGCGAATTTCTTGCCCTCGGCGACCGCGCCTGCCCGGAACGCGAAGAGGGTCAGCGCGCCGCCGATATAGATGAACATCAATGCGAGCAGGAAGGTGCCGCGTTCGGGATCGACCGCGAAGCTGTGAACGCTGGTGAGCAGCCCCGACCGGACGATGAAGGTGCCGACCATCGACATCGAGAAAGCGATCACCGCGAGCATCACCGTCCACGCGCGCAGCGCGTTGCGCGTCGCGGTGACGCTCACCGAATGGAGCAAGGCGGCACCCGCGAGCCACGGGATCAGCGACACATTTTCGACCGGATCCCAGAACCACCAGCCGCCCCAGCCGAGCTCATAATAGGCCCAGTAACTGCCCGCCGTGATCCCCAGCGTCAGGAAAATCCAGCTCCCCAGCACCCACGGCCGCATCGCGCGCGCGAAGGCGGGGCCGATCTCGCGCGTGATCAGCGCCCCGACCGCGAAGCTGAAGGCGACCGAAATCCCGACATAGCCGATGTAGAGCGTCGGCGGATGAAAGGCGAGGCCGGGGTCCTGGAGCAGCGGGTTGAGCCCCTGCCCGTCGGGCGGCGCGACGGGCAGCCGCTTGAACGGATTCGACGAGAAAAGCAGGAACGCGAAGAAGCCGAGGCTGAGCGCCGCCTGCGCCGCGAGCGTCGCGACGAGCGTGTCCTTGCGCAGCCGTTTCTCGAAGATCGCGACAAGCGCGCCCGACAGGCCCAGGATCGTCAGCCACAGCAGCATCGATCCTTCGTGATTGCCCCACGCCCCCGCCACCTTGAACAGCATCGGCTTCAGGCTGTGGCTGTTGCGCACGACGAGCTCGACCGACATGTCGGATCGCACGAACAGGGTGATGAGCAGCAGGAAGGCGACGGCGGTCAGCACCCCCTGTGCGACGCTCGCCGGCCGCACCAGCGCCGCGAGATCGTCCTTGCCAGTGCGGACATAGAGGATGCCCGCAACGAGCGACAGGCAGGCGAGCGCCGCCGCGATCCACAGGAGGGCAAGGCCAAGTTCGGCGATCATGCGACCTCACCTTTATGCTCGCACCTAACCCCTACCTCGTCACCCCGGACTTGATCCGGGGTCCCGCTTTTCCAACGTCGCTGAGCGGGACCCCGGATCAAGTCCGGG
>NZ_JAOZVW010000030.1:0-3681 GCF_025869345.1 Sphingopyxis sp.
CGGTTCGGGCATCGAAGACTTTCCGACGCCTGCCGGCGTCCGAAACTCTCAACGATTTCGGACTGACTGCTTTTAGCGTGCAAACGAGGATAGCGGACGTTTAGCGACAGGCCAAAGCGTTCGCTTCCAGAGGGCGTGGTCCTTGTCAGCGCCGCAAAGCAAGCGAAAGCAGCTTTGCGGCTATCGATGCCGGCAATCGTCCCTGTCCGAAGGTATGCCCCAACCAATGCCTCGATCCAATCGACCAGGAGCCGACCGCCACCTAGCTTGCTGAACGTCGTGATTGCACGGCTTTCAGGAGGATCGAGACATGAAACCCGACACTATTGCAACGCCCGACACCTCGGGCTTCGAAGAGCTGGTTCCGTCGCGCTATGCGCTGCGGATCGGCGACATCGATGTGCTTGTCGTCAGCGACGGCGTGCTGCCGCTGCCCACCGAAACGATGGCCACCAATGTGGACCCCGCGGTCCGCGCCGAATGGTTCAAGGATATGTTCGTCGGACCCGACATGTTCGACTGGGCTCTCAATGTCCTCGTGCTGCGCAGCGGCGACAAGACCATCTTGGTCGATGCGGGCCTCGGCGGCCAGTTCCCCGGTTTCCCACGCGCCGGCCAGTTTCCCAAGCGGCTGCAGGCCGCGGGGATCGACTTGGCATCAGTCACCGACATCATCATCACGCATATGCACATGGATCATGTCGGGGGGCTGCTCGTCGAGGACGTGAATCGACGTCTGAATCCGGACGTGCGCATCCATGTCACGGCCACCGAAATCGCCTTCTGGCAGACCCCCGACTTCGACCAGACGGCGATGCCTAACCCCGTTCCCGAGGTTCTGCGCAAGACCGCTACGCAGTTCATCGATGCCTATGCCGACAAGATCATGGCCTTCGACGAGGAGTGCGAAGTGGCGCCGGGCGTGGTCGCAAAGCTGACCGGCGGGCACACGCCGGGGCACTGCGTCGTCCATGTCGCATCGGGTGGCGAGCGCCTGACCTTCGCGGGCGACGCGCTCTTCCCCGTCGGTTTCGACCATCCCGACTGGCATAACGGCTTCGAGCATGATCCCGAAGAATCGGTGCGCGTGCGCGTTCGCCTGTTGCAGCAAGCGGCCGCGAGCGGTGAGTATCTCGTCGCGACGCATTTGCCCTTCCCTTCGGTGGGCCGCGTCGCCGCCGATGGCGACGCCTTCCGCTGGGTCGCTGCCTTCTGGGATTTCTGATCTCCAGCCGAAGGCTCCCCTGGGGGCGTACCGACCGATCGCGCCGGTATGCCCCCAACCGGCAGAACACCGCCCCCTCCAGTCCAGGGAATTCGAAATGCGGCATCCGTGCGAGCCCGTCTCGCTGCACGCTTATGGTCCGTCAGGCCGAATGCGCAGCAAGCCTGTCTGCAAGAAAATCGGTGAACAATCGGACGCGCAGCGGTGCAAGGCGGCCGAAAGCGTGCAGCGCCTGGACGGGAACCGAGGCGAGCGGATCGTGCGGGAATATCTCGGCGAGGCGTCCCGCGGCAAGATCGTCCGCCACCGCCAGCCGAAGCAGCTGCGCAATGCCGACCCCGCCGAGCGCCGCAATCCGCATCGCCTGACCCGAATCGGTGTCGAGTGCCCCTTCGGGCAGCAGATCGGTCCCGTCGGCGAAGCGAATGGGATAGGCCTGCGACCCAAGCCGATACCGGATATGCGGCAATTGCGCGAGCGCTTCGCGCGTCGCGGGATGGGCAACGCGTTCGAGCCATTGAGGCGCCGCGACGAGGATGAGCGGCAGGGTCGCAAGACGTCGCACCATCCAGTCGACATTCCCCATTTCGCCGACACGCAACGCCACGTCATAGCCTTCGCGGATCAGGTCGACATGGCGATCGGTGATACTGATCTCAAGCTTGATCTCGGGATAGCGCGGGACGAATTCCCGGGTGAGCGCTTCCATCAACGCGGGACCGAGCACGCCGGGAATGCTGGCGCGCAGCACCCCCTGCGCGCGTTCAGCCCCCTTCAAGGCGTCGCCGGCTTCGTCGAGGGCACGCAGCAGCGGGGCGATGCGCTCGTAATAGGCGGTCCCGTCGACAGTCAGCGTCAGCGAACGGGTGGACCGGAGGAAAAGTTTGACGCCGAGGCGTCGTTCGAGCCGTTCGACGCTCTTAGAAACCGCGGAGGGGGTGGTCCCGGCAAGACGCGCCGCGGCGCTGAACGAACCCGTCTCGACGGCGCGCACGAAGGCATGAAGTCCGGTCGTCGGTTCGAGGCCAGCGGTCATTCGATAGTTTTTAGCAAAAATGATGTGCCTGTCTCCAGTCTAATTTTCCGAACTAGAAAAGCCAAATCCATCGCCGTCTTCAACCACAGAGGTGAATTATGGACAGTTTGAAGGGAAAGGTCGCCGTAGTTACCGGCGGCAACAGCGGCATTGGTTTCGCGAGCGCGAAACTCTTTGCCGAGCAGGGCGCGCAAGTGGTGATCACCGGGCGGCGCCAGGCCGCACTCGACGAGGCAGTCCGGTCGATCGGCCCTGCTGCGGTAGCGATCTGCGGCGACGTCGCCGACCCGGCGCACCACCGCGCGGTCGCGGACCTTATTCGCGAGCGTTTCGGCGGTGCGGACATCTATATGGCGAACGCCGGAGTCAACACGATCACGCCATCGGGCGAGGTGCGCGAAGCCGAATATGACACCCAGTTCGGAATCAATGCCCGCGGCACTTTCTTTGGGGTCCAAGCGATCGCGCCGCACCTGCAGGAGCGAGCCTCGATCATCCTTGTCGGTTCGCTCGCGAGCGACAAGGTGCTCGACGGACACGCCGTCTATGCCGGGACCAAGGCGGCGATCGGGGCGTTCGCGCGAAGCTGGGCGCTCGAATTCAAGGACCGCGGCATCCGCGTCAACATGCTCAGTCCCGGGCCAACCGAAACCGAGATCCTCGGCAAGCTGGGCGTGGCGCCCGAAGAGCGTGGCGCTTTTGCCGAAATGATGGCGGGCGCAATCCCGCTCGCGCGGCTCGGCCGGCCGGAGGAACTCGCGCGCGCTGCACTGTTCCTCGCGTCCGACGCCAGCAGCTTCGTGACCGGTATCAACCTGCGCGTCGACGGCGGCATGGCGCTGCTCTGATTCATCCCCAAACATCGAAGGAAATCAGCATGACCCAACCTCCCGTCGAGCCCGCCATCGCCGCCTTGATCCACGACGTCGTCCATGTCGGCAGCGCTTATGACATCGAAGGCATGGAAAGGCTCTACACGCCCGACCAGATTTTCCTGGTCCTCGGCAGCGACGGCGAGGTGACCCGAATTCTTCGCGACGATTCGATCGCTGAATTCCGGTCGCGTCGCGACGCGGGCGAAGCGACGCTTTCGACCGAACATCGGGTGCTTCACGTCGAGCAGCAGGGCGATCATGCGACGGCGATCCTCTATCGCCGCATGAGCTCCGACGCTCCGCCCGCGATGTACGAGCTTCGGATGCGCAAGGATTCCGGCACCTGGATGGTCGCCGGTGAAACGGTGACGCCCTGGCCGGGCGGCATCGATGGCGCCTTCCTCCCTCCCCGGAAGGGCGCCTGACTGCGGGGGGGGGGGGGGCCCCCCCCCCCCCCCCCCCCCCGGCCCCCCCCCATCAAAAAACCAAAGGACAATAGGTGTATAAAAAATGGGTAAACCCCGCGCCCGGCGCGGGGGGGGGGC
>NZ_JAOZVW010000030.1:3691-72776 GCF_025869345.1 Sphingopyxis sp.
GCGCGCGGCCCCGCCCCCCCCAGCCGCGCGCGCCCCAATTTTCAAACGACAGAAAGGAACATGCGTTGAAAAATCTTGCTCTCCCCCTCTCGCTCGGCGCGTTGATCGCCGTCGGCACGGCGGCGCCCGCGGCGGCCCAGACCTTCGAGGGCCCCTATGTCGGGGCGCAGGCGGGCTGGAGCCAGAATCGGCTCGGCTCGGTCGAGACCGACCTTGGCACCGCCACGATCGACGACAGCCGCGATGCGGCGACCGCCGGCATCTTCTTCGGCTATAATCTCCAGCCAACCGCCAAGGTCGTGCTTTCGGCCGAAGGAGCGGTCAATTTCGGGTTCGACGACGACCTGTCGCGTGCGCAAAAGGACGCATCGGCCGCGATCAATCCCGAATATGGTTTCGACCTGGGCGTCCGCGCCGGTTACCTCGTGACCGACAAGACGCTCGTCTATGCGCGCGGCGGTTATGAGAATATCCGCACCAGGGTGCAGATCCTCGATCTCGAAGGTCCGCGCCGCGGCAAGGACAATCTCGACGGTTGGTCGGTTGGCGGCGGCATCGAACGGGCTGTCACCGACCATATCTCGGCGCGCGTCGAATATCGCTACAGCGACCTTGGCAGCGGCGGCACCAAATGGGATCGGCATCAAGTCCTGGCGGGCGTCGCCTGGAATTTTTGAGGATCGCTCATCCTATCCGAAAACTGAATGTGGCAGGCAAGGCAAGGCAAGGCAAGGCAAGGCAGGAATGTCTTGCCTTGCCAAACGCGGACAAATATACTCTGCGTTATGGCGCACATGACCGTAAGCGTGGAATATGGGCTGCATTGCCTGCTGGGCCTGATCGATGCGGGCGATGCGCCGCGCAGCGCCCGCGATCTGGCTCTCTTCCAGGGAATTTCGTCGAGCTTCGCGGCCAAGATTTTTGCCAAGCTGGAAAAGGCGGGGATCGTGACGGCAGCGGAAGGCGTGCGCGGCGGGTATCGGCTCGCGCGGCCGGCCCATGCGATCAGCGTGCTCGAACTGGTCGATGCGATCGAGGGGCGCAAACCCTTGTTCGACTGTCAAGACATACGCGGGCGTTGCGCTCTGTTCGAGGACGGCGCGCCCGAGTGGGCGACGCGCGGCGTGTGCTCGATCCATGCGGTCATGCTCAAGGCCGAAAAGGCAATGCGCGACACGCTGGCGAGCGAGACGCTGGCCGACATTGGCGGCCGGCTCGAGCGCAAGGCCCCCGCCGAGTTCGGCGGCGACACCAAAGCCTGGTTCGACGCGCGACTCGCAAGACGGCGGTCGCGCCCGTCGCAAGCAGAGGATAGGCAAAGATGATCCGACCGGCATGCGAGGAACAGCCGCCGCTCGTGCTGGTCGTCGACGACGATGAGGACGTTCGCACCGCAATCAGCGAGCTGATGTTATCGGTAGGGATAGAGGCCGAATGCTGCGCCTCGACCCGCGACCTCATCGAATCGCCGCTTCTCGATCGCGCGGGCTGTCTCGTCCTCGACGTACGAATGCCGGGCGCGAGCGGGCTCGACCTCCAGCAGCATCTGGCCTCTGCGGGTATTTCCAAACCCATCGTCTTCCTGACCGGGCACGGCGACATCCCCATGTCGGTGCAGGCGATGAAAGCCGGCGCGGTCGATTTTCTGACCAAGCCGGTCCGCGATCAGACCTTGCTCGATGCCGTAACCGCGGGGATCGAACGCGACATTGCCGAGCGTGCCAATGCGCAAATCGTCCATGAACAGGTCGAACGCTATGCGACGCTGACGCCGCGGGAAAGTCAGGTCATGCGCGAAGTCGCACTGGGGCGGCTGAACAAGCAGATCGCTTACGACCTAGGTATAACCGAGATCACTGTGAAGCTGCACCGCAGCAATGTGATGCGTAAAATGCAGGCCGCTTCGGTTGGCGAACTGATCCGCGCGTGGGAAAAATTGCCGGCGGAGGTGCGCGAACCGGCCCCGGCCTAGACTTTGGTATGGTTATAATGGCTTACAAGCTGCGCGACATTGACCCCATCGGCCAGCGAGGCCGCGTGAAAGAGGATGCCGCCGCTTGTCCCATATGCCGACCGTCGCGATCGTGGACGATGACGAGGCCGTTCGCGAAGCCCTGGGCGACCTTCTGATGGTCTCGGGGCTCGCCTGCGAATGTTTCGAGGGCGCTGCCGAGTTTCTTGCGGCGCGCCGCGTCCGCCAATTCGATTGCCTTGTGACCGACATTCGCATGCCGGGCATGTCAGGCATCGATTTGATCGAACGATTGCGCGACGAGCGCGCGGGATTGCCGGTGATCGTCCTATCGTCGGTGCTCGACGAAGCGACGCGTTCCCATGCCCTCGCGATCGGTGCGCGCGCGTGGCTCACCAAGCCCGTCACCGACGAGCATCTGCTGGGAGCGCTCGCGCAGGCAATCGCGAGTTCAGGTTCGAGCTCAAAGCGGTGACGGCGACCCTCCTCGACCCGCTTGAGAGCGATGTGGAGGGCATCGCGGAACTCGCATCGGAGAGCATCGTCATCCTCGATCCCGCCGGGATCATACGCTATTGGAACCCGGCCGCCGAGCGCCTGTTCGGCTGGCCCGCACTCGCCGTTTGCGGGACCGATGGCGCCCAGCTGTCGCCCGCGCCAGGCGACGAGGCGAACGCCTGGTCGCAATTGCTTCAGGAAGGCGCGTGGGAGGGACGTGTTCGGCGCCGCACGCGCGACGGCGACGTGCGGGTCGCAAGGGTCCGGCGGCATCTGCGCTATGACGGCGCCGGAACGCTGCGCGACGTCGTCGAATATGCCCGCGCAGAGCCCGAGGCACCAGGCTGGGCGGGAGCGCACGACCGAGTCCCGGATCGGTCGATGGCGGCGAGTTGGGAAATCGACGTCGCGCCCGCCGCCGACATCCTCGCTCGTCTCGCACCCCGCGCGCCCGGCGCCGACACGTCCGAGCGCGACGAACTTCTCCACGGGCTCGTCAATGCCGCGCGGATCGTCGAGGTCAACGATCGGACCGCGAGGCTGGTTGGCGGCAATCGCGGGCGGGCCCTGATGGCCGGGCAGTCGGTCGCGGCTTTCTGGCCTCTCGAAAGTCGGACGATCCTTGCGAATCTCATCCTCGAGGCACGCGCCGACCGCGAAGGCCGCAGCGTCCAGCGCCGCCTCGCCTCCGATGGCATCCTGCGCGATCCCCTCGTTACCGTATGGCGCGCGGGCGACGATCGACCGGACCGGTTGTTCGTTGCCGTCGACGGCGCAGCCGACGACGATCGATCCTACCTCTATCTGCGCGCGAGCGAGGCGCGCTACCGCAAGCTCATTCACTATATGCCGGTCGCGCTCTGGCAGGTCGATGCGAGCCACATGGGCAAGATATACGCCCAGCTGCGCTCGCGCGGTGTCACTGACTTTGCAGGACATCTCGACGATCACCCTGAACTCGTCGAATTCGCAGCGGCGAGCGTTCCGGTCACCGACGTCAATCGATGCGCGATCGAACTCGTCGGCGGCGCCAGCGTACAGGACTTAATCCGGCCTGTCGGATATCTGTTCGCCGAAAGCCCGGACTCGCTGCGCCGCGTCATGATCGGGCGATTCAGCGGGCGCAAGAATTACAGCGAATATATGAAGATACGCGCGCTTGACGGCCGCCTGCTCGACGTCCGCTTTTCGGTCACCTATCCCGAGCCGCTGCTCGAACTCGACACGACAATTTTCAGCCTCGAAGATGTGACGGAACGCCTCCGCATCGAGACCGAGCTCCGACAGCTGCAGGCTGATTTTAGCCACGCCGCGCGCATCTCGACCCTCGGCGAGCTGACCAGTTCGATCGCCCATGAAGTCAATCAACCGCTGGCGGCAATCATGACGAATGCCGAGACGAGCCTTCGCTGGCTGGCGCGCGACGAACCCGACATCGGCAAGGTCGCGCAGCTGACAACGCGGATCGCGACGAGCGCGCGCCGCGCCGACGATATCGTGCGCCGCATTCGCAGCATGGCCGTCAAGCAGGCACCCGAACCGGTACCGATCGCGCTCAACGACCTCGTGCAGGAAAGCCTCCTCTTCGTCCGCCACGAGATCGAAACACGCGGCATTCGTGTGACGACATCCTATGCACGCCGCGTTCCGAAAATCGTCGGCGATCGCATCCAGCTCCAACAAGTCATCGTCAACCTGCTGATCAATGCGGCGCAGGCGGTCGAGGCATCGTGCGAGGCCGATAGGGAAATCCATATTGCAACGAGGGCGGGCTTAAAAGGCGAAGCCCTGTTTACTTTGCGCGACCGGGGACCGGGAATCGACCCAGATCATCTCGGCCATATCTTCGACGGCTTCTTCACCACGAAGCCGCAAGGGATGGGAATCGGCCTCGCGATCTGCCGATCGATCGTCGCGGCGCACGGCGGAGGAGTGTCAGCCTCCAACCATCCAGAAGGCGGCGCGGAATTTCGCGTCCGCTTGCCACCCGCGCGCCAGGCATCATGATCGAACCGGCTGGCCTGTTCGCCGGTCTGGCAATCGGCGTTGCGATGGGCGCGCTTGCGTGGCGGCGCCATGCCGAACCCCATATCCATGCGGACGAGGCGATTCATCCCGGCGACCGCCAAGCCATTGCACAGGCCGAAGCACGCGCCTTTTGCAGCGGCGTACCGCAGGTCGTCAGCTACCGCCAGCGCTCGCCAAGGCACGGATGGCGATGGCACAAATATCGTGCCGAACCTGCCTATTCCTCCAATGTCACCGTACGCCCCTTGGTTCACGACCCGCACGAAGACTGGGCGCTCGCCACCTCGCTCGGGGAAACCGGCGATGCGGTAAACGCCGCGAAGATCATCGAAGACGTCTACGGCTCTGCGTTCGCCTTCGACGCCGAGGGACGCTTCACCTATGCGACCCCCATGGCCCAGACATCGCTTGCGATGACATTGGACGATTTCAACGAGCCGCTGAGCGACGCGGCTTTCCTCGACGGCGGTGACCTTGGCTGGAAGAAGGGCGTGCATCCGGCAGACTATGACGGCGCTTCTGCCGAGCTGCGCCGCTGCATGCGCAGCGGGACACCGTTCAACTACGAATATCGCGTGCTGCGGGCAACCGGCGAATATGTTTGGCACCGCTTCGCGATCCGCCCTGCACGCGCCGACGACGGCCGCGTTACGGGTTGGTACGGCACGGGTTTCGACGTCGATGTCTTCCGCCGGACCGACGCCGCCCTGCACGAGAGCGAGCGCTCCCTGCGCGAACTGCTCGAGACTGCGCCCGCTCTTATCTGGTGCATGACGCCGTCGGGCCGGCCGATCTACTTCAGCCGCCACATGCGCGAATTCCTCGGCTTCGACGTCGCGGCGAAGGACGAACCCGATGTTCCGCGATTGCAAAGCCTGTTGGGCGCCATCATCCATCCCGACGATCTCGACCGCGTAAACGAACGTCTCGATCATTCGCTGCGCACGGGCGCGCCCTATGCGCTCACCCATCGGCAGCGCCGCTTCGACGGGACATTTCGCTGGGTCGAAACGCGGCTCGCCGCCATGCGCGACGAAGCCGGCGAAATTGTGCAGTGGAACGGCGTTTGTCTCGATATCGACGACCAGATCCGCGCGCAGGATGAGCTCCGGCAAGCGCAGGATAAACTCGCGAAAGCCGGCGAGGCGGCGAGCCTCGCCCAGCTCTCGGCATCGATCGCGCATGAGGTCAATCAGCCGCTCGCCGCCATCATGACCAACGCCCAGGCTTGCCAGCGGTGGCTGGCCGGCGACGAACCGAACATCGCCCGCGCGCGGGGCATCGTTGACCGGATCGTGCGAAGCGCCGAATCCGCAGCCGACATCGTCAGCCATATTCGTGCCCTTTTCCAAAAGAGCGCCGGTCCGCGCCGATCCACCGACCTCGGCGCGCTGGTCGGCGAAGTGCGAGACCTTCTCGCCGAGCCCTTCGCGCAAAGTCGAACATCTCTCGACATTCGGCTCGCCCCCGGCCTTCCACCCGTCGCGATCGATGCGGTCCAGATCCAGCAGGTTTTCGTCAACATCCTGCGCAACGCGATCGAGGCAATGGCTGCGAGCCCGGAGGGCAGCCGAAAGTTACGGCTGGAAGGAGCCGTTGAGCGCGGTCGCATACGGATCGATATCGCCGACACGGGGCCAGGCCTTGCCGACCCCGATCACGCGTTGGAAGCCTTCTTCACGACCAAGGTGCACGGCATGGGAATGGGTCTCGCCATCTGCCGCTCGATCGTCGAAGCGCACGGCGGCCCACTCCGAGCCAACAACGTCGAACCCACGGGCGCGCGCTTCACCTTCACCCTTCCAATAGCGAAGGGCGGCGAGGACTAGTCGCCAACCTGCCTCGACCTTGGCATAGTCGCAGCGCATCCCCCGTATAATCGCGCTGCCGCCCGAAATCCTTATCCCAAATGGGCCGATCCCGTCCCGGGCATCCCGTATACGGCATCGGTTCGACGCGAAGGATCACAGCATGCCCATACTTCAGGATTTCATGATCGGTCGCCGGGCGCTCGTCGCCGCCGGTGGCGCGGCGACGCTTGCAGGCGGCCTGGGCTGGTCGGCTGTCAGCCTTGGCACAATCCCCCCGAAAGCTCACAAAGGAGCCGATCCCATGACTTATATCACTGCCAGTGACGGCGCGCAGATTTTCTACAAGGACTGGGGGCCGCGCGATGCGCAGCCGCTCGTCTTCCATCACGGCTGGCCGCTCACGGCCGACGAGTGGGACAACCAGCTGCTCTTCTTCCTCTCTCAGGGCTACCGCGTGATTGCCCACGACCGGCGTGGTCACGGCCGCTCGACGCAGACCGATCACGGCAACGAGATGGACACCTATGCCGCCGACGTCGCGGCGCTGGTCGCTTCGCTCGACCTCAAGGGCGCGGTACACATCGGCCATTCGACCGGCGGCGGCGAAGCTGCGCATTATGCCGCACGCGCCAAAGCCGGAACGATCGCAAAGCTGATTCTCGTCGGCGCAGTTCCGCCAGTCATGGTGAAGAAGGCCAGCAACCCCGGCGGTCTTCCCGTCGAGGTGTTCGACGGGTTCCGCAAGGCACTGGCCGAGGACCGGTCGCAATTCTACCTCGATATCGCCTCGGGCCCTTTCTATGGCTTCAACCGCGACGGCGCGAAGGTCAGCCAGGGCCTGATCCAGAACTGGTGGCGGCAAGGCATGGTCGGCAGCGCCAAGGCCCACTACGACTGCATCAAGGCGTTTTCCGAAACCGACTTCACCGAAGATCTGAAGAAGATTGCGGTCCCTACGCTGGTCATGCACGGCACCGACGATCAGGTCGTGCCGTTCGCGGACTCCGCCCCGCTCTCGGCGAAGCTGCTCGCGAAGGGGACGCTGAAGGCTTATGAAGGTTATCCGCACGGCATGGCCGCGACCCATGCCGATGTGATCAACAAGGATATGTTGGCCTTCATCCGGAGCTGATGGGAAAATCCGGGACGGATCGCGCCGTCCGTCCCGGTTCCATTGCGGCGATCCGGCTATCTGTCGGGGCGGCCTACCCACTTCCCGACTGCCGGCGCACGATATCGCGCTATCGTCTGCAACAGACATGCCGGATCATCCTCGACGATCAGCATCTCGCGGTGAATAGGCTTCAGAAAGCCCTGTCCGACGACATGATCGAGGAAGGTGAGCAGCCCGTCGTAAAAGCCAAGGCCGTTGAGCAGGGCGCACGGCTTCGCATGGGTCCCAAGCTGCGCCCAGGTCCAGACCTCGAACAGTTCCTCGAGCGTGCCTATCCCGCCCGGCAGCGCGATAAAGCCATCCGACAGATCCGCCATCAGCGCCTTGCGCTCATGCATCGAGCTTACAATGCGCAGCTCGGTCAACCCGCGATGCGCGACCTCCTTTTCGACCAGCGCCTGCGGGATGACGCCAATGACCTGGCCACCGCCCGCCAGCACGGCATCGGCGACGGCGCCCATCAGGCCGACAGCCGCGCCGCCATAGACCAGGGCGATGCCGCTCCGTGCCAGCTGCTCGCCAAGGCGCCGCGCAGCGCATTCATAGGCCGGCGAGATTCCGGTGCTCGACCCGGAAAAAACGCAAAGCCGGCGCGGCGACTCCTGCTTGAGCGCGGGGCTCATCAGCAATATCCGGGCTGACGGATATCGAGCAACCGGGCGCTTTCGTGCCACAGCGCTTCGGCTGTGTCGGGGTCGACGGCGAAAGGACGCACACCAGGCCCGCCGAGTTCGCCGTCCGCCTCGATGAAAGCAATGTCGCAGTCTTCACAATAGACCCCGCCGAAACTCGCCAGAGCGGGCGACGTGGCGCACCAGATCGTCGTGGCGGCGCCTTGCTGCGGACTCTTGAGGTCGCGCCGCGGATCGACAACGGCCGTGCCGTCCGGATGCACCGCGCCAAACTGCTCAATCTCCTCCCGGCTCAAGTGACGCGCAAGCGGTCCCAGTATCGAACCGGGATGGACGGAAAAGGCGCGAATGCCGTGCTCCGCGCCGCGCGCGTCGAGCGCGACGGCGAAGAGGGCGTTTGCCGTCTTGGCCTGGCCGTACGCCAACCATTTGTCGTAGGCGCGGCGCCGGAAATCGAGATCTGACAGGTCGAGTCCGCCAAGTTGGTGCGCGCGCGACGACAGGACGACCACGCGCGCGCCGCCGGCTGCACCGCGAAGCCGCGGCCAGAGCGCGGCGGTCAGACGAAAATGACCGAGATGATTAGTCGCGAACTGACCTTCCCGCCCCGCGGGGTCGCGAAACAGCGGGGTCGCCATGACTCCGGCGCTCAGGATCAGGAGATCGAGCGCGCGACCGCTCTCCTCAAAGCCGGACGCGAAGGCTGTGATCGACAATGGGTCGAGAAGGTCCATCGCGGCGACTTCGACGTTTGGCATATCGTGGAAAACTTGCCGGGCCGCGCTCGCATTGCGTGCCGGCACGACAACATGAGCGCCTTTCAAAGCGAGTATCTTGACCGTCTCAAAGCCCAGATTCGATGCGCCGCCCGTGACGATCGCGGACTTCCCTGTAAGATCGACGCCATCGGCGACATCAGCGGCGGTCGTGAACGGGCCGAAGGGCGTATCAAGCGGCAATTGCACAGCAGTCATGGAGAGTTCCTGTTCGATAGGGGACGACGGGCCGCAATTGCGCCCGCGGGAAAAATGTCGGTCGAGAATGAGTGAGGCGCACGACCATCGCGGAGCCCGGCAAAGCGCCCCTCAGAAATCGACCGTGCGCGCCTCGAAGGCATTCTGGAATGCTGCCGCGCGCTCTGCCGCGGGCGGATATATCCAAACGCGATTGACCTCCATCTTGACCTTTTTCGCCTCGGGTCCGGTGATCTCGACGGTCCGGGGTGACCAACCGCGGGTGAAGATCGCGGCATCGGGACCGAGATCAAGGCACACGACATAGGATGGTTGGTCATATGGCAGGGTTGGCTCGCCAAGCAGGTCGGCGGCGGCATTATGCCCGGCAAAGGCGCCGAGGCGGCGCGCGTGCTGACATGACATCAGCGAAAAATTACCCTTATCGTCGGTGGCCGCCTTCGCGGTATCGCCGGTTGCGAAAATATGCGGCGCTCCAGGGACCCGCAAATCGGGATCGACGAGGACGCGGCCGAGCGTGTCGCGCTCTCCGGGCAATTGTGCGGTCAGGGGCGAAGCACGCATGCCTGCCGACCAGATCACCGTGTCGGTTTCGATCCGCGCGCCATCGTCGAGCGCGACACCGCCTTCGTCGAGGCCGGAAACGCCGGATCCGACGATCGTCTCGATACCGAGCTCGCGCAGCCGTGCCTCGATATAAGGACGAGGCTCGTCACCCATGTCGCCGGCGACACACGGCCCATGCTCGACGATCACCACGCGCACCGGCGTATCCTGCCCCAGGATTTCGCGCAGCCGGTCGGGCATTTCGGTCGCCACCTCGATCCCCGTGAAGCCGCCGCCGACCACCACCACAGTATCACGCGCGGGCGATGCTGGTCGATCGGCGAGTGCTTGCAGATGTTTATCGAGTGCGACCGCGGCCGCCCGATCGTTCACACTATGGCCGAAATCGGCAAGGCCAGGTATCGGCGGCTGAAATCCGTGGCTTCCCGCGGCGACGACCAGACGATCATAGGGCAGCATTTCGGCCGCGCCGTCCACGCCCTTCAGACTGATAACGCCCTTCCCTGCATCGATCGTGTCGACCCATCCGGCACGGAAATCGATATCGGTCGCGGCGAACAGCTCGCCGAGGGGCGCCGTCATCGACGCGGGATCGCGTTCATAGAGGCGCGGCCTGACGATCAGCGCGGGTTCGGGCGCGACGACGGTAATGGTCAAATCCGCTGGCGAGACGCCCTTCTCATTACGCAGCCGCGCCGCCGAAAGGGCGGCCAGCAGTCCGGCGAAACCGGCTCCGATAATGACGATTTTCTGTGACACGGGACTCTCCTTGCTGAATGGGGCCTCCTCCAACCCGCTGAAGCGGGCGCCGGGAAGATCGACCCGAGCATCGCGGACCGCCCGGGCCCCGCCTATCGTGCAAGGGGCTAGCGGCTGCAGGCCGATGGCGAGGCGGACCTATTCCTTAGGACAGGGCGAGGTGACGGAATGTCGCACCCATCAAGTTGGCAGGCTGGCGACACCGACCTTCAGAATCGATACAGAAGGTTCAGCAAGCTGGCCGCGACAAAATCGCGCTCAAGAGGAGACAGGCGCATTGTAAGGGCCACCAGCGTGACCACGGTTTCGAATATTTGGAACGGTGCGTTGCGAAGAAAAGCACCTTGCAGCAAAGGCGCCCTTCGAACCCCATTGCCCGAGAGCACCGCAAATACCGCGAAGGCGATAACGCTGGCGCATAGCGCAAGCGGCAAATTTACCGAAGCCCATAGGCAACATCCGAATGCGAACAGCTGAGAAAGTCGGGCGCTCGGTTGCGCCGACAGGAAGATATTTCTCCGAAGGCTGTTCCAGAGAATGCGTGAAAGGATTGGGGGGTCGCCTCGCATGATTTCTGCCTCGATGATGCGATGGCAGATTGCGTTCAGGAATGATTTACGACCATTCTACTCAATGGCCTAATGACCCTGTGCGAAAATATGGGGTCAACGCTTGTCTTGGCAAGCAGCGCCCGCAGCACGGGGATCAATGGCCGATAGCGGTCAGGCGGCTATCAAGCCCGAACCCAAGAAAGCCGACATTCCGCAGAGACCGGCGCGAATAATCCTTGGATGCGGTTCGGGTTTAGACCCAAGGAAACAAAGGGCGGGCTCACTTCCCCGCGCCCGCCCTTCCCTTTTTAGCTCAGAATTCGCCGGCGACCCCAATTCGCGCGGCCGTATTGTGACGCCCAGCGTAAGAGACGCCGGCCGTGAATGCGAACGGGTTGTCGGTATTGAACCGGTGCGCGATCGACGCGCCGGCCGCCTGTTCGCCGCGGAATGTGGCAAGGTTGAACGTATAGCTCGTCCGTCCAGGCTCCGACGGCATCGTCGCCGCGACCAGCGCAACCGCGGCGGCGGTTCCGCGCTGCGCCTCGCGGCGGTCGCGGTCGGTGATCGCATAAAGGTCGCCGATCTGTGCACTGTGCGTCGCGGCAAGCGACTGGAGCGCGGGAAGCGCGGTTCCGGCCATGCTTTCCAGCGACATCAGCCGATTGTCCTGCACATTGTTCACCGTCTGAATCGCCGCAATCTGGTTGTCCTGCACCATATTCTGCGACACGGCGGCATCGGCGGTGATGTGAGCCGCCGCCGCGGCGGTCGCGACCGTCTGGACCTGACCGACGTTCGCCGCATCGGTCGCCGCGGTGCCCGCGGCGACGTTCACGATACGCCGCTGAAAGCCCGCCGAGCCGACCGACACGGTATTCGCCTCATCGGCAACCGAGCTGGAGCCGATCGCAACCGAGTCCGCCCCCAACGCTTTCGCGTTCACGCCCAGCGCGGTCGCCCCGAGGGCCGTGGTCTGACTGTTCACGCCCAAGGCGACCGAATAGCCGCCATTGGCGAAGGCCCCCGACCCCGTCGCCGTGTCACCCTCCTTGATCGCGCGCGCGCCATAGCCCGTGGCAGTCGAGAAATCGCCCCCGGCAGCCGCGCCTTGGCCGAAAGCGGTGCTTGCAAGGCCGCTGGCAAGGCTGTCGCGACCGACTGCGGTCGCATTTTGCCCGCCTGCCGCGGCGTTGGCGCCGATCGCCACCGATGCCGGCGACGCGATCGTGTCACGACCAATGGCGATGCTGCCATCGGCCAGCGCATTCGCATTGTTGCCGATGGCGATGGCCGACAAGCCAAAGGCGCTGGAGGCTTTGCCCAAGGCGACAGCGCCGTCGCCGATCGCCTGATTGTCGGCGCCGATCGCTACAGCGCCGGTCCCGGTCGCGACATTCGGATCGCCGATCGCGACGGCGCCGTTGCCGGTGGCAGTCTGTCCCTGTCCCAGCGCGACGGCGCCATTACCGCTTGCGGTGCTGCCGTCGCTTTGCAGGCTGCTATCGCCGCTGTTGCCGCTGCGCACCGCCGAGTTGGCGATCGCGGTCAGCGCCGCGGCACCCATGGCGGTATTCAATTGCCCCACATTGACAGCGTCGGACACGAGCGTCCCTGCCGCGACATTGGTGATCTGGCGCTGGAGGCCGGCGTTGCCAACCGATATGGTCGCACCGCGGTCTGCGACCGATCCCCAGCCCAGCGCAACCGACTGGTCCGCGGTCGCGCTGCTGCCCGTGCCGACGGCGGTCGAGCGCGTTTCTTCGGCAGCGGCGATGAATCCGACCGCCATCGCTTCGTTGCCCGTCGCCTTGGCCCCGCTTCCATAAGCGGTGGCGCCCGGCGCCGAAGCTTCGGCGCCAAGCCCGCACTCGAGCGTATTTTCGGGGTCGTCGGGCGTGCCGAGAACGCCATCGGCCCCCGCGTTCTGAACGCACGGGACGGTCGCCTGTGCATAGGCGTTCGGCGCGGCGCCGACGGCAGCAAGGATCGCAAGGGGCGCGGTCGCGCCAATGAGGGTGGTCATGCGTTTCATATCGATCTTTCCTTATGGATCGGCGCAATGCCGATCGGTTTCCGGGCGACCCCTCGCAGCGACCTTTGGTGGCGCCTTGTTCGCGGTCACCTCGTCGACGCCGCCGAACGCGGCGCCGCGGGTGCAGCATTTGGAAAGACGGGAATGGTCGCCCGATCCGGACAGGTCTCGTCTCCGAAAAAGCGGAAATTATCTCGCCGACCGCAAATAAATTAGGCATCTAGGGTGCGCGCCACATGGCGCGCCATGCGGGGAGATCGGCGATCAACGAGGAACCGGGTCGTGCTGGCAGCATCGACGGCGACGCCGACGCGCTCATCGCCACGCTGTATGACGAGCTCAAGATCATCGCGCGCCGGGAACATTATCGCGCGGGCGGCGGACAGACACTGCAAACGACGGCGCTGGTTTCAGAAGCCTATCTGAAACTCAGCAAGCGCAACGATTGGGAGAGCGAACGCCACTTCCTCGGCTGCGCGGCGACCGCGATCCGCCACATACTGATCGACGCCGCCCGCGCCCGCATGACGGCGAAGCGTGGCGCTCCCGACTATGCCTTTACCGAAAGCCTCGATTCGCTCGCCGCGGCGGCGCCCGAGGACGAGGATGTCGTGCGGCTGGGCGAGGCTTTGCAACGGCTCGCGCGCCTCGACCCCAATCTTGCGCAACTGATCGACTGCCGCTTCTTCGCCGGGATGACCGAGGAGGAAACCGCAAAAATCCTGGGCGTCAGCGACCGGACGGTGCGCCGCTGGTGGCTCCAGGCGCGCGCTTGGGTGCACAACGAAATGGGCGCGGGCTAGGTGCTCAAGCGCCGACGCAATGTGGCGAAGGATTTGAGGTAGGATTCGCCCGGCGCGCCGAGCGTCCTGAATATCTGTTCCGATGCGTCGGCCTCGCGCCGCGCCTCGGCCATCCGCCCCTGCTTCAGACGGATGATCGCCCGCGTCCGCGCCGCAATGCCCTGCGGCAGGCCGACCGGTCCCATCGAGGCGATCCGCGGCGCGGCTTCGGCAAGTAACGCTTCGGCCCGTCCGGTGTCGCCCGCCTCGGCCAAGGCTTCGGCAAGGCCGAGCGTGATGACGAGCGTCGGCACCGCATCGGGGCCAAGATTGTCGATCGCCATCGGCCGCGCCTCGCCAAGAACATCGCGCGCCGCGGCGAATTTCCCCAGCGCCAGTTCGGCGCGCCCCAGTTGCAGCAGATCGACCGCCAGCGCCGCAGACTTGCCGAACACCGCGCAGCGCCGGTCGGCGACGCTGCGGAACAGGCGCTCGGCCTCGGCCAGCCGGTCGAGCTTCATCAACCGCACGCCCTTCAATTGCTCGATCGCCAGCCCCTGTGCACTGCCCTGTTGCCCCGTCCGCGCCAGCGCCGCGTCGGCGGCGGCAAAGACCGCGGGCATCGCATCGAGCCGGTTCGCCTCGACCATATAGACGAGCAGGTTATTGTAGCGCGTCAGCAGTTCGCGATGATCCTCGGCATAAACGCGGTCGGCGTCAGGCAGGCTCGATTGCAACAGCCGGATCGCGGTGTCGTAATCGCCCTTGCGCCGCGCGAGCTGCGCCCGGCCGCTCATGCTTTCGAGGCGTTCCTTGCGGAAACGCGCCGGGTCGGCGGCAAAGACGGCATCGGCTGAATCGAGCAGTGGCGCCATGTCGTCGGTCCGCCCCATTGCGGCAGCGGTCGAGGCGAGGCGCAGCTTGATTTCCGCGGTCGCCACCGGATCGCCGGCGCCGATGCCGCGCGCAAGCGCTTGGCTGAGCAGCGCGTCAGCGCCGGCGGCATCCTCCAGATTGACGTAAAGATCGGCAAGCGTGGTAATCAGCGTCGCCGATTTCGCGCTCCGGTCGACCGACGCGACAAGCTGCGCCGCCGTCTGATCTAGCATCTGCTTGACCGTTGCCTCTTCGCCGACGGCGCTGCTGGCGGTGTCGCGGAACATGACGGTCAGCATGCGGTTGATCGATTCCGATCGCCGCGCTTCGGCCAATGCGACATCGCGCTCGATCGCCGTCTGACGCGCCTGCCAGGCGGCCGCACCGCCACCCGCCACGATGGCGAGCAGAGCGGCGGCTGCCGCTGCCGTCGCGACACGGTGCCGGCGCAGGTAGCGCCCGATCGTATAGCCCGCCGAACCCGAGCGCGCCGCAACGGGGCGCAGGGCGATATGGCTTCGGACATCGTCAACCAGGTCGCCGACACCGCGATAACGGTCTTGCGGTGCGCGGCGCATCGATTTGAGCACGATCGCGTCAAGATCACCCGCTACCTCGCGCCGCCCGAAGGGATAGCCGGGCGGCACGAGCGCGCTGGGCAGGGGCGGGTCTTCGTTCAGGATGCGCCGGATCACCGACGGCAGCGCCGATCCCGGCTCGCGCCACGGGCTGCGACCGGTAAGCAGTTCGAACAACAATACGCCCAGCGCATAGACGTCGGTGGCAACGGTCGGGGCGGCATTTCCGAGTTGTTCGGGTGCAGCATAATCGGGGGTCATCAGCGCGACCGTGGTTTGCGCCTCGCCCTCGCCTTCGATCTCCACAAAGCGCGCGATGCCGAAATCGAGCAGCCGCACGCGGCCGTCGCCGTCGACCAATATGTTCGACGGCTTGAGGTCGCGGTGGACGATCAGGTGGCCGTGCGCATAGGCCACCGCTTCGCAGACATCGCAGAAAAGCCGCAATCGCGTCGCAAGATCGGCGTCATGGGTCCGGCACCACGCGTCGATCGGCTCGCCGGTCACATATTCCATCGCCATATAGGGCCGCCCGTCTGGCGCGACACCGCCGTCGATCAGCCTCGCAATCCCCGGGTGCTCGAGTCCGGCGAGCAGGCGGCGTTCACGGTCGAACAACTCGCTGTGCGCAACCGATTCGGGACGGAGCAGCTTGATCGCCACTTGCTGGTCGAACATCCTGTCGCTGCGATGCGCGGCGTAGACCTCGCCCATCCCGCCGCGCCCGATCAGGCGGTCGATGGTAAAGCCGCCGATGACGGCGCCTTCGGAAAGCGAGCTGTACGCCCGGCACGGGGCGGTTTCGAACGACGACGGCGCCGCGCCGTCCAATATCCCCGAATTGCGCGACGCAGCGAGCAACGCCCGCAACTGCCCGCCAATGAAGTCGTCCTCCGCCGCCAGCCGGTGCTCCTGCGCCGTGGGGTCGAGATCGATCAATTCGACGAACAGCGCCTGGATATGGCTCCATTCGGACCGGCTCGGCTGCCGCACCATATCGCCCCTCCCCTGGCGCATCATCACGCTTCGGTACGAAGCAGCACCGCCGCGCGGCGGTCGTCAAGCACCAAGTTTGCGTGCGAGCGCGACCGCCTGCTCCTTCGAAGCCTCGCTCGCCGGCACCGTGATGATCGCGAATTTATCCTCGCCGATGAAGACATTGAGCGATTTGGTCATCCCAGCCCAAAAGGCGGCCTTGCCGAGTCCGTCGATCGTCTCGACATGACCACCAAAACCCTTGAGCGTCTGCTCCAGGCCATTGCGGGTCAGGTTGATCGATCCCTCGCTATTGTCGCCGATCGGCGACCAGCGCAGCATCAAGGTAGCCGATCCGCCATCGGCAAGCTGATAGCTGCATTCGGAGGTGACCGCGGTCGCGCCATCGCTTTGGCTGACATTGCCGAGGCGGGTTTCGGTGACCGCCTGTCCGAGGATCGCCGACATCGCCGCCTTGTCGACCACGGCGCAGGCGTCGGCGGCATTCCAGTCGCGCGGCGGTGCCGTCCCGCTCTTCGCTGCGACCGACGAAGCCTTACCCGCGCCGTCGCCCTTGTCCGCCGCTTCGCCGCCACATCCTGCAAGCGTCAGCGACGCCGCGACAGCAACCAGCATGATCGATCTGCTCATCCCCAAAATCCTTTCGTTCACAAATGACGTCAGCGGCACGCGCCGGGGCGGTTCGCCCGCCGGTCCGCGCTCATATAGGTGGCATAGCCAAGGCGGTCGGACTCGGTGAGGCCGCGCGCGAAGCCGATCAGCTTGCCGCCATCAGGCGTCAGCCCGACATAACCGCGCAGTCGTCGCGGCGCGCCGTCGGGGCCCGTCTCCACCATGTCGAGCGTCAACACCCGGCCGTCGATCCGGCCCGTGATCCGCCCCGCCTGATATTCGTAACAGCCGGTTACGGTATCGCCGCTCTGCGTCAGGTTGAGCGTGCCCCAGCCGCTCCATCCTTCATAGCGTCCGGTGACATCGGGCAATGTTGCCGTTGCGGTGAGCGGACGGCCATAGCCGTGAAAGCCGGTGAAGCCGGTATAATCGTCCCCATAATTGCTCGCGATCGTCAGCCGCACCCAACGCCCGACCGGGCGATGCTCAGGGTCGAAGCCGAAGCTTTGACCATCCTTCTTCATCTTCAGATCAGCCGCCAAGATCGGCACGAAACCACTGCGCGCCGACGTGTCGGACAGTTCGACGCGGATCGCGCGCGGTGACTTTTCGTCGCGATTGAGGAAGGCGGTGTCAAAGGCGACGCGCGACAATTCGGTTCGCTCCGCCAGTTCGAGCACGAACACGGCGGGCCGCCCCGCTTCGCCCGTCCAGTCGGTCGTCGCCGATCCGTCGATCAGGTTGAACGGGCTGCTGTCCATCGCCGTAAATTCGGCGTCGTCCGGAACCTGCACCAACCGCGCCCCTTGCGAAAAGGCGAACAAGTCGGTCGCGGGACCGGTTTGCGCCGCCGCCGGTGCGGCGAGCGCGAGCGCGACAATCATCGTTCCGAGATATTTCATTTCTTCTGCTTCCTTTTCTTTGCGGTTTCGACGACCGCGCGCAGCAGCGGCGAAACGCCGCCGGCGACGGGCGCCTCGATGCCCACGGCGCCGGTCAGCGGGTCGACCCGGTCGCCGATCCGGCGCAGGCCTTCCTCCGCATCGACCGCTTCCGCGTCGCGTTTCTCACCCAGCAAATCACGCCCCGCCGCAGCCGCGCCCAGATCGCCGAAGCGCCGCCGCGCCGCCGCCCGGCCAACCGGGTCGCTACCCGCCGACCAGCCTTCTTCTTCGGGCCGATCGGGGGCGCCGGCCTTGGCCGCGCCATCCGAATTGCCTTCGGGAGGCGCGTCCCGGTTGCTCCGATCCGACCCGCCATTGTCGTTGGCATTGCTGTCGTTGCGCGCCGAACGATCGTCGCCATCGGCTCCCGACTTGTCCTTCTGGCTGTTCGGGGCTTCGCGTCCCGAGTTGTTTGCGGGCGTCTCATTCTGGTTTCGATCGACCGACCTGTCCGATCCCGAGCCCGCCGAATTGCCCTGCGCGGGCAGGTTTCTTGCCGATCCGCCGGCGCTGTCGCGGCCGCCGCCTGAGTTTCCGTTTTCGGCGGGACCGCCGTTCGAGCGCCGGTTGCCGTTGCCATTGCTATTGTCGGACCGACCGCCGTTTGCACCGCCGAAGGAGTTCAGCGCGCCCTCGATCCCGGTGCTGCCGGAATTGGTGCCGCCCTGCGCCGAGTTACCGCCGCTGCCGCCGTTGCTGTTCCCGCCCAGCCCGGCCACCGAATTGAGCAGGCCGGCGCTGGACCCCAAATTGCCTTCGCCGGCAGAATTGAGGCCGACACCGCCAGCCGATCCGCCATTGCCGTTATCGGGTAAGGCGGCGGCACGACCATAGCCGCGTTCGACATCGGAGACCCGGACACCCTCATTGACGTCGCCGCTTAGTCCGGACGGCACTGCCCCGTTCGCACCACCGCTCTTTTTGCCCGTGGCGAACGAGTCCCGACCAGCAGCATTGTCCGAAGATGCAGCCCCTTCGACGGTGTCCGGATCCAAGACGGTCTTCGGCAGCGTATCAAACTGTCCACGGCGGGAATTGCCGGGATTGCCGATGATGGTCACGGGCTGTGCCGGCACGACCGGCACCGCAATGGAACTGCGCTGCTTGCCGGGCGGCGGTTCAGCGGGCCGCTGCTGCGCATCTCGTTGTTCAGGCGGTTGCTCGGTCGCGGCAAATTGGGCCAGGCAATCCGGCGCCAATCCAACTGTGGCACATACGGCCAATGCTACCCGGCCACCCGTCCCGATCCACTTCGTCATCGATTTTCTCCCGTCTGCCCTCGTGCCACGGCGCAAGTCGTCGGGCAGGCATTCTTCCCGAACCTTTCGCTAGACGAGAGAGGCTGGTGAAAGCGGACAGCACCGTGCGGGATTGTCCGATTTTTTTGGCGCCGAAGGCAGCAGCTCCGTTTCCGAGTTCCGCGCAGCCCGTTCCGAAACGATTGCCAATCGAAGCCGATCAAGAATCTGCAGTCTGCTTTCAGATCGCGACCGGCGCCTGTTCGAGCCTCCGATTTCAGGCGCGTTGCATACCGGCCGCTAGTTTGCTCGACTTGGCCGTTTGCGGTCAGTCAGCTTTCGGACGCGTCCCTAGCAAAGCGGATATTCGATTGCCGACCCTCTCGGTGTAAACGAGACGCTCTCCCCCCCAATGACCAAAGCTGGCCGGAAGGGGCTGGTCGCCTTGCGGGCGCGAATGGTGTGAAGCGGATATGGCTGTTCCGCATCGCTCACAGCAGTCGTTGCCACCAGCCGACATCGTGCCAAGCATCGAATTTTCGTCCGACCTCGCGGTAGATGCCGACCTGTTCGAAGCCCATAGCTTCGTGCAGCCCGACGCTCGCGTCGTTCGGCAGTGCGATGCCCGCAAATGCAGCGTGATAGCCCAAGCTCGCCGCGGCAGGCAGCAGACGGGAATACAAGCGACGCGCCACACCGCCCCGCTGCGCGCCGGGTGCCACATAGACTGCGACATCGACGGATGTTCGATAGGCCGCGCGAGTCCTGTGCTCGCTGGCGTAAGCGTAACCGACAACCTGCCCATCCACTTCGGCGACCAGATAGGGGTATTTGGGTAGAATGGCGGCGATGCGCCTTTCCATCTCCCCAATATCGGGCGGCGCTTCCTCGAACGAGATGGTGGTGGAAGTTACATAGGGTGCGTAGATCGCCTGAACTGCCGGTGCGTCCCCTAAGTCTATCTGACGCACGTCCATCTTTGCACCACTTCCAATCAGACTTGGACACATTGACCCGCCGCGGTCGGACAATCAAGACACCACTCAACTGCTGCATGCACGGTACCCAAGCGTCGCCAGTCCAGACGCTGAGCGAGGTCGCTGCCGTCAACTCATCGTAAATTCACGATGCGATTTGACTTGGCAATGTGCATCGTATAATTCCGATGCATGGACAATGATTCAGCCCTGCTCGCCCTAGCTGCACTGGCACATCCGACGCGGCTCGATGCTTTCCGGCGGCTCGTCCAGCATGAACCGGAGGGACTTTCGACAGGACAACTCGTCGAACAATCAGGCCTGACCCAGAGCACCTTCTCCACGCACCTTGCCGTGCTTGCTAAGGCTGGGCTCGTTCAGTCGGAGAAGCGGGGGCGCCACTTCATCCAGCGTGCCGACATAGATGCGCTTCGCGGCCTCATGCTTTTCCTCGCGAAGGACTGCTGCCAGGGCCGCGCCGAGCTCTGCGAACCCCTGCTTGCAGAACTCGCCTGCTGCTGATCGGAGCGAAGCCGTGACCGACATCATCATCTACCACAACCCCGATTGCGGCACGTCGCGCAACACGCTCGGCCTCATCCGCAATGCCGGGATCGAACCGCATGTCGTCGAATATCTGAAGACACCGCCGTCGCGCCCGCTGCTCGAACAGCTGATAGCCCGCGCCGGGATCGCGCCGCGTGACCTGCTTCGCGAAAAAGGCACCCCCTATGCCGAACTCGGCCTCGACGATCGGGCGCTCGGCGATGTCGAGCTCATCGACGCAATGATGGCGCATCCGGTGCTCATCAACCGCCCACTCGTCGTCTCGCCGCTCGGGGTCCGGCTCTGCCGCCCCTCCGAGGTCGTGCTCGACATTCTCCCGGCCCGCCAGCTTGGCGCTTTCGCCAAGGAAGATGGCGAGCCCGTCGTCGACGCCGGCGGCAACCGCGTGGGCAACTGACCAATGGCCGACACCAACCGGCTGTCATTCCTCGACCGCTACCTGACGCTCTGGATCTTCCTCGCGATGGCGCTCGGCGTGCTGCTCGGGTCGATCTTCGAGGGGCTGCCCGCCGCGATCGATGCATTGTCGATCGGGACGACCAACATCCCGATCGCGATCGGTCTTATCCTGATGATGTATCCGCCGCTGGCTCGGGTGCGCTACAACGAGTTGCCGCGCGTATTCGACGATCGCCGCGTGCTGGCAATCTCGCTGATCCAGAACTGGATCATCGGGCCGGTCCTCATGTTCGTGCTCGCGGTCCTTTTCCTCTCGGACAAGCCCGAATATATGACCGGCCTGATCCTGATCGGCCTCGCCCGCTGCATCGCGATGGTCATCATCTGGAACCAGCTCGCGAAGGGCGACAATCAATATGTCGCCGCGCTCGTCGCCTTCAACTCGATCTTCCAGATCCTCTTTTTCAGCGTCTACGCATGGTTCTTCCTGGCCGTGCTGCCGCCCCTCTTCGGCCTCGAAGGCAGCGTCATCGATGTCAGCTTCGGCACGATCGCCGAGGCCGTCCTTATCTACCTCGGTATTCCATTCGCCGCAGGTTTCCTGACGCGCCGCGTTCTCGCGAAGGCCAAGGGGGACGAATGGTATGAGACGCGTTTTCTCCCGAAGATCGCGCCGATCACCCTCGTGGCGCTGCTGTTCACGATCGTAGCCATGTTCAGCCTGAAAGGCAGCGAGATCGTCACGATCCCCGGCGACGTGATCCGGATCGCAATCCCGCTCACCATTTATTTCGTGGTCCAGTTCCTCATCAGCTTCTGGATGGGCAAGCTCATCGCGGCCGACTACCCACGCACGACCGCGGTCGCCTTCACCGCCGCGGGTAACAACTTCGAACTCGCGATCGCGGTTGCGATCGCCGCCTTCGGTCTCGCATCGCCGGTTGCCTTCGCCGCGGTCATCGGTCCGCTCGTCGAGGTCCCGGTTCTCATCCTGCTTGTCAGCGTCGCGTTTCGGCTCGGCCGCCGCTGGTTCCCCGCGACGGCCCCTACGGACAATTGAAATCATGACAGACCAGAATTTCTCTCGCCTACGCACGCTCGCCGATCCTGACCATCTTCCAGCGCTCAGCCCCGAATATCTCCGCGCGCAGCCCGCGCTCGGTCTCGGGCCGCTCGCCCCCGCCCCGCGCATCCTGTTGCTCTACGGGTCCTTACGCGAACGCTCATACTCGCGGCTGGTTGTCGAGGAGACCGCGCGCCTGCTGCAGCAATTCGGGTGCGAGACGCGCATCTTCGATCCTTCGGACCTCCCACTGCCCGATCAGGTCGCCGATGACGATCATCCGGCCGTCGAGGAACTGCGCCAGCATTCGCTCTGGTCGGAAGGCCAAGTGTGGTGCAGCCCCGAGCGTCACGGCCAGATCACCGGCATCATGAAGGCGCAGGTCGATCATCTCCCGCTCGCATATAAGGGCCTCCGGCCGACGCAAGGCCGCACGCTCGCGGTCATGCAGGTGTCGGCAGGGTCGCAGTCGTTCAACAGCGTCAACACGCTGCGCATCCTCGGCCGCTGGATGCGGATGATCACCATCCCCAACCAGTCGAGTGTCGCAAAGGCCTATCAGGAGTTCGACGAGGCGGGCCGGATGCTTCCATCGAGCTATTATGACCGGATGGTCGATGTCGCCGAGGAACTAGTGCGCTTCACCGTCCTCACGCGTGGCCATGTCGATCAGCTCGTCGACCGCTATTCGGAGCGGAAAGATCGGAAAGAGCCCGTAGTGACACCGGCAGAATTGGCCGGAATTCCGCGCGCCTGACGAGCATTTCTGGCCGCTTGCAGCCGGTCCGCTTTCGCCCCTAAATCGTACAAAGCTGCCGCCCAAACGGCCTCCATTCGAACGACTATTAGCGGGTTGCACGGTCAACATATGACATCGGCAGCAGGTAAGCATCGGTGATGATGATAACGCGTCGATCAACAAGCTACCATTAATCGGGCCGAGCCTGGTTCACACCAGACTACCCCGGCGCGCAGAGCATCGGTAGCCATTGCTGTCGTTGTGCGCGTTTAACACCGTCGACGCTTTGGTCCGCTTGAATCGCTTCTGACAATACGGACACTCGACCGTATAGCTAGCGGGCCGTGTCCGGAGACCGCGGCGCGAAACGATCGAAAGTCCTCCCCCGCCCCCGCGCGGATTGCCCTTGAAGGATCCTCCGAAATACTGGTTATGCGGTGATTCTCCTGCTTTCGACAGCTCGATCTCAAAGCGCGGTTCGAAGCTGTCCTCGGTCGCAGCGAGCGCCTCCACTTTCGGGTGCAGAAAGGATTTGATGCCGGGGCCTGAGCGGGTGCCGCCGGTCAGATCATAAGCATAGAAATACTCGCTAGCATGTCCGTCCTGACGCCGCTTGTATGCAAGCGAATAAGGCTCAATAACGCGCTCGGTGCCGTCATAAGTTATGCGCATCAGGCGACGACGGGCGCCCGCGTCCAGGATCAGGTTGCGATACTCTGCCGGATAGAACGGATCAGCGCCTAATCCTGCAGTGTCGGTGCTGCCGAAAATGAACTCAATCGCGGCATTGAACCCTTCAGTGATGCGGTCAAAATCGAACCGACTTGCCGCGGGACAGACGAATACTTGTTCCAGACGCTGCCGAAGAATGCCATCGGTAGTCCCAGCAGAATCCGTTTCGCTGAGCCGGGGCTTCGTTCGAATATCGTCTTGCGCAGGAACGCGCTGAGCACGAGCGAGCGATCTACCGCAATCGACCGCTCCAGAAACGTCGCATAGACCAAGTCGTACAGGTCGAAGGAGTGCCGTCGTTGCAGGAGACACTTCAGCTTGTTCGCCAGCAATTCTTCGAGCGAGACACAGGCGATTCCGATCTGGCAAACGCTTGCATCGGAATAGGGGTGAAGCAGGGGGCGTACGACCGTCGGCAGAAAAAGCCTGTCGAACTCTGTGACATCGAGTTTGACGCTGATGGTGAGATCGCCGTTTACGCCGTAGAAATCACGAAAATAGACCTTGCCCTTGAAGGATTGCCGCTGGGAATCGATCATCCGGTCAGCAACGAAACTGTTCTTCTCCGTCTCGAACACCACACCGCAGGCATCCTGCGCCGCACGGCACGCTTCGTTGATCTCCGCTTGAAACCGTTCCGGGTCGATCGCGGACGTGACGCTGAAATCGAGATCCGACGAGAAGCGCGTGTTGGGATAGTAGGCTTTGCGCATGCAGTTGCCGCCTTTGAAAACGAGCAGCCTGCTGAGGTACGGATTTTCGTAGAATGCCTTGAGCAACCAGCCGAACACATAGTCGCGTTCGACATGGGCAGTGTGGACACCGAGCATTCCTCCCTGTGCATCGATTTCATCGCGCTCAATCATGGCAGCAACCTACCGCACGGCGGATCAGAATAATACTAGGCGACATTGGACACGCGAGGAACAATATGGGACGCGTTTCGAAAGAAGTGGGGACGGCAGTCACTGCGCGCACTCGTGGGACGGCAAAACGCGAGCCCGACCGTGCAGTGTTCCCCGAAGAGAAGGCCCATATTCAACACATCGGCGAGGTAATTCATGCATGGAATTGCGCGCATGGCGCTTTGTATCGAGTTTTCGCTCGTATCGCAGTCGATTCCGACTACGATCTTGCACTGGAACTTTGGCACACAGCCTCAAGCGACAATGCTCGACGAGATATGCTGGAAGCGTTTGTTCGCGCACGGCTTAAGACCCGCCGACTGACATATCGGTCGGGAATACTTTGGGCACTGACTGCACTGAATCAGCTCACCACTTATCGTAACGATGCCGCCCATGCCGAAATGATCTATTATTATGACCGGATGGCACCGGGCATGTCGACCAAACGCAAGACAGCAGAACGCTATGAGAGAGCACCATTGAGCAAGCATTGGCGAACTCTCCGTGGAGATCTCTACGCCATTGCCAGCTATCTCGAACAGGTCGATTTCAGCTTATGGTTTGACTATCCGAGACCACTGGTACGAAAACCCCGGCTGGGTCTGGCGAGACAAACGTCGGCGAGGCAGCAAGCAGTAAACCGGAAGAAAAAGACTGCGTCCCGCGAACGGCAGCGGATGGCATCGAAATCTTTGCGCGTTAGCGGTGCGAACGAGGAAGACTGAACGCTTTGGCGCGTCCGTGCACGAAGTTGAGGACCAATCCTAAATAGCCGACAAGAGGGAATTTCGCATTGGGAGATCTGTGTGGCCGATTACGTTCGCTCCATGCGCTGACCAACCTTCGAAAAGATCCAAAACGGTTGGATCTCGCGGCGGCGCTTTCGTTTCTATCCAAATCTGATTAGCGTATCGCGCCATGACCGTGGGGGAAGATGGATCAATTGGACCGGGATCGCTTTGGCTGAGATGGGATCCGCACGTCCACGCCCCAGGAACCATCTTTAACGATCAGTTCAAGGGCGACTGGGACGCCTATCTCAACGCGATCGAGGGCGCCACGCCGGCAATTCGCGCGCTCGGTGTCACGGATTATTACGGGCTTGAACTCTACAAGGAGGTTTGCGCACGAAAGGAGCAGGGCCGCCTGAAGGACTGCGACCTGATCTTTCCTAACATCGAGTTGCGATTCAGTGTTGGGACCGCACGATCCTGGATCAACGCGCATTTACTAGTGTGTCCTGACGATCCGGAACACCTCGATCAGCTGACACGATTTCTTCAGCGGCTGACCTTCAAGACAACGACGGACACCTTCGCCTGCAACCCGTCAGAGCTCATTCGGCTCGGCCGTTCGCTTGACCCGAAACTGACTGATGATCGGTCGGCCCTTCGCCATGGCTCCGAACAATTCAAAGTAAACTTCGACCAGCTTCGCGAAGAGTTTAAGGCGATGAGCTGGGCGCAGGAGAATATCCTTATCGCGGTCGCCGGCGCGAAGGGCGACGGGACCTCGGGGCTTCAAGACGGCGCCGACCAGGCGATGCGCCAGCAGATTGAACATTTCGCTCACATCATGTTCGCATCGAGTCCTGCTCAGCGAGAGTTTTGGCTCGGTCGCAAGACCAGCCGCGAGCATATCTGCGAGACTTATGGCGGCCTCAAGCCCTGCATGCACGGTAGCGACGGGCACTCTGTCGAGCGGACGGGCGCGCCCGATGGCGATCGCTACACTTGGATCAAGGGCGCGGCGACATTTGACGGACTGAAGCAGGCCTGCATCGATCCCGAGGGTCGCGCTTACGTTGGGGCCGAGGCGCCGCCCGCGGCCGCTCCGTCAGAGACGATCCGCCGTGTAACCCTGACCAATGCTCCTTGGGCGCCCAATTCGGTGATCGATCTCAACCCGGGCCTTGTCGCCATTATCGGCGCGCGAGGTTCCGGCAAGACCGCGCTCGCGGACATGATCGCTGCGGGCTGCGATGCCCATGCCAACCAGCTCCCCATGCAGTCCTTCCTGGTTCGGGCGGGCGAATATCTCGACGACGCGACGGTAAAACTCGATTGGGGCAATGGAATTGTCACCGAACGCGGCCTCAGGAATGTCGCAGCGGCATGGGACGGCTTTCTGACGCAGTACAGCGGCAATGTGGACGGCATCATCAACGACAATCTGTCCTCCACCCGGAAGAACCGCGATGGGTGGCGCGGGATCGATATCGCAATCACCGATCCAGCGGCCCCGCTCGTCGCCGACGATGCCGATCTGACGAAACTGCCCTTGGGCCGGCTCGATGCCGAAATCCGGCGGCTCGGAGATATCATCAACGTCGACAAGGAAACGCGCGAACGGTTTAATTCGCTGTCGGCGAAAATCACGACCGAGACCGAACTCCTCTCGGTCCTGCAAGACAAGCTGAAGGACTATGAGGGCGCAGAGGAACGCGCCAAGGGCCTGCCAGCGGAAAGGCAGACAAGTTACCGGCGAATTTTCGAAGCGGTGTTTTCGGAACAACAGGTCCTCAACGACCTCTAAGCGGCCGCTGATCATCGATCAGCCCGAGGAAAATCTCGATCCCAAGTCCATCTATGATGAACTCGTCGGCCTGTTCCTCAAGGCCAAGGCCAAGCGCCAGGTCATCATCGTCACGCATAACGCCAATCTCGTGATCAACACCGATGCCGATCAGGTCATCGTTGCATCGGCCGGTCCGCATCCGGGGGATGGCTTGCCCGAGATCGCCTATGCGAGCGGCGGCCTCGAGGACGCGCCGATCCGCAAGATGGTCTGCGACATTCTCGAGGGCGGGGAACATGCGTTTCGCGAGCGCGCACGGCGCCTTCGTGTCCGCCTGGAGCGTTAGTTTCAATATTTTGCACGGGCTCAAGGGGGAGCGAAACCAATGAGGAAAATCATTCTGGCTGCGGCGCTGATCTGCGCGCCGGCACTGGCTCAGGCGCAATCGGGCTGCACAGCCTACACGGGCACCACGGTGCAGCCGCAGACCTTCGACCAGGCTATCGCGTCCATCAAGCCCATCGCGCCGAAGGACGAATTCGAGACCAGCGATGCATACCGCGCCCGGCTTGCAGCAGCGGGCGGCTCAGGACTTCGAGCAGAAAGCGTTGGGGGCGTTGCAGCGGGTCATCGTAAGCTCGATCCGCACCAACTGGAGCCTCGCGAAGTTAGGACTGCTCATCCGTCTGTTCGGGCTTCTCGGTCAGGCGAGAATATTGGTGCAGTTTGCGACAGACGAATTGTTCCACGAGCTTGGGGTCTGGCCGGAAATCGAACCCTATCTGCTGACGATCGCGGTCGATCCGAATGGGGATGCCGAAACAAGGCTGTGGGCACTCGATGGCCTGGTCTTCAATGATCTGCGCGAGGGAGATTATGAGGCCGGCCGGAAGCGGGTCGACGAGATGGAGTCGCTGCTGAGGGAAAACGAACTCGGCGACGAGGAGTGGATGGCTTGGGGCATGAAGCGGATGTTGCTCTTGTCCGAGCTCGGCGACATCGATGGCGTCCGGGCCATGCTTGACCAGGTTGCGGATCGACTTCCTGACCAGCCCGAACATCTGCGAGTGTTCCGCTACAATCGCGCCCTCGCCCTGTTCAAGCTAGGCGACAACGATACGGCTGTAAGTGAGGCGCTCGCCCTCATCGACGAATATTATCGGGAGCTCGGGATCAGGCCCGACGATGTGGTGGGACGGAACGCCCCCGAACTTCGGCAGCTTCTTCCTAAAGACGAAGATCTCACCGATCGGCTGAAACATCTGGCAGACAGTCACGATCTTTTCGCGCAGGCCTTGGGCCGGAAGAGCCAGCGATCTACTCTCGCACGCATCCATGCGATGAAGTTCTACGAGCTGTCGCAATCCTACCAGTCCTTCGTCCGGGTTGGTCTCGACCTTGTCGAAGAACTGGTCTGGGTGAACGACTTCATAAGCGCCCGCGAGGCCTTCGAACGTAACATATTCCCCATCTTGCAAGGCGCGGGCCTCGCGGGGCGCGTCCTCGAAGCCCGCGCGCTATACGCGGTGGTCCTTGCCTATTGCGGCGATCATGACGCTGCGGCGAATGAGGTCGAGCGGCTGCTGCCGTTCGAAGATGCGATGGATCCGAAGCAGCGCAAGGCGTTCCAGGAGCAGAAGGCCATTATTCGCCAAGTCCGGCTCAAAGGCGGTCCGCCGCAGCGACAGGTTGTGATTCCTGCTCCGTTGCAGGCGCTGTTCGATCAGCGCCGCGGCACCCCTCGGGAGGTCGAGCCCAGGAAAAAGGTCGGTCGCAACGAGAAATGTCCATGCGGTTCGGGCAAAAAATTCAAAGTCTGTCACGGACGTTGATCGGGAGCGATTAGAGGCGGTCGTATAGGGGCGCGTCGAAGATAACGGAATAATGGCTGCTGCCTCAGAATGACTGCTTTTGGTCACAGGCCGATGGGTGTTGGAAGGACCGACTTCGGGCGCGATGCAGCCGCGCTGATACCTATCGCGAAATCTGATCTGGCATCGAAATAGCTACGGAGAGAGCAAACAGGAGCGTTGCAGGCTGGGACCCTTATCCCTTCGCGCTGCGTCGCGGTGCGTCATCACGCGTCATAACCGTCATATGAGATTTTCCCGACCCAGCTGATTTTTGGGCCGCCGACGCGATCCCTGCGTCGCCGGGAGATTCTCTTGACGCCTACCAAGCTCCTTGTCGGACAGATTTTCGTCGTCTTCGCGATGGTGATCGCGGGCGTCTGGATTGCGACGCAATGGTGTGCGGCGCAGCTTGGCTATCAGCCCCAGCTTGGGTCGGCGTGGTTCGTCCTGTTCGACACGCCGATCTATCGGCCGTGGGCGATATTTCCGTGGTGGTATCACTACGAAGCCTATGCGCCCGAGGTTTTCGACAAGGCGGGGATGATCGCCGGGGCGAGCGGCTTTCTCGGCTGCGCGTCCGCCATCGCCGGATCACTCTGGCGCGCCCGTCAGTCACGCCACGTCACGACATACGGTTCGGCGCGCTGGGCAACGAAGCGCGAGATCGACCGAGCTGGACTGCTCTGCGACAGCGGCGTCTTTCTAGGCCGCAAGCGGTGGCGCTACCTTCGTCACGACGGGCCGGAGCATGTCATGGCGTTCGCGCCGACGCGTTCGGGCAAAGGCGTCGGCCTCGTCATCCCGACGTTGCTAAGCTGGACCGGCTCAGCCATCATCCACGACATCAAGGGCGAGAACTGGCGGCTTACCGCAGGTTGGCGCGCACGCTTTTCGCACGTTCTGCTATTCAACCTGACGGACCCGCGGTCGGCCAAATATAATCCGCTGCTGGAGGTCCGGAAGGGCGCGAACGAGGTTCGCGACGTTCAGAACATCGCCGACATTCTTGTCGATCCCGAAGGCGCGTTGGAACGGCGCAACCATTGGGAGAAGACCAGCCACAGCCTGCTGGTCGGCGCGATCCTCCACATCCTCTACGCCGAGGAAGAAAAGACGCTCGCCCGTGTCGCAACCTTCCTGTCCGATCCGCAGCGCCCGTTCACGACGACGCTGCGCCGGATGATGACCACCAATCATCTCGGCACCAAGGAGGCGCCGCAGGTTCATCCCGTCGTCGCGTCGGCCGCTCGCGAGGTGCTGAACAAGTCGGAGAACGAGCGCAGCGGTGTCCTGTCCACCGCCATGTCATTTCTCGGCCTCTATCGCGACCCGACCGTCGCGGCGGTCACGTCACGATGTGACTGGCGCATCGCCGATCTTGTCGAAGCCGATCACCCGGCATCGCTCTATCTGGTGATTCCGCCGTCTGACATTTCGCGGACCAAGCCGCTCGTGCGCCTGATCCTCAACCAGATCGGGCGTCGGCTGACCGAGAAGCTCGACGCCGACCCGACGCAGGGGCGCAAACATCAGCTTCTGATGATGCTCGACGAGTTCGTCGCCCTGGGGCGTCTCGACTTCTTCGAGACGAGCCTAGCCTTCATGGCGGGCTACGGAATCCGGGTCTATCTGATCGCGCAGTCGCTCAATCAGGTCGATAAAGCCTATGGCGAGCATAATTCGATTCTCGATAACTGCCACGTCCGCGTTGTTTTCTCGACCAATGACGAGCGGACGGCAAAGAGGGTTTCCGATGCTCTCGGCGTCGCCACCGAACAGCGCGCGATGCGGAACTATGCGGGTCACAGGCTCGCCCCCTGGCTCGCGCATGTCATGGTCAGCCGGCAGGAGACGGCGCGCCCGCTGTTGACGCAGGGCGAGGTCATGCAGCTTCCGCCCGCCGACGAGCTGGTTCTTGTGTCGGGCACGGCCCCGATCCGGGCGAAGAAGCTACAATATTACAAGGACGCCAATTTCCGCGCGCGGCTCCTGGCACCGCCCGCGCTCTCGCTTGGTGACTATGCCGATCGGCCACCCAGCCGCCCCGACGACTGGACGGGGCTGGTCAGCGCGCCCGATAGCAGGCTCGGCAAGGTGGACGAGGAGCCCGGCGCGGACGAGGACGGCGGGTTGCAGCAGCAACGGCACCCGTTGATCGACGAGACGCCGCCGCAGGCGGAACCCGCGACGCAACTCGAATTGCCCGACATGGAGCGCGACGACCCCGACGCCGCCGCCGACAAGCGCGTCATGGAACGCGTTCGCGCCTCGCTCGTGCGCGGCCATGCGATGAATCAGCCGCAGTCCCAAGACCTGTTGCCGGGACTGTAAGCGATGAAGGTCCGGCAGAATCTCTACATCGACAGCGACTTGAGCGATGCGCTCGACGGGCTGGTCATCCGGCGCGGCGGCAACAAGTCGCGCATCGTCAACGAGGCGCTTCGCGATTGGCTGGCGCGCCGCGCGTCGAAGCAGGTCGACGACCTTCTGAAAGTCCGGCTCGATCGCATATCGCGCGAGGTCGCGGCCGGCCGCCGCGACATGGAGGTGGTGCTGGAGGCGTTGGCGCTGTTCGTGCGCTACCAGCTCACCGTCACCGCGCCGCTCCCCGAAGCCGACGCCGCCGCGCTTGCGACCGGCAATCAGCGTTTCGAGCGATTTATCGCCCAGCTTGGCCGCCAGATCGCGGGCGGCAAGCGGACACTCGACACCCAGAACGTCACCGAGGCACAGCCATGACCGAGGCGCTTTCCGACGCCAATAATTCCTTTGGGCGCCGCCGCGCAATGCTCCGTACCGCAATGGGACCAGGCATCGCGGCGGCACTGTCCGACCCCGCGGTTATCGAGATCATGGTGAACCCCGATGGGGTGCTACGGCTCGACCGGCTTGGCGAGGGGCGCATCGACACCGGCACCCGCTACGACCCGGCGCAGATCGAGCGCATCATTCGCCTGGTTGCGAGCCATGCACGGACTGAGGCCCATGCAATGGCACCGATCATATCGGCCGAACTGCCGCCGCACGGCGAAGGCGCGGGCGAGCGGTTCGAGGGCGTGCTTCCGCCCGTCAGCCTCGCGCCCTGCTTCTCGATCCGTAAGCCGGCTGCGCGCATCTATACGCTGCTCGATTATGTGAACGACGGCATCATGCCCGCCGACACGGCGCGGCTTCTGTCGATGGCCGTCGTCGAGCGTCGGAATATCCTTGTCGCGGGCGGCACGTCATCGGGCAAGACGACGCTCGCCAACGCGTTGCTTGCCGAAATGGCGGGCCTCGACGAGCGCGTCATCATCATCGAGGACACGCGCGAACTGCAATGCGCGGCGTCCGATGTGGTCGCGCTTCGCACTCGGACAGTTGGCCCGAGCGGGGCCGGCGCAGTCACGATGGCCGACCTTGTGCGTTCGACGCTGCGCCTTCGCCCCGACCGCATCATTGTGGGCGAGGTTCGCGGGCGCGAGGCGCTCGACATGCTCAAGGCATGGAATACCGGCCATCCTGGCGGCATCGCGACGGTCCACGCGAATAGCGCGACGGCCGGGCTCTACCGGCTCGAACAGCTTGTTCAGGAAAGCGTCGTCACTGTCCCGCGCCGCCTCATTGCCGAGGCCATCGACATGATCGTGTTCATATCCGGGCGCGGCCTCGCGCGCCGCGTGGACACGATTGCGCGCGTCACCGGCCTCGACGCGCAGGGCGGTTACGCCGTTCGCGACCTCACCCCCGACAACCAAGGAGAATAGACTATGCGCCTGTCCCGCACCCGTCACCCCAACCGCCTCATTGCCGCCGCGGCTGTCGTGCTCGGCCTGGCTGCCGCCGCCACAGCGCACGCCGCCGGGTCGGGAATGCCGTGGGAGGAGCCGTTGCAGCAGGTCCTGGAGTCCGTCCAAGGCCCGGTCGCCAAGATCGTCGCGGTCATCATCATTATCGTGACCGGCCTGACGCTCGCGTTCGGCGAGACGGCGGGCGGCTTCCGGCGCCTCATCCAGATCATTTTCGGTCTGTCGATCGCCTTCGCGGCCAGTTCCTTCTTTCTCAGCTTCTTTAGCTTCGGCGGCGGGGCGTTGATCGCATGATCGGCGCAGGCTCGCATATCGAAGGCTTCGAAGCGCCGATGCACCGCGCCTTGGCCGAACCCCTCCTGCTCGGCGGTGCGCCGCGCGCCATCGCGATCGTCAATGGCACGATCGCCGCCGCGCTTGGCCTCGGCTTGCAGCAATGGATTGCCGGGCTGGTGATGTGGGCGGCGGGTCACACGCTCGCGGTGTTCGCCGCAAAACGCGATCCCGATTTCGCGCCCGTCCTCGCCCGCCACCTTCGCCAGCGGGGGTATCTCACATGCTGAACCTCAAGGAATATCGCAGCGGCGCCGACCGGCTTGCCGATCATCTGCCGTGGGCGGCGTTGATCGCCCCCGGCGTGGTGCTGAACAAGGACGGCAGCTTTCAGCGCACCTTGCGCTTTCGCGGACCGGACCTGGAAAGCGCCACGGAGGCCGAACTTGTCGCCGCCTGCGCGCGGGCGAACAATGTCCTCAAACGCTTTGGATCAGGTTGGGCCTTACACTTCGAGGCCGAACGCCGCGAAGCGCTGGGCTATCCCGGCAGCGACTTTCCCGATGCGGCGTCCTGGCTGGTCGATCAGGAACGGCGCGCGGCGCTCGAGAGCGCGGGCGCGCACTATGAGAGCCTCTATTATGTGACGCTGACTTTCCTGCCGCCGCCCGATCAGGCCGATACGGCGGGCCGCGCGCTGGTCGAGCGCAGCGATGATGCGAAAGGCCGCGATTGGCGGCAGGCGCTCGCCAGCTTCATCGCCGAGACGGACCGGGCGCTCGACTTGTTCAGCGGTTTCATGCCGGAGGTGCGCGCGCTCGACGATGGCGAGACGCTGACGTTCCTTCACGGCACCATATCGACGCGCCGCCATGTCGTCGCGGTCCCCGAAACCCCAATGTATCTCGACGCCATATTGACCGACACGCCATTGACCGGCGGGTTGGAACCGATGCTCGGCGACGAGCATTTGCGGACGCTGACCATATTCGGCTTTCCGAATGTCAGCCGGCCCGGAATCCTCGATGCGCTCAATCACGAAGATTTTTCATATCGTTGGGTCACGAGATTTATAGCCCTCGACAAGCAGGAGGCGACCAAGGCGCTGACCAAGCTGCGCCGCCAATGGTTCAACAAGCGCAAGTCGGTGACGGCGATGCTGCGCGAGGTGATTTACAACCAGCCCGCACAGCTTCTCGATAGCGACGCCGACAACAAGGTGGTCGATGCCGACCTGGCCTTGCAGGCGCTCGGCGGCGATCATGTCGCCTTCGGTTATCTGACGACCACGATCACCGTTGCCGATACCGATCGCGCTCGCGTCGAAGAAAAGGTGCGGGCGGTCGAGCGCATCGTCAACGGGCTGGGTTTCACCTGTATCCGCGAGACGGTCAACGCGGTCGAGGCGTGGCTGTCGAGCCTCCCAGGCCATGTCTATGCCAACGTCCGGCAACCGATCGTTCACACGCTCAATCTGGCCCACCTGATGCCGCTATCGTCGGTATGGGCGGGATCGGCACGCAACGCGCATCTGGACGGACCGCCCTTGCTCTATGCCGAGACGAGCGGATCGACCCCGTTCCGGCTCTCGACCCATATCGGTGACGTCGGCCACATGCTCATTGTTGGCCCGACCGGCGCGGGCAAGTCGGTGCTGCTGGCATTGCTCGCCTTGCAGTTCCGGCGTTACCCCGATTCCCAAGTCTATATCTTCGACAAGGGTTTTTCGGCGCGCGCCGCGGTGCTGGCGATGGGCGGCGCGCATCATGCGCTCGGCCTCGGCAGCGAGGACGAAGGCGGGAAGGCCATCGCCTTTCAACCTCTACGGCATATCGACCGCGCCGACGAACGGGCGTGGGCGGCCGAATGGATCGGCGCCTTGCTCGCCCATGAAATGATCGTGGTCACGCCGGAGGTCAAGGAAGCGGTCTGGTCGGCGCTAACCAACCTCGCGACCGCGCCGGTCGAGCAACGGACGCTGACCGGCCTGTCGCTGCTCTTGCAGTCGGCGCCGCTGCGTGTCGCCCTCGCGCCCTATACGCTCGAAGGGCCATTCGGGCGACTGCTCGATGCCGCTGAGGACGACCTTGCGATTGCCGATGTTCAGTGCTTCGAGACCGAGGCGTTGATGGGGCACGCGGGCGTCGTCGCGCCGGTGCTGACCTATTTGTTCCATAGGCTCGAAGAGCGGTTCACCGGGCGGCCGACGCTGCTCATTCTTGATGAAGCCTGGGTGTTCCTCGACCATCCGCTGTTCGCGGCGCGCATCCGCGAATGGCTGAAGGTGCTGCGCAAGAAGAATGTCAGCGTCGTGTTCGCGACGCAATCGCTGGCCGACATTGCGGATTCGACGATCGCACCCGCGATCATCGAGAGTTGCCCGCAGCGCATATTGCTGCCGAATGACCGGGCGATCGAGCCGCAGAGCCAGGCGGCCTATGTCCGCTTTGGCCTCAACGCGCGGCAAATCGAGCTGGTCAGCCGCGCCGTGCCGAAGCGGCAATATTATCTGCAATCGGCGCGCGGCAACCGCCTGTTCGAACTGGGACTAGGCCCGATCGCGCTCGCACTGTGCGGTGCGTCCGATCCCGACACCCAGAAGCGCATCGACGCGACCCTCGCCAAACATGGCGCGGACGATTTTGCGGCGCATTTCCTGACCCAAGCCGGCCTCGATTGGGCGGCCGAGCTGCTTGGCCGATTCCCCGCCGTCCAACCTCCAGCAGAAAAGGAATAGCATCATGCCCCGCTCTCCCGTCCGCAATTATCTGCTCGCCACAGCGCTTGGCCTTGGCACGATCGGCACCGTCATCGTCGGGGTCTACACGACGAGCACCCCCGCCTCGGCACAGATCAGCGTGTTCGATCCGACCAATTATCGGCAGAACCTGCTCACCGCCGCGCGGACGCTCCAGCAGATCAACAATCAAATCCAGAGCCTTCAAAACGAAGCCCGGATGCTCGTCAATCAGAGCAAGAACCTCTCGCGCATCGACTTCCCGCAGCTCGACCAACTTCGCCAGACGCTCGGCGAGATCGACAAACTCATGGGGCAAGCGCAGGGCATCGACTTCCGCGTCGATCAAATCGACGAGCAATTCCGTCGGCAATTTCCCGACAGCTTCGCGTCGGTGATGAAGCGCGACCAGCGAATTGCGACCGCTAGACAGCGCCTCGATAATGAAATGGCCGCGTTCCGGCAGACGATGCAGGTTCAGAGCGGTATCGTCGAGAATGTCCGCGATGACGCGCAAACCCTCGCGGCGATCGTCGCCAAGAGCCAAGGCGCAGAAGGAAGTTTGCAGGCACAGCAGGCGACAAACCAGCTTCTCGCGCTCGCGACCAAGCAGCAGTTCCAGCTCCAGAACCTGATGGCGGCGCAGTTCCGAACCGAATCGCTCGAAGCGGCGCGGCGCGGCCAGAGCGCGCGCGAGGCCCGTGTCCGCACGAGCCGATTCCTCGGCGACGGCAAGGCCTACACGCCGCAGCCATAGCTTGGGCGGCGCTGCGCCCCTTGTTCCCCGGCGAGCGCCGTCCCGTCGCGGGGACCGCATGGCTCCCCCCTCTCGCGGCCAGCGGTTCCCGCGACCCCAATCCATTGCCTTTAAGGAGTCCCGTGCGTGCAGGATTTGAATGTCATCGACCAGTTCATGCAGGCGTTCATCGCCTATATCGACAGCGGTTTCGGGCTGCTCGGCGGCGATGTCGGTTTCCTGACCACGATCCTGATCGGCATCGATATCACGCTCGCCGGGCTGTTCTGGGCGCTTGGCGGTGAGGACGACGTCATCGGCAAGTTTTTGAAGAAGATTCTCTATGTCGGCGCCTTCGCGCTGATATTGAACAGCTTTCCGCTCCTCACCGACATCATCTTCCGCAGTTTCGCCGGACTGGGACTGACCGCGGGCGGCAGCGCGATCGGCGCGCAGGATTTGCTGATGCCGGGCCGGCTCGCGGGAACCGGATTCGAGGCCGCCTTTCCGCTTCTGGTGCAAGCGAAAGAGCTCGTCGGCCCGATCGACTTCTTCAATAATTTCGTCGAGATCGCGGTGCTGGTAATTGCCTGGGTGATCGTCATCGCGGCCTTCTTCATTCTCGCGATCCAGCTTTTCATCACGATCTTGGAATTCAAGCTGACGAGCCTCGCGGGCTTCGTGCTGGTTCCCTTCGCACTCTGGAATCGCACATCCTTCCTCGCCGAGCGTGTGCTGGGCAATGTCGTCTCGTCCGGCATCAAGGTGATGGTGCTGGCGGTCATCGTCGGTATCGGTTCCAACTATTTTGCCGACTTCACCGGCGCGATTGCCGGCGAGGAGGTGTCGATCGAGCAGGCGGTATCGCTGATGCTCGCGAGCCTGGCCCTGTTCGGCCTCGCTATCTTTGGTCCCGGCATTGCGTCCGGGTTGGTCGCGGGCGCCCCGCAGCTCGGCGCCGGTTCCGTCGTCGCGACAACCGCATTGGCCGCAGGCGGCTTCGCGATGGGCGGAGCCGGCGCTGTTGCCGCTACGCGGGGCGTTGCCGGCGCCGGTCTCGGCGCGCTTCGCGCCGGAACGGCGATGGGGAGCGCAGCTTCGACGGCTTACAAGCTGGGCCAGGAAACGTCCGGCACCTCGACCATCGGCGCCGGTATCGGCGGCATGGCGAGCGCCGCCAAAGGGGCTGCCGCCAACCGGATGCACAATGCCCTCGGCCTTCGCGCTGCTGCCGCGCGCGGTCAGCAAGCCGCCTGGGCCGCGGGAACCAGCGGTGCATCGAGCGCCAACGCCAGCGCCGCAAGTGGCGACGCATCGCCGCCGGCATGGGCGCAAAAACTCCACGCCACCCAGGCTAGCCGTCACCGCCGTCAGATGGCGATCCACGCCGTTCAATCGGGCGATCGTGGCGGCGCCGGGATCACACCGGACATCAAGGAAAGGGATTAAGTCATGAGATTCAAACGAGCCGTGCAGCGCTATGGGCAGACGCCCGAACCTGAAACTCCCTATCAACGCGCCGGACAACTATGGGACGAGCGCATCGGTGCCGCCCGCGTTCAGGCGAAGAATTGGCGGCTGATGGCGTTCGGTGGGCTGCTGCTCACCGCGGGCCTGTCGTCCGCGCTGATCTGGCAGTCGATGCAGAGCCATGTTGTGCCCTATGTCGTCGAGGTCGACACTCTCGGTGAGGCGCAGGCGGTCGCGCCGGCAGACACGGAGTATCAGGCGACCGACCCGCAGATTGCCTGGCACCTTGGCAAGTTCATCGTCAATGTCCGCTCGCGTTCGCTCGATCCGGTGCTCATGCGTGAGAACTGGCTATCGGCATACGACTTCGCCACCGAACGCGCGTCGCTCTTCCTTGGCGAATATGCCCGCGCCGATAATCCGTTCGCGGATGTAGGCCGTCGCACGGTGTCGGTACAGGTGACGAGCGTGGTCCGCGCATCGGATAGTAGCTTTCAGGTCAAATGGACCGAGCAGGCTTATGAACGCGGCAGCCTGTCGGGCACTTCGCGCTGGACCGCGATGCTGACCGTGAAGGTGCAGCCGCCACGCTCGGCCGAGGTGCTGCGCAAGAACCCGCTCGGCCTTTATATCGACGCGATCGACTGGTCCCGCGAACTCGACACCGATGTTCTGAAACCGCTCGATCGCTTCCCGAGACCGGACGAATTGGTCGCGCCGGAACCGCCCGCCGATATGCCGATCGACCCCGAACCGCCGCAGACCCCCGAAAGGAATGAACCATGATCCGCGCCGTCATCCTGTCGGTTAGCGTCCTTGCGCTTGCCGTTCCCGCCGCCGCCCAGCCGACCGCAAAGGTCGCCGCCGCCAACAAGGCCGCGCTGCGCGAGCCGTCGAACGCCGGATTCGTCGGCGCGGTGCAGGTCTATCCCTATAGCGACGGGACGCTCTATCGGCTCTATGCCGCCCCCGAGCGCATCACCGACATTGCTTTGCAGCCTGGCGAGGCGGTCACGTCGGTTGCCGCGGGTGATACCGTGCGCTGGACCGTTGGCGACACGACCAGCGGCAGTGGCGCAGAGCAGCGCACCCATATTTTCGTGAAGCCCTATTCGGCAGGACTTCGCTCGAATCTCGTCATCACGACTGACAGGCGCGTCTATCACATCGAACTCGAAAGCCGATCGACCGGCGCGATGGCGGCGCTGTCGTGGACCTATCCGAAAGACGAGCTGATCGCGCTGCGCCGCCAGCAGGACGCGGCAGCAGCAGCCGCGCCGATCGCGTCGGGCCTCGCGGTCGATCGCCTCAATTTCCACTATGCGATTTCCGGCGACAAACCTGCATGGCGTCCGCTGCGCGCGTTCGATGATGGGCGGCAGACCTTTATTGAGTTTTCGCCGAGCATTGCGGTTGGCGAGGCGCCGCCGCTGTTCGTCATTGGGGACGACGGCGAGGCGCAACTTGTGAACTACCGGGTCGCGGGCCGCTACTATGTCGTCGATCGGCTGTTCGGCGCGGCCGAGTTGCGCCTTGGCGGCAAGAAGCAGCAGATCGTGCGGATCGAGACGGCGCAGCCGAAGCGGAGGAAAGGCAAATGATCGACCCGGCTATCCCGCCCGTCAGCACCGCACCGGCCAAGGCCGACCCCGAAACGCTCGCCCTTCGCGCCGCGCCGGGTCGCGTGACCCGCTTTCGGCGCGGCGCGATCGTCGCCATTGCCGCTGTCGGATCGACCGCGATTGTCGGCGTCACATGGCTGGCGTTGAAGCCTGCGAGTATCGGCATCATCGCACCCGCCGACGACAAGCTGCATGGCGCGAAGGCGCCGCCCGATGCACTCGCGGGCGCTCCCGTCAGCTATGGCGACGTGCCGCAACTCGGGCCGCCGCTCCCCGGCGACCTTGGCAAGCCGATCCTCGACCATCAGCGCAAAATCGGGATGGCGCCGATCGAGTCCGCGGACGAGGCGGCGCGGCGCACGGCGCAGGAGGCCGAAGCCGAACGCCAGCGCATCGCGGCCGAACAGCGCGCGGCCCGCGAGTCCGGCGTCATGCTGCAAGTCGCCGGCAACACCGCATCTGCTCGCCCGGTCGCGGTCACGGCAGAACAGACGCCCGAGTTGCCAGCGTCGCCGCAGGCCGCAGACGATCCGAACGGACAGCAGCGCAAGAACGCAATGATCGGCAAAGCGAACGCGGGCGGCGACGTAAACCCGCACAGGCTGACCGCGCCCGTCTCACCCTGGACCGTGCAGGCGGGCAGCGTCATCGCGGCGAGCCTCATCACCGGGCTTATTTCCGATTTGCCGGGGCTGGTGACGGCGCAGGTCACGGAAAATGTCTATGACAGCGTGACCGGCCAAAGCCTGCTTATCCCGCAAGGCTCGCGGCTGGTCGGCAGTTACGATAGCGTCGTCGCGTTCGGCCAAAGCCGCGCGCTGGTGGTCTGGCAGCGCATCATCCTTCCCGATGGTTCGTCAATCCGCATCGACAATGTTCCCGCGACCGACACGCAGGGCTATGCGGGCCTCGCCGACAAGATCGACCGGCACACATGGCAGCTATTGAAGGGCGTCGCGCTCTCGACGCTGCTTGGTGTCGGCTCGGAATTGAGTTTTGGCAGCAGCGAGAGCGACCTTGTTCGAGCGATCCGCGAGTCCGCGCAGCAGAGCGGCGCGCGCGCGGGCGACCAGCTCGTCACCCGCAATCTCAATATCCAGCCGACTATGCGCGTCCGGCCCGGCTGGCCGCTGCGTGTCATCGTCCACAAGGATATTGTCGTCGGGCGGCCGTGGGGAGGCGGAAATGGCTGACCTGAAATTGCCGAAGCTGCCGGAGCGAACGCCGAAGAGAATCACGTTCAACGCCATGCCGGGTTTGTTCGAGGCATTGAACGCTTATGCCGACGCTTACGAAGCGGCATACGGCAGGCGTGAATCCGTGCCGGACCTTATTCCTGCAATGCTTACGGCTTTCATCGAAACCGATCGCCGCTTTCACCGAGGGAGGCGGAAGCCATGAGCAAGATGCAGAGCAGGCAAGGGCCGCAAGTTGCGTCCGAGGACCGCCACCATTTCGAACCGATCAGCGTCCGCATATCCGCCGCGGTTAAACTCACTGGCATTGGACGGTCGACGCTCTACGAACTCATCAAGGCCGGAGAGCTAGAAACTGTAAAAGTCGGTCGATCGACCTTCATTCGATACGCCAGCCTCAAGCGCCTGTTCGAGAAAAGCTAGGGCGCCGCGAGCGAGCCGCAGGGGATGGCCGGCAAAATCCCTTGCGCCTGTCTATAGGCAATTTACCCTGCAATTCTCCGTTTTTCGTCAGATGCAGGGTAATGGACCGGCAGGCCCGCCACCGAACTTTTTCGATTCCCATTTTCGCGAAGTTCGATCCTCTATTCGATTCCCATTTTTCGTTATAGTCGCGTGAGGGTGTCAGCGAGGGTATGTCTCGGCCGATTGGAAATAATATTCATTATAAACATCATCTTAGGAAGGTGATGCGGCTCCCTGCTTCGACGAAGGACAGGCACGGCTAGGGGCGAAATGTCGCGGACCGCGGCCCTTGGATTTTCGTCCTTACAATCCGTGTGTACAAACCCATATAGCATCTATCGCGGCCCTCCTTTTTGTAAGCCGCCGCGGCTGAGAGCCTGTGCTCCCGCTTACGCAGAGGAGCCCCGCCATGAATCGCCCCGACACCGCCGAAAGAACCGTCGCATCGTCTCGCCCCGTGCGCCATTTCCACAAATATCGAAGCCCGCTCTCCCTCGATCATGCCCGGCGTCAGGGTGACATCAGCCAGCTTGCCTATCTGGTGATGGGCGGACGCGACCCTGCCATCGCCTTTCTCAATGGAGAAAATGTCGTGCTTGGCGGAAGGCCGCTCGCCATCGCAACCGCCAGCCCGGAGGGCTATGTGCAGGTCGCGGAGATCATCCGCTCTGGTGCTTCCGTGCCGGAATCGACGTGAGCCGCGCGATCAACCTCGCGTTGCCTGAGGCCGATGTCAGGGAAATCTGCCGTGCGTCGGGAGTGGCTATCAGTGCGATCGAGCGGTTGCCGTCAGGCGGCACGCGCTTGGTCTGCACGACCAGTAGCGGCGCCGACGAAATCCGCCTCAGACTCGCTGGCCACCTGATCGAAGGCGCGGTCGATCGATTCCGCTTCTATAGGCCATCCCCGACCGGTTGATGGCATGCAATGGCGCCGGAGGCGGCCTAGCTCGATCAGAAGAAAGCGGGCGCGACGAAACTTAGGGGGAAGCCGCGGGTTGAGACCTTATCCCCGCTGACCGAAGGATCCGATCATGGCGAAGAAGCCCGTGCCGTCACCCGCCGCAGACCATGCACTTCGTGACCACCAACCGGGAGAGGGCCAGCCGGCGCCGATTGACAGCAGAGGCGATGGCGATGAACTGCATCAGCAAGTCGGAGATGGAGTCGCCGATGCGGCGGCTTATCTCACCGATAATTTCGGTCACCGTATCTCCGACAATCAGAATTCGCTTCGCGCCGGCGCACGCGGGCCGACCTTGCTCGAGGATTTCGCCCTCCGCGAGAAAATCTTCCATTTCGACCATGAGCGCATTCCCGAACGCATCGTCCATGCGCGCGGGTCGGGCGCGCACGGCGTGTTCGAATGCACCAGGGCGATTCCCGAACTGACCAAGGCGTCGATCTTCCAGAAGGAAGGGGCGAGTTGTCCGGTCTTCGTTCGCTTCTCGACCGTCGCCGGCGGCGCCGGATCGGTCGACACGCCGCGTGACGTGCGCGGCTTTGCGGTCAAGCTCTACACCGAAACCGGTAATTGGGATCTGGTCGGCAACAATATCCCGGTCTTCTTCATCCAGGACGCGATGAAGTTCCCAGATCTCGTCCACAGCGTGAAGATGGAGGCCGACCGCGGTTATCCGCAGGCGGCGAGCGCACACGACACCTTCTGGGACTTCATCGGCCTGATGCCCGAATCGATGCATATGATCATGTGGGCGATGTCCGACCGCGCGATCCCGCGCAGCTTCCGCATGATCGAAGGCTTCGGCGTTCATACCTTCCGCTTCGTCAACGATGAGGGTGCGGGCAAATTCGTCAAATTCCACTGGAAGCCCGTGCTCGGCATCCAGTCGACGACATGGGACGAGGCGGTCAAGATCGCCGGTGCCGATCCCGATTTCCTGCGCCGCGACCTGTTCGAGGCGATCGATGCCGGCGACTTCCCGGCGTGGAATCTCGGCGTGCAGGTCTTCGACGAGGCGTTCGCGGCAAAGCAGCCCTATGACGTGCTCGACGCCACCAAGCTGATCCCCGAGGAGGATATCCCCGTCGAGATCGTCGGCCGCATGACGCTCAACCGCAACGTCGACAATTTCTTCGCCGAAACCGAGCAAGCCGCCTTCCTGCCGTCGAACATCATCCCCGGCATCGATTTCAGCAACGACCCGCTGCTGCAGGGCCGGCTCTTCTCCTATCTCGACACGCAGAAATCGCGGCTGGGAACGACCAATTTCCACCAGATCCCGATCAACGCGCCGAAATGCCCCTTCCACAATTTCCAGCGCGACGGGATGATGCAGACGCTCGTGCCAACGGGGCGTGCCAATTACGAACCCAACAGCCTTGCCGAAGCCGGAGAGCATGGCGGCCCACGCGCGAGCGCCGAAACGGGCTTCTCGACCTACATGGCCAATGACGAACGGAACGACCCCGCGCAGAAGCTGCGCATCCGCGCCGAACTGTTCGCCGACCATTTCACCCAGGCGCGGCTCTTCTACCTGTCGCAGACCGCGAATGAGCAGGCGCATATCGCCTCGGCGCTGGTGTTCGAGCTGTCGAAGGTGACGCTCGATCATGTCCGCGCGCGTGTCGTCGGCCAGCTCCGCAACATCGACGAGGATCTGGCGAAGCGCGTCGCCGCGGGCCTCGCGATCGACCTGCCGGCGAAGGAAAAGGCCGCGCGCGCCGCGGTTGACCTAAAACCCTCCGCCGCGCTGTCGATCCAGAAGAATGCCGATGACACGATGGAGGGCCGCAAGGTCGCGATCCTGTTCGCCGAAGGGTCGGACAAGGCGGCGATCGACAAGCTGAAAGGCGATATCGAAAGTGCGGGCGGCACCCCCTTTCTCGTCGCGCCGAAGGTCGGCGGGATCAAGGTAAAGGGCGGCACGCTCAAGGCCGACGGCCAACTCGCCGGATCGCCTTCGGTGCTGTTCGACGCGGTCGCCTCGATCCTGACAGAAGAACAGGCCAAGGCGCTTTCGGTGCAGGGTGCGGCGGTGCAATGGTTCATGGACGCCTATGGCCATTGCAAGACCATCGCCCACGACGACGCGACGCAGCTGCTGCTCGACAAGGCGGGCGTCGAAAAGGACGGCGGTGTCGTCGCGATCGACGCGTTCGCCGACGTCGGCACGCGGCGCCACTGGGCGCGCGAAGCCAAGGTGCGCGATCTTGCCTGATCGCCCACGTTGATGACGGCCGCGTCCGCGACCCGTCACCGCGATCTTCGCACCGGGCGGTCGATCTGGTCGGCCCGGCGTCGTCCGGCGATCTCGTCAAAGCCGTTGACGCGCGATATCGTGTGCGATGCGGTCGTCGTCGGTGCCGGCGTATCGGGCGCGCTGATCGCGGAGGCGCTGTCGGAAGCGGGTCTCAGGACCGTCATCGTCGATCGCCGCGGCCCCGCCGAAGGATCGACCGCAGCATCGACGGCTATGCTGCAATATGAACTCGACACGCCGCTCTCGCTGATGGCCGCGCGTATCGGGCGCGAAAAGGCCGAGCGCATCTGGCGCCGCTCGCGCCAGGCGGTCGATGCGCTGCGCGAGCGGACCGAGCGGCTGGGCCTCGCCGTCGACGGCGCGACGCGCGGTTCCATCTATCTCGACGGCAATGTCCTCGACGCCGACGGCCTGGCGCGCGAAGCCGACGCCCGCCGGCGCGCGGGTTTCGAGGTCGAGCTTCTCAAACCCGCCGCGGTGTTGGAGCGCTACGGGATCAAGGGACGCCATGCGCTGATCGGTTTCGGCAATTATTCCGCCGACCCGCGCCGGATGACCCTTGGCTATCTGAACGCCGCCATCGCGCGCGGCGCCCGGCTCTATTCGCCGGTCGATATCTGCGACATCGACGCGCGCGAAGACGGCGTGACGCTTCACAGCGCGCGCGGTCCCGAGATCCGTGCGCGCCATGTGGTCATGGCGACGGGCTACGAGATGATGAAGGGCATCCCGCGCAAGGGAAACAGGATCATATCGAGCTGGTCGATCGCGACCCGCCCTCAGCCCCGCGCCATCTGGCCGACGGCCGCGATGATCTGGGAAGCCGCCGACCCCTATCTCTACATCCGCACCACCCCGCGCGGCGAGGTCATATGCGGCGGCGAGGATGAGGAAATCGCGGACGCGGGCGAACGCGACGCGAAGCTTCCCGGCAAGATCAGAACCCTGTCGCGCAAGCTCGCCGCGCTGCTGCCGGGAATCGACGCGACTCCGGTCCATGGCTGGGCCGGCAGCTTCGGCGACAGCCCTGTCGGCACCCCGACGATCGGCCGCATCCCGCGCATGCCCAACTGCTATGCAGCCATGGGTTATGGCGGGAATGGCATCACCTTCTCGATGATGGCGGCGCAGATGCTGCGCGGGCTGATCTGCGGCTATGGCGATCCCGACGCGGACCTCGTCAGCTTCCATCGAAAATTCTAGGCGGGTCCGCGCAACGCAGTCGCGCCATCGCACCTGTCAGTGTCTTTTCCTGCTTCCGATGAGCAGCATGGTCTTGGCGCCGTCGCTGGTGTAGGGTCGATCCTTCACCGCCACCGATAGCGCGGCCGCTTTACCCATCGGCGCTCCATCATACCGAGTGCCGCCGGCATGGCGGCTCTTTCCGAAAGGATCGCTATTGCCCCATGACACCAGCCTTCTCGCCATGCTCGTTATGGGACTGGTCCTCGCTTTCATCGGCGGATTCATTGCCAGCAGGCTGAAGCTGCCGCCGCTCGTCGGCTATCTGCTCGCAGGCGTGGCGGTCGGCCCCTTCACTCCCGGCTTCGTCGGCGATGCTGCGCTGGCGAACCAGCTCGCGGAGATCGGCGTGATCCTGCTGATGTTCGGTGTCGGGCTGCATTTCTCGATCAAGGATTTGGTCGCTGTCCGCAGGATCGCCATCCCCGGCGCGCTCGTCCAGATCGTGGTTGCGGCCCTGCTCGGGGCGGGCCTGGTGCATCTCTGGGGCTGGACCACCGGGGCGGGCCTGGTTTTCGGTCTTGCCCTGTCGGTCGCGTCGACCGTCGTGCTGCTGCGCGCGCTCGAGCAGCGCAATACGCTCGATTCGATCAACGGCCGGATCGCCGTGGGTTGGCTGATCGTCGAGGATCTTGTCATGGTGCTGGCCCTTGTGTTGCTGCCGGCGTTAGGGCGCGCGCTGGGAGGGGAAGGAGCTTCGGGCGGCGCGGGCGATATCGCGCTCGTCTTGCTTGTCACGCTCGGAAAGGTTGCGCTGTTCCTTGCGCTTGTCCTGATCGTCGGAACGCGCGCCGCGCCCTGGATATTGGAACGTGTCGCCCGAACGGGCTCGCGCGAATTGTTCACTCTGTCGGTTCTCGCGACCGCGCTCGGTATCGCTTTCGGCTCGGCCGCCCTGTTCGGCGTGTCCTTCGCACTCGGCGCCTTCTTTGCTGGCGTGATCCTCAGCGAAAGCGATTTCAGTCATCGGGCGGCCGCGGACTCGCTGCCGTTGCAGGATGCTTTTGCCGTCCTGTTCTTCGTCTCGGTCGGGATGCTGTTCGATCCGGGCATCCTGGTCCGTGAACCGTCCGCCGTTCTGGCAGTGCTGGCGATCATTCTGGCCGGCAAGTCGGTTGCGGCGTTTGGGATCGTGCTGGCCTTCGGCTATCCGGCGCGGACGGCGCTGACCGTCTCGGCGAGCCTGGCGCAGATCGGCGAGTTCTCCTTCATCCTGATCGGCCTGGGCGTCACCTTGGGGCTGGTCGAGGCGGAAGCGAGGGACTTGGTCCTCGCCGGCGCGCTGCTGTCGATTACGCTCAATCCGCTCGTCTTCATCGCTTTCGACGGCTTCGAGAGATGGCTGCGACGACGACCGCGGCTGTTGGCATTGCTGGAGCGGGGAGGCGATGAGAGCCATTCCCGTCTGCCCGACGCGAAGCACAGCAGCTTTCGCCATCACGCGGTCGTTGTCGGCTACGGCCGGGTCGGGCGCGTGGTCGGTAGGATGCTCAAGAGCGAAGGTCTTCCCGTTATCCTCGTCGACAAGGATCGACGCCGCGTCGAGGCGCTGCGCGAGCGCGGCATTACGGCCATCTATGGCGAAGCATCGACCCCGGGTATTCTCGAGGCGGCGGATATCGCCCAGGCGCGGCTGCTCGTGATCGCGACGCCGGATGGCTTTCAGACACGGCGCATCATCGAGATCGCGCGCGAGCTCAATCCCGAAATCGACACCGCGATCCGGACCCACAGCGAAGCCGAGGTCGCCCATCTCGAAGGTCAGGGCGTCGGCCTCGCGATCATGGGCGCGCGCGAGCTGTCGTTCGGCCTCGCCGGCTATGCGCTGCGCAGCCTCGGCATTTCGAAGAAGCGCGTAGCGGCCATCGTTCAGAAGGAGCGCATATCCGGGGAAGGCGGCGCGTTCGAGCGCCGGCCCGACATACCGCCTCGCGAAGCGCCAGAACTGCGCCAGCGCCGGGGGGATGACGAGGATGCAGGCTGATCCGGTGCGCAGGCCCATTCTGCGTGGCGAATTGATGCCCGCATCATGTCCGTCTGTGATAGGATGTGTCATCACCCGATTTCGATCGCAAGCTTCCCGTGACTGAGAGACCTCGAGCTCCCGCTTGCCCAGCGGGAGTCTATTCGATGATTTCCATCCACGAACCCTCGCGATCTTTCGGCCGGATCATTCGGTTGTGGAACCGGCTTCTCCATCACGGGCTGGAACATGTTCCGCAAACGATGGGAAACGCGTTTCACCAGTCGCGGCGCCGGCGACACGACCTCGAGCGCGCAATCGAAAGCTGGGAGCGCGAAAACGACGCCTGCTCGGGGGCGCCGCAAACAGCCCATCCTCAAGTCGTGTCGTCGTCTTCTGTCCAGCATGCCCTTGAGCAATGGGACAATGAGGGCGGAGCACAACCAGCGAAAGGAACGCGATCATGATACTGCACAATCTCTTCGGCCGTCACCTCGTCGATTTCAAGGCGAGCCACTGGGATCGGGGGCGCTTCGTCAGCCATTGCACCGTTTGCGGTTGCGAGATGGTCAAACTACCCGGCTTGGTTTGGCAGGCGAGCGGACGGCGGGGCTGAGACGATCGGCTCTGCCGCTCGACCGGACGGAATCGCTCTATTAGCGACCCGGCATGATAAACAGGAACAATGCCCTATCCCGCGCGTCTTCTCCATGCCCACTACCGGGCAATTGAAGAGAGGAGAATGGTCATGGTCAACCCCGACCAGAACCAGACCGGCAGCCAGCCGGGCCGCAAGTCGGAAGGCGAGCGCCAGCCCCAGCAGGAGGACGGCGGCCGCCGTCAGCCCGGCCAGCCGGACCGCGACAAGCGGCCTCAGCAGGGTGGAGAAGCGGAAAAGCCGGGCAAGCAGAGCAGCTAGTCCGAGCTAACCGATCGTCCCCAGGCCGGGCTGCGTGTCGATACGTGGCCCGGTTTCGTTTTGGAAGTGTCCTGCCGCGCTTCAAGTCATTCCCGCTCGCCGACAGTATCCGATTTCCCTTCACATGCGGGAACGGCATGCCTGTGCAACCGCGTCGGCAAGGCTGGCATAGCGATAGCCGTCTAGGAGATAGGTCGCGGCGGGCACGCGGGTAATGCCGTATCGATCGAGTGTTTCACGCTCGGCGGCGTCGATACCGCCGCATTTGCATGACCGGTCGTTGCCGGACGGGGTCTTGTCCATGTCGAAGCCTTTCAATCCTTGAGCTGGTCGAGAAGTGTCGTGATCCTGATCGTGGCGACGGTCGAAAAGGCGTCCGATATGGCATAGGGAAGCAGGATGCGCTCTCCGACCTTGATGGCGCCGCACGAATAGACGACGTTCGGGACATAGCCATGGCGCTCCGCGGTCGCGGGCTGGACGAGCGGTACGCGCGAGCGCCCGAGCACGCGCGAGGGATCGTCCTTGTCGAGCAGAACCGCGCCGATCGAATAATGGCGTACGGGGCCGACGCCATGGGTGAAGAGCAGCCAGCCTTCGTCGAGTTCGATGGGCGAGCCGCAATTGCCGATTTGGACGAACTCCCAAGGATATTTGGGCTTCACGATCACCTCGCCGAGGCCCCATTCGTGGAGGTCGTCCGACAGGATGAGGTGCAGGCTCTCATTGTCGTGGCGCGCGATCATCGCATAGCGACCGCCGATCTTTCGCGGAAAAAGCGCCATCCCCTTGTTGTGCGCCGCAGCGCCCTTGAGCGGTGCCAGATGGAATGTCACGAAGTCCCGGGTTTCGATCAGCTCCGACCTTATGCCGCTTCCGCTGTAGGCGGTGAAGGTCGCATAATAGATGGTCTGGCCTTCGTCATGGAAGGCGACGAAGCGGGCATCCTCGATCCCGTTCGCCTGCCTCTCGGTGACGGGGAAGATCACCCGCTCCGCGATGTCGCTGGCGGGATCGAAGCCGAGTTCCAGACGATCGCCGACACGGGCGGTCACGACGGGCGTCGCGGCGAGCCGCGCGGGCGGGTCGATGGTAACGGTTCCGTCGGCGGCCAATATTCCCGACCGGAACGTCAGGGAAGAGATGTGGCCTTCGCCGACCGCGCGCAGGCTAAGGATGAAGCGGCGGCATCCTGCGGCGACTCCCGACTGGTCGGGGTGCGGCACGATGCTGGGATTGAACAGCGCGGCTGCTTCGAAGCTGTACTCATGAAGAAAGTAGGCGCCGACGAGCTGACGCTGCGCCTGCGAGAAGCTCTTGTGAGCTGTGAAGGCATCCTCCATTTCCGCGGCGCGCCGTTCGAATATTGCGGGGAGGTTGCGGTGCCGGTCGTCGAAGTTTCGCAGCGTTTCGGCAAGCAGCGCGTCGGTCTCGTCCGCGGTCATTGCGAGGACGCGGTCGACGATGTGATTGGCGCGGGTCTTGTCGACGGGATGCAGGTCTCGGGGTTCGACCGCCGGCCGGAACGGCCGGACGACGACGCGCGACGGGTCGGGCCGCAAGTGAAGCGCCTGCCGGTTGAAGAAGGGCGCGGATGGCGGAGCCCCGTCAGGCATTGATGGCTTCGTGTGTGGATGGGCTCGGCTGTGACGGCGCCCGCCGGTCCGCCGCTCTCAGGCGCTGCATATCGGCCAGCGCGAGCAGGAAGGATAGCACCGATTCCGCCCCCCGGTTCTCGTTCGCGCGGTCCGGGTGGAGGCCGTCGCGGCAACTGCCCGTCGCGAGGTCAGCCAGCTTGATGCCGAGATCGTTCGCGCCAAGAAACCATGCGAAGGCGCGCTCGGCTTCCGCACGCCACGAAGAGTCTGGATCGACGCCTTTCGCCGCGATACAGGCCGCGATCGTCGCGCAAGCCTCCAGCGGCTGTTGATCGAACGGTTCGGGACTATTGCGCGAGGTCATCAGGAAGCCATGCGAGCCGACGGGCCGGAAATGACCTTCGGGCGCCGTCTGCATCGCCACCAACCAGCGCAGACTTCGCAATCCCGCTTCGACCATGGTCGCCGAGAGCGCTGCGGCGCCCGTGACGATCAGCGCTTGCGGCAGCCGGGCGTTGTCATAGCTGAGGCCATTTTCGAACCATGTCCATTCGGGACCTTCCTGTTCGCCCAGCAACCTTTCGAGGCGGCCGGCGAGTTCGGCACGCAGGCGCGCGGCGGCATGATCTTCGGCATAAACCGCGCAATAGGATGCGAGGCCGAGCAAGGTGAACGCCCAGGACCGCGGTGAGGTGAAGGCCTCGACGTCGGCCAGCGCCTCGCTGAACAGCTCTTTTGCCCAGCGCGCATGGCCAAGGGAGCAGGCACGCGCACTATAGGCGCCCAGCGCCCAAAGCGTCCGCCCGTGACTGTCCTCCGAGCCCGCATCTTCCAGCCATCGCCGGTCGAAGCCCATGAAATTGCGAAAACGCCGATTGCCCGGATTCCAGCCGTGCTGGATGAAGGCCGCGAATGTGGATGACAGCCGGCGCGCCAGCGGCGCATCGGGGCCGCCGGCGAGACCGCAGCACAGGAGCAGCGCCCGTGCATTGTCGTCGATGCAATATCCATGACTGCGGTCGGCGATTGCGTGAACGGCATGCTGGAATATCCCCGTGTCGTCGGACATCGCGGCGAGATGGTCGAGCGAGATCGGTGGGAGGTCGGGTTGGACGTTCGTCCGCAGGCGGACTGGCCCGGGTTCGGGCATCCCCGCCTGGCCGCCGGACGCGAGCCTGCGCTCACGGCAAGCCTTGCGAAAGCTCGCGGCATAGCGCCGCGCCGAATTGGCCCAGATCATGGGGCGGCTCGCCGCATAGGCCTTGCGCCCCATCGCCAGACGTTCGGTGTCATTGCCCAGCAGATCGGAAATCGCCGGGCCGAAGCCTGCCGGATTGTCGAACGGGATCAGGACGCCCGACCCGTCGGCGAGCAACTCGGCGGCGTGCCAATAGGGCGTGGAAACGACCGGACGCCCCAGACCATGCGAATAGGCGAGCGTTCCCGACGTCATTTGCGCCGCCGCCAGATAGGGCGTCGCATAGACATCGCACATCGCGATATGGTCGAGCAGTTCGGGGCGGTCGACGAAACGGTTGATGAACGCGACATGGTCATCGAGGCCAAGCTCGCGTACCCGCGCCGTCAGCGTGTCGCGATAACGCTCGCCCTCACGGGCCAGCAAGGCGGGGTGGGTGGCGCCCATCACCACATAGAGGACATCGGGCGTGCGCCGGACAATCTCGGGCATGGCCTCGATCATCGTCTCGATACCTTTGTTCGGGCTCATCAGCCCGAATGTCAGGATCACCTTGCGATCGGTAAACCCCAACCGCTCCTTGGCGGCTCGCGCCGAGGCGAGCGGAACATCGGGAATGCCGTGGGCGATAACGTCAATCTTCCCCGGATCGGCGCCATAGACATTGATCAGCATGTCGCGGGCCTTGTCGGCCATGACGACCACCCGCGCCGATGCGGTAACGATATCCTTCATGACGCGGCGCTGCGCCGTGGTCGGCCGATCGAGAACCGTGTGCAAGGTGGTGACGAGCGGCGCATCGAGCCTCGCTACGAGGCCGAGAATCAGCGCGCCTGCCTCGCCGCCGAAGATGCCGAACTCATGCTGGAGGCAGACGAGATCGAACGCCTCGCGATTGATGAAATCGGCGGCGGCGCGATAGTCGGCCACCTGGCCCTGCCGGATTGTCTTGCGGACGGCTGGCGGAAATTCGTGGTCGCCGCCCGGCTCGATCATCGCGACAATGGCCGTATCCGCAACCTCGCCGAGCGCGCCGACCGCGAGTTCGAGGTCGGTCGTGAATGTGGCTATGCCGCAGCGGCGCGGGAGGGCATTGCCGACGAACGCGATCCGCAGCGCCGGCGTGTGCAGGCCATCTCAGTGCTTGCCTTTCGGTTTGGCGGTCATTTTCACCGCAGACGCCTCTTGGGCGGCAAGGGCAGTGAGTGCTTTGGGTTTTGCTGCCTTGGGCTTGCGGATCTCGCGATTGCTGCGCTTTTGCGATTTTGCCATGTCAGACGTCCTTCCGTTCGATCATCCGATACGAGAATTCGTCCGAACGCCGCGGGCGGGCCGAAGCGATCGCTCCGCTCCGGACATTCGGAGAAAGATAGGGACGGTGACGGTAGGGGAAGGATTTGAAGCACTGACCGAGGCTTTCGATCTTGCGCCGATATCGCATGACCTCCGAGGGTTTGGTCGCGGCGGAATAGCGCATCAGCGCGATCTGTTCGTCTTCGAGTAGCTGATTGAGGCACATGGTGCGTGCTCCTGCATCAAGCGAGAGCACAATTTTTGTCCCTCTGTCACATGGAGCTTGTTCAAAATTCAGGTGATGAGGGCCTTATACCACGGATCGCGCAAACCACCCCACGAATTCGGGGCAATTCGAATGCCTATATGTTTATCATTGCGGCCAACACTTCCCGGGCAGAGCGACACCAACCTGACGGCAATGGCTATGATCTGTTGATTCTGGAGGATTTGCGCGCGGTTGCGAACGCAGTCGGCCGCACGCCTCGCCGGGGGCAATCGACCGCATTCGTATCGAGCCCGTTCGCTATTGGCTTGTCGTTTCCGCAGCGTTGCGCCGCGCGCGATCAATTCATTAGTCCTGCCTGGGCGGCCTGCCTATGTCATGGAGCGTATGAAGGCGCTCGCCGACGATTTGCCAGATATGGGCGGCCCCGCGATCGCCAAGGCGAACCGCCCCGGCTTCCTCGTCGACGGCAAATTGTTCCGAAGCATTGCCGTAGCGATATTCCGCGTCGAGCATCGCCCTTGAAATGACCTGTTCGCGATCAGGCGCATCGGCTTGTTCGCTCAAGCTGCGCTCCCGAATCCGCTGGCGGAGGAGTTCGGCGCGTTCATCATGGATGTTGACGTTTCGCCAAGTCTCCAAGGGCAATTGCCCGGTATGGCCGCGCGCGATGTCCTTGTCCGTCGATGGCCATGCAGAGCCGGGATTGACGGCGCTGCTGCTCCCACCGTCGTCCATCGATATATTGTCGGCAAGCGCTGCGAGCGCCATTTCATCGTATCCGAGCGACCGATAGATATCGCGGCCGATGACCCAGCGCGCTTCTTCTATCTCGGCCAGTCGATCGACTATATCTTCGAGTGCGGAGGCGCTGCGTTCTTGGGGCGTCATGCTGAGCGCCTTATGAATGAGAAGCTCGGCAATGAATGTGTCGCCGAGGAAATCCGCATATCCGGCAGCCTGCTCCGAGGTTGTCGGGTCGGCTTTGAGGCGGGCGGAACCGGGCCGCCTTTTGTCGGCAGGCCCGTCGTCGAGACCGCGCCGGTCGCGATATTCGGCGATCCGCCTGGCATAAGAGTCGGACAGATCGAAGCTGGACGGAGGATGTCCGTCGCGCCGCGCCCGGCTTACGGCAATCAAGGCCATCTGATGATGATAGAGAAGTTGATCGAAATCCATATTCCGTCTCCCGCGTGCGGGAGCGCGAAAGTCTCTCGGTCGCCAACATGCAAAAATGAGGCTGACGATACCCCCGTAGGTGGTGCGAACAACCGCTCTTTACAAGGCCAGATGGTCGCGCTGACCCGTTTCGCAGCGAACCACCGCGGTATCGTTGCGATCCCCAAGTCTGTGCGCCAGGAACGCATGGTCGAGAATTTCGCGATCCTCGACTTCCAGCTCGACGACGAGGATCTCGCCAGGATCGCGACCCTCGATCGGAAGGCCAGCAGCTTCTTCGATCACCGCGACCCGGCGAAGGTGAGGTGGCTCGGTACCCGCAAGCTTTAGGTCGATGAAAGGCTTCGCGCCGTCCCGGCGCGACGCAAATGCCGCACATGATCGAGAAGGCTGCCGCGACGGCGGTTCAACTTATGCCTGCCGAGACGGCCGAGCTTAGCCAAAGCCGAACAACCGCGGCGCGACGGCATTCCAGATGTCACTGCGTGCGATCCGCGACTCGGTCGTGTGGAACGGAATCAGGATCAGCGCAGCCCGGAGCGGTACCGGATGAATCGGTTCCACCCAAGCCCCCCAAGATCTGAATCATAGGACCCTCTCCCGGAAAATCGCCGAAAATCGTCTGGCTCGTCGGCTGTGGTCTTGGCTGTGAAGCGACGGGGTGCCACCGGCCAAACATTTGGTCAGCCGTTCGAAGCGCGCCGGATTTTGGATTCCCGCAAGGCCGGCGATATATTCGGGAGATAATTGGAGTCGCACCTATGGGAACGAAGGCCACTCGCGACCTGTGGGGCCAAGCCCTCGCCATCGAAAATCAGTTTGGCGATCGTGGGCCCGAGGTTCTCGCACGGCGTATCGACCGGCTGCGCGATGCTGGTGAAATCGAGGACGCGGAATTCTGGTCGCAGGTCGCCGGATGCCTGACCGATCTGCATGCGATCCGCCTGCCGGGCGCTTGCGCCGTCAATATGGACGGGCCGCGCGGCCAGCGCCAAAGTGCACACACGCCATGCAATTCGGCCTCGCCGGATACACCCGCGGAACGCGTGCAATTGAACTCAGTCGATCAGTTTCAGAGTGATTAGCTCGACCCTTTCTCTTCGACGGGTTCAATATCGGCTATCAAAGCACCCAGGCTGAATTTCGGCGCCGCTCGGTTGTCGGCTGCAAGCCGCTGTCGATCCGCAGCATTGCGAGCCGGCAAGCACGGGGCCGAACCCCCTCTCTTGTAAATGAGAAGCCGCTACCCCATCTCCATGAGATCGTCGGCGTCCTTTCGCTTGCCGGGGACTGAGAGACCATCGCGCTCCCGCTGAACGGGAGGTGGACGTGGATCTCAATCAACTCCTTTATCATCACCAGATGGCGCTGATCGCAGCGAACCGCGCCCACCGCGATGGGCGGCCCCACGCCAATTTCGATCTTCCGCGCTATTATGCGAAGCGGATCGGCGAGTATCGCGCGCGGCGCGGCCTCGGCGTCGGTCCGGCCCTCATGGCCGATCGAGACGGCGGCCCGCGCGCGGATCCTCCGACCTCGGCACAGGGCGACGACTATCCGGTTTTTCTTGGCGACACGCTGGTTGCCGAACTTCTCGTCAACAAGGCGCTGGCCATGACCGAGGCCGAGCGCGCGGCATGCGCGCTGGGCGGCATAGCCGAGCGCTTGACCGATCTCCACGAAGAGCTGTGGGTCATCGGACACGATATCTACCAGGCCCTCGATCTCGACGAGGAAAAACTCGCGAAGCTGGCTGCCGACCTGCCTCCGCCCCCCCCCCACGAACGGCAGGCCGTGCATCTGCGGCCTTTCCGCCCGCAGTCGGACGAGGGCATCGTCCATAGCTATGTTGACCAGTTCAGCGTGGGAAGCTTTCGCTATACCAATATCGAGGATGCCCGCGCCGCGCTGCGTCGTCAGCGCGAGAGCGCTGCGAATTCCGGGAGGCAAGCCAATGATGCCTGACCGCAAGGAGATGCCGGCGGCGCGCGCGCGGACCAATCCGTTCAGGCGGCGCCGGCCCTTCGCACCGCTTCCGCCGCAAGAAGCGAAGCGTCAGGGCGCGATCAGCGCGCTCGCTTTCCAGTTGCTCGGCGGGCGCGATCCCGCGCTGACCTTCCTGAATGGCGAAAGCGCCGAATTGCGCGGCCGCCCGATCGCAATCGCCACCCTGAGCGATACGGGCTACGCTCTCGTCGAGCGGGAAATCCGCTCGCGCGCGGCCGAGACCGGTGAGCGCCATGTCAGGTGATCGGGAAGCCGCGCGGCATATCACGCGCACATGGTTCGAGTGGGAAATCGACGGGCTGGCACGCAAAGTCATTCTTGTCGTCGAAACCGATCTGGCCATGCAGCCCGACGAGCAGGACTATGACGCGCTTACTCTCGACATGCTGCGTACGGAAGCGATCGCCCGGTCGCGGGCGTCGCCCGGCGCGATCGATCGCATTCGCATCGTGCCCGTTCGCTACTAGTGGCCATGACACAGGGATGGAGCATCCGGCATGGCCGATTATGAAATCACCGGCATCCGGCAAGGCGGGATGGACGGACGGACGCATCATATCGAGGCGGTAAAAGTCGGCGAAAGCCTGTTCCTCGTCGATCAGATCATCGACTGGACGAAGGACGAGGTTCATCGCTTCTGGATATGGTTCCAGGAAGAGAGGATCGATATCGTGGCGCTACAGCACGGCTCGTCGCGGCGTTTTTATCTCACCGTCGACGGTGGCGGTTTCCCGCCGGCTGCTTTGCTGTCGCTCCCGCGCGTTTGATAGCGCGCGGGATTTGGACTTTCTGCTGCACCGGAAATCGTGCGGGCCATCGCGAAGAGACTTCGGACGATCGGGCAAATCTCCATCGCAAAAGGGCCTCGCATCTGCATGCGAAGCCCTTTCATCCTCTGCGCTCGTGACCAAAGGAAGCCCCATTGGCCTTCCCGGGTCGCGAGGAAAGCCTTTGTCATACGACAATAGGCCGATGCTAGGCGATGTCGAGCGCGATCGCGCCCGAGCCGGTCTTTATCACCGCGACGGGCCGCCGCGCATGCGCGCTGCTATATCCGACAAAATCAGGTTCGAGACCGCGTTTTTCGCGAAACCGGTTGATCCGCCGGGCATAATGGTTCGGGAGATCGAAACCGGCGGGTGCTTCGCCGGCGCGGTGTGCCCGGTCGGCAGCGATCACGGCCATTTGATGATGATAGAAGAGCTGGTTCATATCCATGATGGTGTCCTGGTGGGGCCTTTCGTCATGCTGACGGCCGCCGTGCCGGTGATTCAGGTTCGCGCTCGCGGATTCAGGCGAGACATTGGGCACGGACCGCTTCGGCGAGCCGATCCCTGTCAGCGCGGGCCTGTTCGGATTTGAACTGGCGGTTGGCCAGCGCGTGCCACGCGGCGGCCGAACGGAGATTGCGCTCGCGAACCAGTGTCAGGTCCGCCGCGGCGGCGGCGGCCTCGCATCGCTCGGCCTGTTCGCGATAATTGTCGCTGGTTGCTGCCACGGCGCTTTCCTTTCGTTCAATCGATCATGTCGGCGATCAGCCGCTTCAGTTCGCGGCGCGAGAGCGTTGGCGAACGGCGCGGCGTGCGGCATATCACGATCGGATTGCCTGCCAGCGGGAGGCCGGCGAGCGCGGGTAGAATGGTGTTGGTCTGAAACATATCGGTCTTCTTGGAGTGCAGGTGTCAGCGGCGCTTGCGGGCGCCGCCGACTGGACCGCCGGGGCCGCGATCGCGGTAGACGATGCGGCCCTTGGTCAGGTCATAGGGCGTCATTTCGACGCGGACGGCGTCGCCGACCACCGAACGGATACGAAAGCGTCGCATCCGCCCGGCGGTATAGGCGATCAGCCGATGGCCATTTTCAAGGATGACGCGGAACCGCCCGTCGGGCAGGATTTCCTCGATCGAGCCCTCGAAGCTGAGGACATCTTCCTTGGCCATTGCCGAAGGGCCGGGTCAGGCCGCTTCGAGATTGACCGCGGAGATCTTGCCGTCGCGGCCGGTTTCCAGTTCGTACGAGACGCGCTGGTCCTTGCCCAGCGACGCCATTCCGGCGCGCTCGACGGCAGTCACATGGACGAAGCTGTCGCCCGAGCCGTCTTCATTCGAGATGAAGCCATAGCCCTTGTCGCTGTTGAAGAATTTGACTTTGCCGATCGGCATGAGTGTTTCCTTTCACGAAAACAGGGTATCCGCCGGCAAAAGCACCGACAGAGCTGGAAGCGTGAGAAGGGAAGAATCGCCCCGGAGCGGGGTATCAAAATTCCGTCGCAGGCGACGTTAGCAACTGTGATATGGGCCATCCTTTTCGAAAAGTCAAGTTTCTGCCTGGATTTTCATTAAATGGCGAGGGCGGTGTTTCCTGTTTTTCTCTTTGAGGACTGGAATTATTCAATCGCAGCTTTTTACGGTCGCGGCCTCTCGTCGCCTTCTCGACCTGCTGGCGGATCTGCGCGATGCGCGTCGATGTCAGCTCTGGTGCCGATATAAGCGTCGTGTGCTCTGCATGAGCTATTGATTGGGACGTCGCCAACGCGGCGGGATTGGCTGGATGTATCTATGTCCGTGCCGGGCGGAATAACCACCTTCCAGAGCCGCACAATGCATAGCTTCCTATGTCTTCTGCAATAAGCGCCGTTCCAAGAGGCTTGCGAAACCACGGCGGCCATCTGCGATAATAGCGACGGTTAAGGGGGCAACGGAACTTCAGCCTGCGGTTCGGTTTAATTCAATCGCCATTGTTAGCGTCTGTCGTGCTTGACCATTCGGCTCTCGGCGCGGCGATCGCTTGCGTCAACAACGCAGTCTGGCCAGTGTCGATATATGTAGACGACATCATCGTGTCCTCGCACGATGTTGCGACGGTTGATCATGCTTTGAGCGAAATACGCGCTGCCGCCGATGCATCCGGCTTCGTTATAAATGATGCCAAGTCCGATGGGCCCGCAGCAGAGATCACCGCTTTCAACATCCATATCGGTAGCAGGCGTATGGAAATTGCTGCTGATCGGATGGTCGAATTTCTCGAAAATATTCAAGGCGGTTCGGACGAACAAGTCGCCGGAATCCTGAATTATGTCGGTAGCGTAAATGAAGGTCAGAGGGAGCTACTTGTAGCTGGGAGGGACTAACCCGAATCTATCGGCTTTCAAATACCGGATACGGGATGGCTACAAGCGCCCTTCGGTCGATCACGGTATCCGCAAAAGGTAGGATGCTCCGGCGGCCAGCCGCTCTGTCGGAACGCCATTCGCCCAAAACGCTGAAAGTGTTGAGGAACCTTCGAAAGTCGCGGCCTCGTCGATCAATTTCCTATTCCGCGCTCCGCGGCGCGGTCTCCTAGCACTAACTGTGCTCGGCCAAATGCCCAAGCATGTCGAGTAATACCGTACGGCGTGCGGCATCGTGCTCGACCGGCCGCTGGCGGAGAGCGAAAAGGACGGCGGTGCCCGCATTTCGGCTCGGGCTCATCAGAGGTGGAACGGCCGACATCAGGCGCGATGCAGTCACGCCGATACCTATAGCGAAATCTGATAGCCCTTCGCACTGCGTCGCGGCGCGTCATCACGCGCCATAACCGTCATATGAGATTTCACCGACCCGGCTGATTTTTGGGACGCCGACGCGATCCCTGCGTCGCCGGGAAAATGTCTTAACGCCTACCAAACTCCTTGTCGGACAGATTTTCGTCGTTTTCGCGATGGTAATCGCAGGCGTCTGGATCGCCACGCAATGGTGTGCGGCACAGCTAGGTTATCAGCCGCAGCTTGGACCGGCATGGTTTGTCCTGTTCGACACGCCGGTCTATCGGCCGTGGGCGATATTTCCGTGGTGGTATCACTACGAAGCCTACGCGCCCGAGGTTTTCGACAAGGCCGGGATGATCGCCGGAGCGAGCGGCTTTCTCGGCTGCGCGTCCGCCATCGCCGGGTCGCTATGGCGCGCGCGCCAGTCGCGGCATGTCACCACATACGGCTCCGCGCGCTGGGCTACAAACGGCGAGATCGACCGCGCCGGCCTGCTCAGCGACAGCAGCGTCTTTCTCGGCCGCAAGCGGTGGCGCTATCTTCGCCACGACGGGCCGGAGCATGTCATGGCCTTCGCCCCGACGCGCTCGGGTATGCGTCCGCATAGCCGCCGCGGTGAAACTCACCGGCATAGGTCGATCGACGCTCTACGAACTCATCAAGGCCGGCGAGCTTGAAACGGTAAAGGTCGGTCGATCAACCTTCGTCCGATACGCCAGTCTCAAGCGCCTGTTCGAGAAAAGTTAGGTGCCATGAGCGAGCCGCAGGAACGACAGGCAAGATCGCTCGCGCCTGTCCATAGGCAATTTATCCTGCAATTTCGCGTTTTCGCCAAATGCAGGATGAAGGACAAGTAAGCCCCACCACCGGCGTGTTCGATTCCCTTTTTTCGCGTTTCATCCTCTTTTCGATTCCCATTTTTTCTTTGTGGTCGCGTGAGGGTATGAGTGAGGGTATGTCCTGTCCGATCGGAGAGAATATTCAATATTAACATGCCATTAGGTGGATGGTGTGGCTCCCGCTACCCGCTCCATTCTCCGCCTATCCGCCTACGCATGATCGCCCTTCTCGCACGCGGCGTCTCCGCGTTCGATCTGAAGCGTCGCATGTTCGATCTCGAACCGGCCGTGCAATTGGTCGGCCACGCGCCGCCGGACCTGCTGCTCGTCTTCCGGTGTGTCGATGACGATATGGGCGGTCAAACTCCGGTCGTCGCCTGCGACCGACCAGAGGTGCAGATCGTGGACGCTCGCGACACCGGCGACATCGGCAATGGCCCCGCGCACCGCGTCGAGATCGATGCCGCGCGGGACGCCCTGAAGCAGGATGTTCGTCGTATCGCGCAGCAATATCCAGGTGCGCGGCAGCACCCACAGGCCGATGGCGATGGCGACGGCCGGATCGACCCAGGTCCAGCCGGTCAGCCAGATGAGCGCCGCGGCCAGCAGAACGCCGATCGAACCGAGCATGTCGGCCCAGACTTCCAGATAGGCGCCCTTCACGTTCAGGCTCCGGTCGCGCCCGCCCGCGAGCACGCGCATCGCGATCAGGTTGACCACGAGCCCGAAGAAAGCGACGGCCAGCATGCCGGCCGACCCGACCGGCTGCGGATCGAGAAAACGCTGGATGCCTTCATAGAGGACATAGCCGGCGATGACGAACAGCAGCAGCGCATTGAACGAGGCCGCGAGAATCTCGAACCGTCGATAGCCATAGGTGCGCTTCTTGTCGGCCGGCCGCTGCCCGATCCGGATTGCCGCCAGCGCAATCGCCAGCGCCGCGGCATCGGTGAACATATGCGCGGCGTCGGACAGGAGAGCGAGGCTGTTGAACAGCCACGCCCCCGCCAATTCGGCGATCAGGAAGCTGCCGGTCAGGGCAAGCGCGATCGAAAGGCTGCGAGCGTTTGCGCCGGCCGTATGGTCGTGCGCGTGCGCCCCGCCGCCTTCGCCATGATCATGTTGATGTCCCATCGAATCTCTCCTTATTCCGGGACCGGTCGATCAGGCAAAGCCAGGCGCCATCCGCCGAAGCGCGGCCGCCCTTCGGAACCGAGCACGACCTTTGCGATGGCGGGCAGCACGAGCAGCGTCAGGATCGTCGCCGCGATCAGGCCGCCGATCACCGTCGTCGCGAGCGGCTTCTGCACCTCGGCGCCGGTGCCGGTCGCGATCGCCATCGGCACGAAGCCGATCGCGGGCACGAAGCCGGTCATGATCACCGCGCGCATCTTTTCGGCCATGCCCTCACGGATCGCTTCCGCAAGCGCGACGCCATGTTCGAGCCGCTCGCCGATCGCGGTCATGACGACGAGCCCGTTGAGCACCGCGACCCCCGCGAGGCAGATGAAGCCCACCGCCGCCGACACCGAGAAATTGATCCCGGTCAGCGCCAGCGTGAACACCCCGCCCGCGAGGCCCAACGGCACCGCGAGGAACACCGCCGCGGCCCGGCCGAATCCGCCGAGCGCCAGATAGAGCAGCACGAAGATCGCCGCGAAACAGAGCGGGACCACGATCGACAGGCGGTCCGATGCGGCCTGAAGGCTTTCGAACTGCCCGCCCCATTCGAGATAATATCCCGCGGGCAACTTCACCTTTGCGATCTTTTCCTGCGCTTCGGCGACGAAGGAGCCGGCGTCGCGCCCTTCGAGGTTCACCTGGACGACGACGCGCCGCTTGCCATTCTCGCGGCTGATCTGGTTGAGCCCTTCGGTGAGCCGGATCTGGGCGACCTGCGAGAGCGGAATCTGCCCCCGCACCCCGCCCGCCTGCGGCAGCAGGATCGGCAGCGCCCGGATGTCGTCGAGATTGACGCGGGTCGCATCGGGAACGCGGACCATGATGTCGAAACGCCGGTCGCCTTCATAGAGGAGGCCCGATTCACGCCCGCCGAGCGCCGCCGCGATGGTATCGGCGACCTCCTGCACCGTAAGGCCGTATCGCGCGATGGCATTGCGATCGAGCCTGACGTCGAGGGTCGGCGCGCCGCCGATCTGGTCGGCCTTGACGCTGCCCGCGCCGGGGACTGCTTGCAGAACGCGCACCATCTCGTTCGCGGCAAGCGACATCTTGTCGAGGTCGTCGCCATAGAGCTTGATGGCGACATCGCCGCGGACGCCCGCGATGAGTTCGTTGAAGCGCAATTCGATCGGCTGCGACACCTCATAGAGTTGGCCGAGGATCCCGGTTGCCGCCTTCTCGACGCGGGCGATCACCTGTTCCTTCGCCGTCACGCCCGCGGGCCATTCCGCCTTGGGCTTCAGAATGACGAAGCCGTCGGACACATTCGGCGGCATCGGATCGGTCGCCACCTCGGCGGTGCCGGTCTTCGAGAACATCAGTTCGACTTCGGGAAGGCTGGTGATCGCGGCCTCGACCTTGCGCTGCATCGCGAGCGACTGCTCGAGGCTGACCGAAGGAACGCGGGTCGAGGCGAGCGCCATATTCTTCTCGTCGAGCTTGGGGATGAATTCCGACCCCAGCAGGCCGAAAACGGGAATCGCGAGGAGGAAGAAGGCGAGGCCTCCCGCGATGAAGCCCCAGGGTTTCGCGATCGCCCTGTCGAGCAGGGGCAGGTAGCGCTCCTTGGCCTTGCGGATGATCCAGACTTCCTTCTCGGCGACCTTGCCGCGGATCATCAGCGCGACGAGCGCCGGGACGAGCGTGATCGCCAGAATGAAGGCCGCGACCAGCGCCAGCATGATGGTGACCGCCATCGGCGAGAAGGTCTTGCCCTCAACGCCAGTGAACATCAGCAGCGGCGCGAAGGCGAGCAGGATGATCGCCTGGCCGAAGACGGTCGGCTTGATCATCTCCTGCGACGCACGCATCGTTTCTTCGAGGCGTTCGCGGAGCGACAGCAACCGGCCCTCATGCGCCTGCCGGTGCGCCAGGCGCGCGAGGCAATTCTCGATGATGATGACGGCGCCGTCGACGATCAGGCCGAAGTCGAGCGCGCCGAGGCTCATCAAATTGCCGGGGACGCGAAAGGCGTTCATCCCCATCGCCATCATCAGGAAGGAAAAGGGAATGACGAGCACCGCGATGATCGCCGCGCGCCAGTTGCCGAGCAGCAGGAAGAGCGCGGCGGCGACGAGCAGCGCGCCTTCGGTGAGGTTCTTTTCAACCGTTCCGACGGTGGCGTTCACCAGCCCGGCGCGATCGAGGACGATCTTGACCTCGACGCCGGGGGGCAATGTTTTCGCGATCCGATCGATCTTCGCCGACACATCTTCGGCGACGGTGCGGCTGTTTTCCCCGATCAGCATGAGCACGGTGCCGATCACCGCCTCCTTGCCGTTCATGCTGCCGGCGCCGGTGCGCAGGTCGCCGCCGATCTTCACCTCGGCAAGCTGGGCGACTGTGACCGGCACGCCGCCGCGCGTCGCGACGACGGTCCCCCGTATCTCGTCGACCGAGCGCACGCGGGCATCGACCCGCACCAGATAGGCTTCGCCGCCGCGGTTATAGTAATTGGCGCCGACCGCGAGATTGGCCCGCTCGAGCGCTTCGCCGAGCTCGCTGTAGGAGATGCCGAAGCTGGTGAGTCTGGTGGGATCGGGTTCGACGACGAAAGTCTTGGCATAGCCGCCGATCGAATCGACCCCGGCGACGCCCGGCACCGCCTTGAGCTGCGGGCCGACGATCCAGTCCTGAACGGTGCGCAGATAGCCGGCCTTCGCGACCTCGTCGGTGAGTCTTTCGCCTTCGGGCGTCAGATAGGCGCCATCGGGCTGCCAGCCGGGCTGGCCCGCGACCGTCTTCGCACCCTTGCCGCCGGGTTTGGCATAGCCGACCGTATACATGACGACTTCGCCGAGCCCCGTCGTGACCGGGCCGACTTGCGGCTGCGTTCCGTCGGGCAGATTCTCCGCGGCCTGGCGGAGCCGCTCGCCCACCTGTTGCCGTGCGAAATAAAGATCGGTCGAATCCGAAAAGATCGCGGTGACCTGACTGAACCCGTTGCGCGAGATCGAGCGCGTCGTCTCCAGCCCCGGAATCCCGGCGAGCGAGATTTCGATCGGATAGGTCACGAGCTTTTCGATCTCGACCGGCGACAGGCGCGGGTCGACCGTGTTGATCTGGACCTGGTTGTTGGTGATGTCGGGAACCGCGTCGATCGGCAGTTTGGTGAGCTGCCAGACGCCGAGCCCGGCGATGATGAGAAAGAGGAAAAGCACCGCCCAGCGCGCGCGGACGGAAAGCGCCATCAGTTTCGCGATCATGGCTTAATGCTCCTCGCCCGCGCCCTTGCCGAACTCGGCCTTGAGCAGAAAAGCGTTCTTGGTGGCGATCGTCTCGCCGGCCCTCAGCCCCGCGAGAATTTCGACCCGGCCGGCGCTGCGCTGCCCGATCATGACCTTGCGGGCCGCGAAGCCGTCCTTCGTTCGCACGAACACGACATCGCGGCCATCGAGGGTCTGGAGCGCCTCCTCGGCAACGGCGATCCGGCCGCCGCCGGCGTCGGCGCCGCGGCTCGGGAGCAGGCGCACGCGCACGGCGAGCCCGGGCTGGAGGGCGCCGGGCACGTCGAGCACCGCGGTCGCCGACCGCGTATCGCCCGCCAGGCCCGGCGTGACCGCGCGCACGCGCGCATCGATCGCGCGCCCATCGGGCAATTCGACGATCGCGCGGTCGCCGGGACGGAGCCGCTGCGCGTCGGTCGGACCGACGGCGGCTTCGATCTGAACCTTGGAAGGATCGGCGACCCGGAACAATTCGACTTCGGGCTGAACGAACGCGCCGAGGCTGACGTTTTCCGCGGTGACGCGGCCCGCGATCGGACTCGCGACCACGACGCTGCCGCCGTCGCGCGTCACTTGCGCGGTCCGGGCCGCGGCGCGCGCGCGCCGGGCCTCTGCCGCCGCCACCGCCGCTTCGGCCTGCGCCTGCTCATAATCGACGCGCGCCGAGACTTTCTGTTCGAAGAGGGTCTTTTCCCGGTGGAGAGTCTTCTGCGCGAGCACCGCCCGCGCCTCCGCCGCCGTGCGTTCGGCGGCGATCTGCGCCGCGTCGCGGCTTTGCACGATCGCCAGCGGTTCGCCGGCGCGCACCGGATCGCCGAGCCGTTTGAAGACGCGGGTGACCGCGCCGCCCGCCCGCGCGGCGACGACCGCCTCGCCGCCCGGCGCGGCCGTGACCGTCGCCTGCGCGATGATTTCGGAGCCGAGGCCGCCGGCACCAATCGTCTCGACCCCGATCTCGGCCGCCGCGATTGCGGCGGGCGTGATGGCGAGGCTGTCCGGCGCGGCCTCGCTTTCGGTTTCGCCCCGGCCGTCCTGCACAGGGGCGGCGACGGGGTCGGCGGTGCAGCGGGCGACGCCGAAGCCGGTTGCGGCGGCGAGAGCCATGGCGCCCGCAATAGTGCCCAAAAGGCGTTTGTCCTTGGTGATCATCGAATGTCTCCACGAAAAGGGAGGGCGCAGGGCGAAGCCGCTTGCACGCAAGGGAATGGATGGCTGGGCGCGCGGCCGTCCGATAAGGGCGGCGCGATCATGACTGATGATCCGCGTCGCCCTCAGCGGCCGCCTGCCGCGCGAGGATCGCCCATGCTTCGGCACGTGCCCGGCGTGCCGCGATGAGCGCGGTCCGCATCGCGGCATAAGCCTGCTGCGCGTCGATATATTCGACGAGCGACGATTTTCCGGCGCGATAGGACAGTTCGGCAAGCCGCACCCCTTCGCGCGCCTGCTCGATCCCGGCGCCTTCGAGCGCCGCGAGGCGCGCTTCGGCCGAATCGAGGTCGGCGCGGGCATTGGCGATCGCGGCCTCGGCCGCCACCACCGCATTTTCGCGCCGGGCGGCGGCGGCCGCGACATCCGAACGCGCCGCCGAGACATTGCCCTGGTTGCGGTCGAAGATCGGAAGCGGCATCGACAGGCTGGCGACGAGCGCCCGGTCGCCGGTTTCGCGAAGCTGGCGCACGCCGAGCCCAACGCTCGGATCGACGCGGGCTTCGGCCCGCTGGCCGCGGAGCCGCGCCTCGGCGATCGCCTGCTCGGTCTCGGCCAGTCTGACATCGAGCGTCGCGCGCGCATCCACGTCGGCGGGCCGTGTCCCGATTTCGCCGTCGATCAACGCGGCGGGCGGCGTCGCCACACCGAGCAGCGCCGCGAGCGAGCGGCGCGCGGACGCCTCCCCGGCTTCGGCCGCGCGAAGCTCGGCAGTCGCCTGGACCAGTGCGGCGTTGGCGCGGAAAGCGCGGAGCGGCGGCTCGTTGCCGGTATCGACCATCGTCTGCGCGACGCGAACGAGTTCGCGGGCCCGCGCCTCATTCTCGCGCGCGAGCGCCAGATCATCGCGGGCGGCGATGGCGGCCGCGAACTGGCCGCGAACCTCGAAGGCGAGATCGGCGCGCGCGATTTCGAGCCGGTATTGCGCCGCCACGAACTCGGCATCGGCAAGCGTCATGCGCGCGCGCCGCCGGCCGCCGAGGTCGAGCCGCTGGTTGATCGACACCGTCGTTTCGCGGCCGGCGAACCCCGAATAGGGCCCGGTGCCGGCGAAATTCTCGACATCGACATTAAGGATGGGGTTGAAGCGATAGCCGGCCTGGCGCTGGCGGCCGCGCGCGGCCTCCACCTCGGCCACCGCGGCCAGAACACGCGGCGAGCGCGCGTCGGCTTCTTCCATGGCCTGCGCCAGCGTCAGCCTGGCAGGAAGCGGACCGGCGCGGACCGTCTGTCCGGCGGGAGGGAGCGGGCCGGCAAGCGCAGGGCCCGGCGCCTGGGCGGCCGCGCTCGCGCTGCTTCCCGCAGCCATGAGCGCCGCAACCGTCGCGGCGGCAACAATAAGGTTCATGAAGGAAAGACTCCTGACAATGACAGGGAAAAGCGCGGTCCCAAGGGCACGCGCAAACCTGGATCGTCAGGCGATGGGGGGGCGGAACGTCCCGATGAAGGCGGCGGGCGGCACCGCCGCCGACGGCGCGCGGCCATGTGTCACGGCATGAACCACCGCGACCGGCGGTGCGGCGATATCGGCGGCTACGCCCGCATAATGACCATGACAGCCATGCACCGTGACCGGCGATTGCTGGTCGTCCGACGGCGAATCCTGCGATGTCTTGACGACGACCTGAACACACCCGTCCCAATCGCGCATCTCGTTCGCCATGACCGGGGTCGGGGTCGGCTGCGCGCAGTCTTCCGCCGCATGCGCGATCGAACCCGCAACCGTGCCCGATGCGAGGAGAAGGGACAGCAAGAGCAGAAGCACCCGTCTCATCGAGACGGCGCCTAGCATTGTTCCTTTGTCTTGCAAAGCGAAAGCGCCAAGCGCGCAGTCCAAAATATTGTTTAATTTCGTGATGTTATCTCATTTCTATCGACCAAAATCGAAGCCGCGGCCCGATAGCGGCGCGCGCAGTCGGCGCGCGAGGCGTTGAGAACATTAGGGAAACATGCTAATTCGCGCCCGTGGAAGACGCCGCAGACCTTGCGCCGGGAGACGGCACGGACCCGCCGGTCCGCAAGATCATCCATGTCGACATGGATGCCTTTTACGCGTCGGTCGAACAGCGCGACAACCCGGCCCTGCGCGGCAAGCCCGTCGCGGTCGGCGGCTCGTCGCGGCGCGGGGTGGTCGCCGCCGCCTCCTACGAGGCGCGCAAGTTCGGCGTTCGTTCGGCGATGCCGAGCATTACCGCGAAGCGCCAATGCCCCGACCTGATCTTCGTGCCGCCGCGCTTCGACGCCTATCGCGATGTCTCGCACCAGATCCGCGCGATCTTTCGCGACTATGCCGACGAAGTCGAGCCGCTGTCGCTCGACGAGGCCTATCTCGACGTCAGCCGTGACAAGGCCGGGCTCGGCAGCGCGACCGCCGCCGCAAGGCTGATCCGCGAGCGCATCCGCCGCGAAACCGGCCTCACCGCTTCGGCGGGCGTTTCCTACAACAAGTTCATCGCCAAGCTGGCGTCGGACCAGAACAAGCCCGACGGCATCACGATCGTCCCGCCGGGCAAGGGCGCTGCGTTCGTCCAGACGCTGTCGATCCGGCGTTTCCACGGCATCGGCCCGGTCACCGCGGCGAAGATGGAGGGACTCGGCGTCTTTTCGGGCGCCGACCTTGCCGCGAAGGAGATGGAATGGCTCGCCGCGCATTTCGGCAACAGCGCCGAATGGCTCCACAATCTGGCGCGCGGGATCGATCATCGGCGGGTGCGGTCGAACCGGCCGCTCAAATCGCTCGGCGGCGAGCGCACCTTCTTCAACGACCTGATCGCCGACACCGAAGTCCGCGAAGCGCTCGCGCATGTCTGCACCGTCGTCTGGGACCGCGCGGCGAAGCGCGGGGCGCGCGGACGGACGGTGACGCTCAAACTGCGCTACGCCGATTTCCGCACGATCACGCGGGCGAAATCGGTGCCCTTCGCGATCGCCGACGGCGCGGGCCTGCTCGCGGTCGGCGAAGCCATCCTCGCGCCGCTGCTGCCGGTCGAGCAGGGCATCCGCTTGCTGGGGGTGACGTTGAGCAAGTTCGAGGGAGAAGAGGATGAGGAAGAAGCGGCGGGGCCGGACGATCTGCTGAGCCTGATTTGACTCGCACGAAGCCACGAAGTCACAAAGAGCTTCCCCCTCTTCCTCCGTCATTGCGAGCGAAGCGATGCAATCCAGGGCGGTTTACACAAGCTCTGGAT
>NZ_JAOZVW010000031.1 GCF_025869345.1 Sphingopyxis sp.
CGCAGGGCTGCTCTGGACCCCCGCCTTCGCGGGGGAACAGGGTTTTTCCATAATCCTACAGCTGAAAATCCCCACACTCTCTAGAACAGAATGATATCCGTTGGAATCGTCATTGCGAGGACCCCGGACTTGATCCGGGGGACGCGGCAATCCAGAGTATGCGTAAACCGCTCTGGATTGCTTCCCCCGGCCTTCGCCGGGGTCGCAATGACGTAGCGGGTCAATGTAACGCCATCAGACTCTAGGTGACGATAAAGCGGCGCTGCGGCGGCACCTGCCCTCTTTGCGCCTTTGCGTGAAATCAATCAGCGCGCCGCCGCGTCGCTCCCGGCGCCGCTGTCGCCGCCCAGCGCGCGGAACAGCGCGATTCGGGTCTGCACGAGCAGCAGGCCCGTGCCGATTTCGCTGCGCCGTGCCGCATAGAGGCTGCGCTGCGCGTCGAGGCTGGCGAGGAAGCTGTCGACGCCGCCCTTGTAGCGCGCGTCGGTGAGCATCGCGGTGTCGGCCGCCGCCTCCGTGTTCGCCGCCGCGGCGCGGACGCGTTCCGATATCGTGCCCTGCACCGCGAGCGCGTCGGCGACGTCACGGAAGGCGGTCTGGATCGCGCCTTCATAGCTCGAAAGCGCGGCGTCGCGCTGCGCCTTGGTGACATCGACCCCGGCACGGCGGCCGCCGAAATCGAAGATCGTCGCCGTCGCGTCGCCCCCGGCGGACCAATTGAACGATCCGCCGTCGAACAGGCTCGACAGCGCATCGCTCGCGAATCCGAGCAGGCCGGTCAGCGAAATCGCCGGGAACAGCCGCGCGCGCGCGACGCCGATGTCGGCGTTGGCGGCGCGCAGGCGATATTCGGCCTCGATCACGTCGGGGCGGCGCAGCAATATCTGCGAACTGACTCCAGCGGGAAGCGACACGACCCCCGGCGTCACGTCGGCAAGCCCCGCGGGTAGCAGCGCGCGGTCGAACTCGGCACCGACGAGCAGCCGGATCAGGTTTTCGTCCTGCGCGAGCGCGGTCTGCTGCTGCGCGATCGAATCCTCGGCGGTCGCGAGAATCTGCTCGGCCTGACGCAGGTCGGTGCGCGGGGCGACCCCGCCGTCGAGCCGCGCCTTGGTCAGCCGCACGCTTTCGCGCGCATTGGCGGCGGTATCCCCGGCGATCCTGAGCAGGTCGCGGTCGGCGCCATAGGTGGCCCAGATGCCGGCAAGGTCGGCGATCAGCGCGAGGCGGACGGTGCGCGACGCCGCTTCGGTCGCGAGCGCGCTGTTGCGGTCGGCCTCGGCGGCATTGGCGAGGCGGCCGAACAGGTCGAGCTCGAACGCGGTGACACCGCCGCGCAGCGAGAAATCGCCGCTGCCGTTTCCATTGCCGCCCGAATCGGAATAGCCCGCGCCCGCGCTGATGCCGAGCGCGGGAAACTGGCCCGCGCGGCTGACCCGCGCCTGCGCGCGGGCGGCGGCGACATTGGCATAGGCCGTGCGCAGATCGCGGTTATTCTCCAGCGCCCGGTCGACAAGGGTTTGCAGGCGCGGATCGGTGAAGATCGTCTTGTACGACAGGATCGGCAGCGCTTCCTCGCTCTGAAGAAGATAGGCGTCGCCCACCGGCCAGCTTTGCGGCACCGGCGGCGGGGGCAGCACCGTCTTCGGCGCGAGCGAGCAGCCCGCCAGCAGGATCGGAACCGCGATCAGGAGCCCGCCTTTCATGCCGTCACCTCCGCGCCGCCGCCCTTCTTGCCGAAGCGCTGGCGCACCGCCGCGAGCCCGTCGCGCACGCCGCGACGGACGAGCACGAAGAAGAGCGGGATGAAGAAGATCGCGAGCAGCGCCGCGGTCAGCATCCCGCCGATCACCGCGGTGCCGATCGCGACGCGGCTGTTCGCGCCCGCGCCGGTCGCGATCGCGAGCGGCATCACGCCGAAGATGAAGGCGAAGCTGGTCATCAGGATCGGGCGCAGGCGGATGCGCGCCGCCTCGATCGCCGCCTCGATCACGCGCTTGCCCTTTCGTTCCTCCTGCTCGGCGAACTCGATCATCAGGATCGCGTTCTTCGCCGCGAGCCCCATCGTCGTCAGCAGGCCGATCTGGAGATAGACGTCGTTCTCCAGCCCGCGCAGCGTCACCGCGAACACCGACCCGACGAGGCCGAGCGGGACGATCAGGATGACCGCGAGCGGGATCGACCAGCTTTCGTAGAGCGCGGCGAGGCAGAGGAAGACGACGAGCAGCGACAGGCCATAGAGCAAGGGCGCCTGCCCCGACGCCTGGCGCTCCTGATAGGAGGAGCCCGCCCAGGCGACGCTGGTGCCCGGGATTTGCGCGGCCATCCGCTCCATCTCGTCCATCGCTTCGCCCGAACTGGTGCCCGCGGCGGGCTGGCCCGAGATTTCGAAGGCGGGAACGCCCTGGAAGCGCGAGGTGCTGGCGGGCGTCGTCGACCAGCCGATGGCGGCAAAGGCGGAGAAGGGCGACATCTGTCCGTCCGCCGAGCGGACATACCATTGGCCGAGATCTTCGGGCTTGGCGCGATAGGGCGCATCGCCCTGGACATAGACGCGCTTGACGCGGCCCTTGTCGATGAAGTCGTTGACGTAGCGCCCGCCCCATGCGGTCGCGAGCGTGCTGTTCACGTCGCTGTTGTTGAGACCGTAAGCGGTGAGCCGCTGCGTATCGATATCGACCTTCAGCGTCGCGACGTCGGGAAGGTCGGACAGGCGGACCGAAGTCAGTTTCGGATTGGCGTTCGCCATGTCGAGCAGCCGGTCGCGCGCCGCGGCGAATTCCGCGCGGCTCATCCCGCTGCGGTTCTGGAACTCCATCGTGAAGCCCGAAGTGTCGCCGAGGCCGCGCACCGCGCCGGGGACGAGCGCAAAGACCTGCGCATCGCGAAGGCCCGACAGCGCCTTGCGCGCGCGGTCGGCGATCGCGTCGGCGCTATTCTCCTTGCCCGGCCGCAGATCCCAGTCGACGAGGTTGACGAAGCCCTGCCCGGTGTTCTGGCCCGACGCACCGCCCCCGCCGCCGCCGGCGATCAGGAAGGTCGCGCCGACATTGGCTTTTTCCTTCGTCAGCAGATATTTCTCGACCTGATCGCGCACCGCAAGCGTGCGTTCCTGCGTCGCGCCCGCGGGCAGGCGGAACTGGACCGAAACGCGCCCCTGATCCTCGTTCGGCAGGAAGCCGCCGGGAAGCCGCACGAACATCACCGCGAGCAGCGCGACGATGAGGACGTAGATGCCAAGGAAGCGCCACTTGCGATCGACGACCTTGGTCACGCTGCCGACATAGCGCTTCACCGAACGGTCGAAGCGCGTGTTGAAGCCGTCCTGCGCGCGCTTCAGCACGGCGTGGAAACGCGGGAAGCGATGCGGACGATCGCTTTCGGCGCCGTGCGCCACGCGCGGTTTCAGCAAGGTCGAGGTCAGGGCCGGGCTGAGGATCAGCGCGACGAGTACCGACAGCCCCATCGCCGAGACGATGGTGACCGAGAATTGGCGATAAATGACCCCGGTCGATCCGCCGAAAAAGGCCATCGGCAGGAACACCGCCGACAGCACCAGCGCGATCGCGATCAGCGCGACCTGCAATTCCTTCATCGATTCGATCGTCGCCTCGCGCGCCGACATGCCCGGATTTTCTTCCATCAATCGCTCGACATTCTCGACGACGACGATCGCATCGTCGACGAGCAGGCCGATCGCCAGCGTCAGCCCGAACAGGGTCAGCGTGTTGATCGTGAAGCCCGCGATGTAGAAGATGCCGAAGGTTCCGAGCAGGACGACCGGCACCGCGATTGCGGGGACCAGCACCGCGCGCCAGCTTTGCAGGAAGACGAACATCACGAGGACGACGAGCAGGATCGCCTCGAGCAGCGATTTCCGCACCTCGCTGACCGACAATTTGATGAAGGCGGTCGCGTCGTTGGCATAGCTGTAGGCAAGGCCGTCGGGGAAATCGGCGGCAAGCTCTTCCATCCGCGCCTTGACGCGATCGGCGGTTTCGAGCGCGTCGGCCCCCGGCGACAGCGAGATCGACATGCCCGCGCCGGGGTGGCCGTTGACGCGGCTGACGGTCGTATAGCTTTCGGCGCCGATTTCGACCCGCGCGACATCCCTGAGCCGCACCGCCGACCCGTCGGGAAGCGTCTTGAGGACGATATTCTCGAACTGTTCGGGGGTCTGGAGGCGCGACTGGGCGGTAACGGTCGCGTTGAGCATCTGGCCCTTCGGCGCCGGCAGGCCGCCGACATCGCCCGCCGCGATCTCGCTGTTCTGCGCGCTGATCGCCGAAACGACGTCGCCGGGCATCAGCGAGACGGCGGCGAGCCGCTGCGGATTGAGCCAGATGCGCATCGCGTGCGGCGCGCCATAGACGTTGACGTCGCCGACTCCCTCGACGCGCGACAGCGGGTCCTGGATGTTCGACGCCATATAGTCGGACACGTCCTGGTTCGACCGCGTGTCGGTTTCGTCATAGACGCCGACGAGCAATAGCGAATCGGCGTTCGACTTGGTGACGCGCACCCCCTGCTGCTGCACCTGCTGCGGCAGGCGCGAGATCGCCGAGGCGATCTTGTTCTGCACCTGCACCTGCGCGATGTCGGGGTCGGTCCCCTTGGAGAAGATCGCCGAAATGCTGGCCTGCCCGCGCGAACTCGATTGCGAGCTGAAATAGAGGAGGCCGTCGATTCCGGTGAGCTGCTGTTCGAGCACCTGCGTGACGCTGTTCTCTATCGTCTCGGCCGACGCGCCCGGATAGCTCGCACGGATATTGACCTGCGTGGGGGCGATGTCGGGATATTGCTCGAGCGGCAGCGAGAAGAGCGCGCCCAGCCCGCCCAGCATGACGACGATCGCCAGCACCCAGGCGAAGATCGGCCGATCGATGAAGATACGCGACATGAGGGGCTATCGTCCTTTCGTCGCCGCACCCTTGTCCGCGGGCGCCCCGATCCGCTGCGGACTGCCGGCCGGAACCGGCTTGATCGGCGCCCCCTGCCGCAGGTTGCCGACCCCCTGGCTGATGACCTTGTCGCCGGGCTTCAACCCGCCGGTGACGACCCAGTTCGTCCCCACCGTGCGCTCGGCGACGATCTTGCGCCGCGCCGCCTTATTGTCCTTGCCGACCAGATAGACGAAGGCCGACCCGTCGAAATCGCGCTGCACCGCGGTCTGCGGTACGAGCATCGCAGCCGGATTGATCGCCTGGTCGAACAGCGCGGTCACGAACATGCCGGGAAGCAGCAGCCCCCCAGGGTTCGGGAAGCGCGCGCGCAGCGTCACGGTGCCGGTCTCCTCGCTCACCGTCACTTCGGAAAATTGCACCGTGCCGGGAAGGGCATAGTCGCTGCCGTCCTCCAGCTTCAGCCGCACCGAGGTGCCGCCCGGCGTCACCCCGCCGCTCGCGAGCGCCTGGCGCAGCCGGGTGAGGTCGGCGCTCGACTGCTGCATGTCGACATAGATGGGGTCGGTCTGCTGGATCACCGCGAGCGGGGCCGCCTGACTCGCGCTGACCAGCCCGCCCGGCGTCACCAGGCTGCGGCCGATGCGCCCGCTGATCGGCGCCGACAGGCTGGTGTAGCGCAGGTTGATGCGCGCGGTTTCGAGCGCGGCGGCATTTTGCGCCACCGCGGCGCGCGCGCTGCGCGCCTGCGCCAGCGCATCGGTATAATCCTGTTCGGCGACCGCCTGAATTTTCGCGAGCGGGGCGAAGCGCTTCGCTTTCTCCTCGGCCGCCTGCGCGCTGGCGCGGGCGCTGGCGAGGTTCGCTTCGGCCTGATCGACCGCCGCCTGATAAAGGCTCGCATCGATCTGATAGAGCGGCTGACCGGCACGGACGAAGCCGCCCTCGGTGAACAGGCGGCGGCGGATGACGCCGTTCACCTGCGGCCGCACCTCGCTCGTCTCGAAGGCGACGGTGCGTCCGCCGAGCGACGTGGTGACCGGCACCGGCTCCTGCCGGACGACGACATAGCCGACCTCGGCGGTGCGATTGCCGCCCTTCGCATCCTTGTCCGAACAGGCGCCGAGCGAAAGCGTCGCGATGCACAGAGCCCCGATCAGGAGCAGCGGCCTTGTCTTCGTCATCAGAATTCCGGTCTCGATTGGTGCCGGGCGGCTGGGGAGTCGGCGCTATTCAGCCGAACGGCAGGGGCCATGCAAGCGGTTTCGGGGCTTTGCGACAAAGTGCGACAATTTGGTTGCGCGCGATACCATCGCCGCGGCGATCGCGGTCCGGCGCCGATCCCGCGTCCTAAACGACGATCAGCGAAAAGACGATGAAGGCAATCAGCGCCTCGATCATCGCGCGCGAGGCATGCAGCGCTGCGCGCCAGCGGCTGACGCGCAAATGCTGCGCGAACCACAAAATCTGCAAGCTGCCGAACCAGAGCAGCGCGAAGGCGAGGAGCGCCAGCCCCGCGATTCCCGCCCCGAGCGGGTGCAACTGCAACAATATCCCGCTGCCCGAAACCATCAGCGCAAAGGGCGCGGCGACATAGCATTGGCTGTAGAAGGGCGCTTTCAGCGGTGCCCGGTCGAGCTTCACATGGCGCGCCTGCACCAGCCGCGCCGCCATGACGAGGGGAAACAGACTGAAAAAGGCGGCGCGCATCAGCACATAGGTCGAATCGTCGTTGACCAGCCCGCCGATGCCGGTCTTGTCGAGCACGACCGCGCTCTCGCCGACCGTCGACAGTTCGACCGCGTGGCTGATGACGAGCGTCAGCAGCAGGAACAGCGGCGGCGACAGCGTGTCGGTATATTGCCGCTCGGCCGGATCGTCCTGCTCGGCGTCCGAATAATCCATCATCTGCAAAGGCCGCGTCAGCGCGCGCCACAGCGTGACCGGATAGAAGATCAGCCATGACATCACTTCATAGAGAAGCTCGTCGAGCGATTTCAGGAGGTTGAAGAAGTTCATGGCGCGTGCCGCCTTCGACCCGCGCTCACGCCCGTGCGCCCGCCTCCTCGACCCCGGCACTGTTATGGCGCAAGGCTTTCAGCACCGTGTCGACGATCTGCGGCGCGTTGAGCCCCGCTTCGTCATATTGCGCCTCGGGCTTGTCCTGATCCTGAAAGACGTCGGGCAGCCGCATCGTGCGCAGTTTCAGCCCGGCGTCGATCAGCCCCTCGTCGCTCGCCAGCGTCAGCACATGCGCGCCGAGCCCGCCGATGCTGCCTTCCTCGATCGTCACGCAGACCTCATGGGCGGCCAGCGTCCTGCGGATCAGCTCCTCGTCGAGCGGCTTGGCGAAGCGCAGGTCGATCACGCTCGTCGACAGGCCGCGCGCTTCCAGCGTGTCGGCCGCCTTCAGCGCTTCGGCGAGCCGGGTGCCGAGCGACAGGATCGCGACCGTCTTGCCAGCCCGCACGACGCGGCCCTTACCGATTTCCAGTTTCTGCGGAACCTCGGGCAGCGCCACGCCGGTGCCGCTTCCGCGCGGGTAGCGGAAAGCGATCGGCCCCGCGTCATGTTCGGCGGCGGTATAGGTCATGTGGACGAGCTCGGCCTCGTCGGCCGCCGCCATCACCACCATATTGGGCAAGGTCGCGAGATAGGTGATGTCGAACGAACCCGCGTGGGTCGATCCGTCGGCGCCGACCAGCCCCGCGCGGTCGATCGCGAAGCGCACCGGCAGATTCTGGATCGCCACGTCGTGCACCACCTGATCATAGGCGCGCTGGAGGAAGGTCGAATAGATTGCCGCGAACGGCCGCATTCCCTGCGCGGCGAGCCCGGCGGCGAAGGTCACCGCATGTTGCTCGGCGATGCCGACGTCGAAGCTGCGGCCCGGATGCGCCTTCGCGAATTTATCGACCCCGGTCCCTGACGGCATCGCCGCGGTGATCGCGACGATCCGCTTGTCGGTCTCGGCGAGCTTCGCCAGCGTCTCGCCGAACACATTCTGATAGGCGGGCGGTCCCGGCGGCGCTTTTGCCTGCACGCCGGTGATGACGTCGAATTTCTGCACGCCATGATATTTGTCGGCCGCGGCTTCGGCGGGGGCATAGCCCTTGCCCTTCTGCGTCACCGCATGGATCAGCACCGGGCCATGGTCGCTGTCGCGGACATTTTCGAGCACCGGGATCAGATGGTCGAGATTATGCCCGTCGATCGGCCCGACATAGTAAAAGCCCAGTTCCTCGAACAAGGTGCCGCCCATCGCCATGCCGCGCGCGAATTCGTCGGTCTTCTTCGCCGCCTTGTGGAGCGGCTGCGGCAGCTTGCGCGCAAAGCGCCGCGCGATCTCGCGCAGCTCGACGAACGGCCGCGACGACACGAGCTTGGCGAGATAGGCCGAAAGCCCACCGACCGGCGGCGCGATCGACATGTCGTTGTCGTTCAAAATGACGATCAGCCGGTTGCCCGCGGCGGCGGCATTGTTCATCGCCTCATAGGCCATGCCCGCCGACATCGATCCGTCGCCGATCACCGCGATCGCGCGGCCGGGTTCTTGCCTAAGCTTGTTGGCGATCGCGAAACCGAGCGCGGCGCTGATCGAGGTCGACGAATGCGCGGCCCCGAACGGGTCATATTCGCTCTCGCTGCGCTTGGTGAAGCCGCTTAGTCCGCCGCCGGTGCGCAGCGTGCGGATACGGTCGCGGCGGCCGGTGACGATCTTGTGCGGATAGCATTGATGCCCGACGTCCCAGACGATCTTGTCGCGCGGCGTGTCGAACACATAGTGGAGCGCGACCGTCAGCTCGACGACGCCGAGTCCCGAACCCAGATGCCCGCCGGTGGTGCCGACGGCCGAAATCATCTCGGCGCGCAGCTCGTCGGCGAACTGGCGAAGATCTTCGGGCTTCAGCTTGCGGAGGTCGGCGGGGACATCCACCGTGTCGAGCAGCGGCGTATGCGGACGATCGGTCATCGCGGCGTCATACTGGTAACCGCAGATACTGTCGAACAAAAAGCCTCCCCTCCCTGCAAGGGAGGGGTGCGAAGACTTGGCAGCTTGCTGCCTAGTCGCAGCGGGGTGGGTAAGCGGCCCGAAGGAACGTCCGAAGGAAAGAACGCCTGCGGCGACCCACCCCCGGCCCCTCCCTTGCAGGGAGGGGAGCTATTCCTCTTCCTCGCGCCCTTTCATTGCATCGATCTGCGCATAGAGCCCGCGCACCATCAGGTCGGTGAACACCAGCATCGCCCCGACCATCGCGAGCAGCAGCACGACGGCGATCACCGGAAACGGCCCGATCGTCGCGATCGCCTCGCGCCGCGTCGCCGCCGCGATCAGCGCCGCGCCCGCGAGCAGCACATAGCCGATGAACCGTCCCGCGCGGCTCATCGGGAACCGATGCCCGCTCGCGCGGATAGAAAGAGGGGAAGGACGGAGCGATGCACGAAAGCCACGATGAAGCGAAAAGCCTTCCCCGGCAAGACGAAGTCTTTGCATTGTCGGGGCAATCCCATACACCCGCTCCCAGAGGGGCAAGAACATAGGATGGATATGCCCGATTTGACGCCGCTCTTCCGCTTCCTTCGCCTGGCGCCGATCCTTGCTTGCCTCGCGGTCTTCGCAGCGCCCGCCGCGGCCGAGGAAGCGGCGCCGCTTCCCTACGACCTGCCGCTCACCGCCGATCCGTCGCCGGTCGCCGCGCCCGCCGATGCGCCGGCGCGCTTCGTGCAGGACAGCGGCGACATCGACGAGAATATCCTGCTCCCCGCCGCGCGGCCGCAGGACGATCGAGAGGACCGCCGCTATGCGCGCGACTATTTCGCGCTCGCCGCGGGGGTGATCACCGTGCCGAGCTATAATGGCTCGGACGAGCGCAACGTCCTTCCCGCCTTCTATTTCCGCGGGCGCTACAAGGGCTACAGCTTCTCGACCCGCGGCACCAATTTCCAGGTCGATCTGATCCGCCAGAAGCGCGGACAGCGGACCGACATCAAGTTCGGCCCGATCATCAACCTGCGCAGCGACCGCACCGGCCGCATCAAGGATGCGCAGGTCGAGGCGCTCGGCGACCGCAAGGTGGCGGTCGAACTCGGCATTTCGGCGGGGATCACGCAATCGGGCATTATCACCAGCCGCTACGACCAGATCGGTTTCCGCGTCGTCGGGGTCAAGGATATCAGCGGCCGGCACGGAAGCTGGGTCGTCTCGCCGACGATCGATTATGGCACGCCGCTGTCGAAGCGCGCTTATATCGGCGTTTCGGCGTCGTTCAACGTCTATGGCAAGGGCTTCGGCCGCTATTATTTCGATGTCGACCCCATTGGCAGCGCGGCGAGCGGGCTGCCCGTCTATACCGGCGCGGGGCGCAAGGCGACGCTCGGCAAATATACGATCGGCATGGCCGGCGCCTATTCGCTGTCGGGCGATCTGCGCAAGGGCTTCGTGCTGATCGGCGGCGCGCAATATGGCCGGATGACAAGCCGTTTCGGGGCTTCACCGATCGTCGATGTCGCCGGGAGCCGCGACCAGTGGCTGATGGGCGGCGGGCTCGCCTATCAGTTCTAGAGTCGGTTTCCGCCGCTTCCACGTGAGTGGATCAACGCGCGGCATCGGCCGGCACCAGCAGGCTCCGATTCTCGCGCACCTCGGCATCCAGCCATTCGATGAAGGCGCGGATCCGCGGTTGCGGCGCGACGTCGCGGTGGAGCGCGAGCCAGAAGGCGCGCGCGATCACCTGATCGGCGCGGACGCGCACCAGCGCGGGGTCGTCCGCAGCCAGGAAACAGGGCAGGACGCCGACCCCGGCGCCGCCCGCGATCATCCGCCGCTGCGCGAGGATCGACGACGAGCGCACGGTGGCGCGCAGCCCCGGCTCGATCTCGCCCAGATAGTCGAGTTCGGGCGCATAGAGGATGTCGGGCATGTAACCGATCACCGGAATCCCCGCGCGCGCCAGCGGCGTCCGCTCGGCCGCATCCCGCCATTCGGGGCGATCGGCGGGCGCATAGAGGCCCAGGCTGTAATCCGACAGTTTGCGCGTGATCAGCGGGCCTTTTCGCGGCCGCGCGAGCAGGATCGCCATATCGGCTTCGCGCCGCGACGGGTCGAGGAAGCCCGACGAAGCGACGAGATCGATCTCCAGCTCGGGGTGCGCGGCGACGAAACCACCGAGCCGCGGCGCGATGAAGCTGTTGCCGAAGCCTTCGGAAACGCTGACCCGCAGCTGTCCCGACAGGCCCATTTCCTCGTCGCGCGCATGGATGCGCGCCGCCGCCGCCGCCATCGCTTCGGCGTGCGGCACGAGCGCGCGGCCCGCCGCGGTCAGGACGAAGCCGGTGGGCGCGCGCTCGAACAACGTCCGGCCGAGCGCGGTCTCGAGCGCGCTCACCCGGCGGCTGACCGTCGTCGCATCGACGTGCAGCGCGGCGCCCGCCCGCGCGAGCGTGCCGTGACGCGCGACGAACAGGAAATATTGCAGCTTGTCCCAATCCATTTGCCTGCAAATATGCAGTATCGTCCTGCAAGTCTATCCCTTGCAATCGGGCCGCAACTGGTCTGTGGCAGGGGCAAGATTTTACGGGAGACTCAACAGCTATGCGACAGATCGACCATCACATCGCCGGCGGCGCCGGTGGTTCGGGGCGCTTCGGCGACATCCTCGACCCCAACAACGGCGGCGTCCAGGCGCAGGTCGCGCTCGGCGACCGCGCCGTGCTCGACCGCGCCGTCGCCGCGGCAAAGAAGGCGCAGCCCGGCTGGGCGATGACCAATCCGCAGCGGCGTGCGCGCGTGATGTTCGAATTCAAGCGGCTGGTCGAGGCCAATCTGGAAGAGCTCGCGCAGATGCTGTCCGCCGAGCATGGCAAGGTGATCGCCGACGCGCGCGGCGACGTTCAGCGCGGGCTCGACGTCGTCGAATTCGCCTGCGCCGCGCCGCATGTGCTGAAGGGCGACTATACGATCGGCGCCGGTCCCGGCATCGACGTCTATTCGATGCGCCAGCCGATCGGCATCGGCGCGGGCATCACCCCGTTCAACTTCCCGGCGATGATCCCGCTGTGGATGGGCGCGATTGCGACCGTCGTCGGCAACGCCTTCATCCTGAAGCCCAGCGAGCGCGACCCGTCGGTTCCCGTGCGCCTGTCGGAGCTGTTCCTTGAGGCGGGGATGCCCGAGGGTATCTTCCAGACCGTCCACGGCGACAAGGAGATGGTCGACGCGATTCTCGACCACCCCGATATCGGCGCGGTCAGCTTCGTCGGCTCGTCGGACATCGCGCATTATGTCTATAACCGCGGCGTCGCGAACGGAAAGCGCGTGCAGGCAATGGGCGGCGCGAAGAACCACGGCATCGTCATGCCCGACGCCGACCTCGACCAGGTGGTGAACGACCTCACCGGCGCCGCCTTCGGCTCGGCGGGTGAGCGCTGCATGGCGCTGCCGGTCGTCGTGCCGGTCGGCGAGGACACCGCGAACCGCCTGCGCGACAAGCTCGTCCCCGCGATCGAGGCGCTGCGCGTCGGCGTGTCGACCGATGCCGAGGCGCATTATGGCCCGGTGGTCACCGAAGCGCACAAGCAGAAGGTCGAGGGCTGGATCCAGAAATGCGCCGACGAGGGCGCCGAACTGGTGATCGACGGCCGCGGCTTCACGCTGCAGGGGCATGAGAAGGGCTTCTTCGTCGGCCCGACCCTGTTCGACCATGTCACGCCCGAGATGGAAAGCTATAAGGAAGAAATCTTCGGCCCCGTGCTCCAGATCGTCCGCGCGGCGGATTTCGAGACCGCGCTCGAACTGCCGTCGAAGCACCAGTACGGCAACGGCGTCGCGATCTTCACCCGCAACGGCCACGCCGCGCGCGAATTCGCGGCGCGCGTCAATGTCGGCATGGTCGGCATCAACGTGCCGATCCCGGTGCCGGTCGCCTATCACACCTTCGGCGGCTGGAAGCGCTCGGCGTTCGGCGACACCAACCAGCACGGCATGGAAGGCGTGAAGTTCTGGACCAAGGTCAAGACCGTGACCGCGCGCTGGCCCGACGGATCGCCCGACGGGGGCAACGCTTTCGTCATCCCGACGATGGGCTAGGCAACCCCGTGCCTGCGCCGGACATTTCTCCTCTCGAAGGAGAAAGAACATGATCCGATATGCACTCCCCATGGGGCTTCTGCTGCTCGCTGCGTGCAGCGGCGGCGCCAAGGACGGCAGGGACGAGCAGTCCGGCGCCGGCGGCAGCGCCGCCAAGACGGCGCCGATGGTTCCCGAGGCGGCGCCCGCCGCACCGGCCGCGGCGCAGGAGAGCGTGCCCGACTATGTCGCCGACCCCGCGGTGAAGCCGCCCGCGAAGCTCGACCCCGGCATCGGCCAGGGCGACGCGGCGATTCCCGTCGCGCTTCAGGGGCGCTGGGGATTGGTCGCGGCCGACTGCACCTCGACCAAGGGCGACGCAAAGGGGCTGCTGACGATCGGCGCGGGGGACCTTCGCTTCTACGAATCGCAGGGAATCCTGGCGCATATCCGCGAACGCAGCGCGACGCGCCTCGTCGCCGATTACAAGTTCAGCGGCGAAGGCGAGGATTGGGACCGGCTGATGCAGCTCACGGTGCAGGACGGCGGCAAGACGCTCGTCCGCCGCGATTATGGCGAGGGTGCCGCGCCCAAGCCGATGCGCTATAGCCGTTGTGCCTGATGGCCAGAAAGGGAGATTCACGATGGACATTCGCCTGCTCGCAATCGCCGCTGCCGCCCTGCCCCTAGCCGCCTGTGCAGGCGGCGAAGGCCCCGCCGAATCGACCCCGCCGCCGACCGCCGCCATGACGTGCAACGCCGATGCGGGCGCGAGCTTCGTCGGTCAGACCGCGACGCCGGAACTGGGCGGCGCGATCGTCAAGGCGACCGGCGCGCGCACGCTGCGCTGGGGGCCGCCGCGTTCGGCGATGACGATGGATTACCGGCAGGACCGGGTGAATGTGATGTACGACGATGCGTACAAGATCACGCAGGTCACCTGTGGCTGACGCTTCGCGCCGCAATCATAGTTCCGCATCCCCGTTCGAACCGCTCTACGGCTATAGCCGCGCGGTTCGAGTGGGCCGCCGCATCGACGTCGCCGGCTGCGCGCCGATCGAGCCCGATGGTTCGTCGACCCCCGGCGACGCCGGGGCGCAGGCGGCGCGCTGCCTTGCGATCATCGGCGAAGCGCTCGAAGCGCTCGGCGGCAGTTTCGCCGACGTCGTGCGCACCCGCATGTACATCACCGACGCCGCCGATGCCGACCGTGTCGGCCATGCCCATGGCGCGATATTCAAGGACATCCGCCCCGCCGCGACGATGATCGTCATCCCCGCGCTGATCCGCCCCGAGTGGAAAGTGGAGATCGAGGCCGAGGCCATCCTTCCGGATTCGCCAGCATGACGACAGAGAAAAAGATATGACCGACCAGTTCCAGCTTACCGACGACCAACTCGCCATTCAGGACATGGCGCGTAAATTCACCGCCGATCGCATCACGCCCTTCGCGGCCGAATGGGACGAGACGCATCATTATCCCGTCGACGTGTGGAAGGCGGCGGGCGAGCTCGGTTTCGGCGCCATCTACGTCGCCGAGGAGTCGGGCGGCATCGGGCTCGGCCGGCTCGAGGCGGCGCTGATCATGGAGGCGATGGCCTATGGCTGCCCCGCAACCAGCGCCTATGTCTCGATCCACAATATGGCAACCTGGATGATCGACCGCTTCGGCGGCGCAGAGATCAAGGCGCGCTTCCTGCCCGAGCTCGTGAGCATGGAGAAGATCGCGAGCTATTGCCTGACCGAACCGGGTTCGGGGTCGGACGCCGCGGCGCTCAAGACGACCGCGAAAAAGGACGGCGACCATTATGTGCTCAACGGCACCAAGCAGTTCATTTCGGGCGCGGGCACGAACGACATCTATGTCTGCATGGTTCGCACCGGCGATGAGAAGTCGAAAGGCATCTCTTGCCTCGTCATCGAAAAGGATACGCCGGGCCTGAGCTTCGGCGCGCCCGAGAAGAAGCTCGGCTGGAACGCCTCGCCGACCGCGCAGGTGATCTTCGAGGATTGCCGCGTGCCCGCCGAAAATCTGGTCGGGGCCGAGGGCGACGGCTTCCGCTTCGCGATGGCGGGGCTCGACGGCGGGCGGCTCAACATCGGCGCCTGCTCGCTGGGCGGCGCGCAGCGCTGCCTCGACGAGGCGATCGCCTACACCAGGGACCGCCAGCAGTTCGGCCAGCCGATCGCCGATTTCCAGAACACCCAGTTCATGCTCGCCGACATGGCGACCGACCTCGAAGCGTCGCGCGCCTTGCTCTATCTCGCGGCGGCGAAGGTCACCGCCAACGCCCCCGACAAGTCGCGCTTCTCGGCGATGGCGAAGCGGCTCGCGACCGACAACGGCAGCAGGATCGTCAACGACGCGCTGCAATTGTTCGGCGGCTACGGCTATTTGAAGGATTATCCGATCGAGCGCTTCTGGCGCGACCTGCGCGTCCATTCGATCCTCGAAGGCACCAATCAGGTGATGCGGATGATCGTGGGAAGGGATCTGCTGCGCCAATGACCGAAGATGTTCTGATCAGCACCGATGGCCGCGTCGGCCGCCTGTCGCTCAATCGCCCCAAGGCGATCCACGCGCTCAACCTGCCGATGTGCGAGGCGATGATCGACGCGCTCGTCGGGTGGCGCGAGGATGGCGCCGTCGAGGCGGTGATCATCGACCATAGCGAGGGGCGTGGCTTCTGCGCCGGCGGCGATATCCGCATGCTCGCGGAAAGCGGCGCGAAAGACGGGAAGGAGGCGCGCGCCTTCTTCCACACCGAATATCGCCTCAACCATCTGCTCTTCACCTATCCCAAGCCGGTCGTCGCCTTCATGGACGGCATAACGATGGGCGGCGGGGTCGGCATTTCGCAGCCCGCGCCCTATCGCGTCGCGACCGAGCATACACGCTTCGCGATGCCCGAGACCGGGATCGGCCTGTTCCCCGACGTCGGCGGCGGCTGGTATTTGCCGCGGCTCGAAGGGCGCGTCGGCGTCTTTCTCGCGCTCACCGGCGCGCGGCTCGATGGCGCCGAATGCCTCGCGCTCGGCCTTGCCACCCATTATCTGCCGTCCGAAAAGCTCGCCGAAGCGAAGAAACGCATCGCGCAGCATCCGGACCGCATCGGCGGCATATTGGGCGAACTGTCGGTCACCGCGCCGCCCGCCGCGATCACCGGACAGATCGACCGGATCAACCGCCTGTTCGCCAGCGACCGCTATGAGGATATTCTCGCCGCGCTCGAGGCCGATGGCGGCGAATGGGCGTTGAAGGAACTTGGTGTCCTGCACGGCAAGAGCCCGCAGACCTGCAAGGTCGCGCTGCGCCAGCTCAAGGAAGGCGGCGCGATGCCCGACTTCGCGAGCCAGATGCGCCAGGAATATGCGATCGGCAGCCATGTCGTCGCGATGCACGACTTCATCGAAGGCGTCCGGGCGCTGATCATCGACAAGGACAACAGCCCGAAATGGGACCCGCCGACCCCCGAGGCGGTCACCGACGCCTGGATCGACGCAATCTTCGCGCCGTTGCCGGCGGATAAGGAATGGACGCCGCTTACCTGATCTTGCCACCCACTCTTCGTCACCCCGGACTTGATCCGGGGTCCCGCTTCTTCGACGTCGCAAAGCGGGATGCCGGATCAAGTCCGGCATGACGATAATCCGGAGACTGCTGGAATGACCTACGAAACCCTCCTTATCGAACAGCGCGGCGCCGTCACGCTGGTGACATTGAACCGCCCGCAGGCGTTGAATGCACTCAACTCGTCGGTGCTCGACGATCTGATCGCAGCCTTCGCGGCCTTCGAGGCCGCCCCCGATCAGCGCTGCGCCGTGCTCACCGGATCGGGCGACAAGGCCTTCGCCGCGGGCGCCGACATCAAGGAGATGGCCGACAAGCCCGCCGCCGATTTCTACCTTGAGGATTTCTTCGCGAAATGGACGAGCGATTTCGTGAAGAAGGTCCGCAAACCCTGGATCGCCGCTGTGAACGGTTTTGCCTTGGGCGGCGGCTGCGAACTGGCGATGATGGCCGATTTCATCATCGCGTCGGAGAAAGCGAAATTCGGCCAGCCCGAAATCAAGCTCGGCGTCGCGCCGGGAATGGGCGGGTCGCAGCGGCTGACCCGCGCGGTCGGCAAGGCGAAGGCGATGGAGATGTGCCTCACCGGCCGGATGATGGACGCCGCCGAGGCCGAACGTTCGGGGCTCGTCGCACGCGTCGTCACGCACGAGACGCTGGTCGACGAGGCGGTGAAGACCGCCGCGACGATCGCCGCCATGCCGCCGATGGCCGCGATGGTGAACAAGGACATGGTCAATGCCGCGTTCGAAACCACGCTGGACCAGGGCATTATATACGAACGCCGCCTGTTCCAGATTCTCGCCGCGACCGAGGACAAGGCCGAAGGCATGGCTGCCTTCATCGAAAAGCGCGAAGGCGTGTGGAAGGGGCGCTAGCTCTTTAGCCCTCTCCCCTTCAGGGGAGAGGGTTGGGAGAGGGGGGATGGCAAGAAGCAGGCCCCTCTCCAACTCCGGCTAGGCGCTCCGCGCCAAGCCTCCATATCCTCTCCCCCTGAAGGGGAGAGGGCGACGGAGAGAAATTATGAAAATCGCTTTCATCGGACTTGGGAACATGGGCGGCGGGATGGCCGCGAACCTCGCCAAGGCGGGCCACGACGTCCGCGCCTTCGACCTCAGCGAGGAAGCCCTCGGGCGCGCGGTCGAAGCCGGCTGCACTCGCGCCGCATCGGCCGCCGACGCCGTCACCGGCGCCGAGGCGGTAGTGACGATGCTCCCCGCGGGCAAGCATGTCGCCGGCGTATACGAAAGCGACGTCTTCCCGAACGCCGCGCCGGGCACCTTGCTGCTCGACTGCTCGACGATCGACGTCGCGACCGCACGGTCGAATATCGAGGCGGCGACGGCGAAAGGCTTCGTCGCGGTCGATGCGCCGGTCTCGGGCGGCATCGCCGCCGCCAATGCGGGCACGCTGACCTTCATGGTCGGCGGCACCGGTGAAGGCTTTGCGCGCGCCGAACCGATCCTCGCGAAGATGGGCAAGGCGGTGATCCATGCCGGCGGCGCGGGCGCGGGACAGGGCGCGAAGATCTGCAACAACATGCTGCTCGGCGCGTCGATGATCGCGACGTGCGAAACGCTCGCGCTCGCGCAGAAGCTCGGGCTCGATCCGCAGACCTTCTTCGACATCGCCAGCGTCTCGTCGGGGCAATGCTGGTCGCTGACCAGCTACGCGCCGCTCCCCGGGGTTGGACCGACGACCCCCGCCGACAATGATTACAAGGGCGGCTTCGCCGCGGCGCTGATGCTCAAGGACCTGCGCCTCGCGATGGAGGCCGCGGCGAGCGTCGACGCCGACGTCCCGATGGGGTCGAAGGCACGCGAACTCTACGAGGCCTTCGTCGCGGCCGATACCGACCACCGCGATTTCTCGGCGATCATCCAGACGCTTCAATCATAATCGTCATTCCGGCGAAGGCCGGAATCTCGACCTTGGATCATGACGACCCGGCCAGATCCCGGCCTTCGCCGGGATGACGGGAGTCAATAGAAATCCGCCGTCTCGCCGCCATCGCGGCGCTCGGTGCGATGAAGTTGCGTCGGCGCGCGGCGGTCGCCGGTCCGAATCTCCAGCCGATCGCCCACGCGCCGCACCTCGGCGGGGGCCAGGATGCGCGCCCGCGCGACGCCGGCCGCTGTCGCCCGGGGCGCCGGGACAGGCGGCGGCGTAGCGCTTCCGGCGAGAAACAGGGCGGCGATCAGGTGCATGGCGATCATGATCGCCGTAACGGCAGTCATGGCCACCATATTAACCCTGAATCACAAGAATCCGGCAGGATCGAAGGCGCTTCTCTGGTAAAAGAAAGACCGCCTGCCCCGCATCGGGACAGGCGGCCTCACTTTTATATGCGGAAGAACGCTTAGAATCCCGCTTTCGCCGCCGCCTTTTCCTTCAGCAGCGGGGCAACCTCGAAACCGTGGTTTTCCAGCGCCGCGGCGATCTTGTCGGTGCCTTCGATGCCGGCCCAGAACATCGGGCCGCCGCGATAGACCGGCCAGCCATAGCCATAGATCCACACGACATCGATATCGCTCGCGCGCTGCGCCTTGCCTTCGGCGAGGATCAGCGCGCCCTCGTTGACCATCGGATAGAGGGTGCGCTCGATGATCTCCTGATCGGTGATCGCGCGCTTTTCGACCCCCGCCTTCTTGCGGAACTCGTCGATGATCTCCTCGACCCGCGCGCTCGGCGTGGGGGTGCGCTTCTCGTCATAGTCGTAGAAGCCCGCCTGCTTCTTCTGTCCCCAGCGGCCCTCGGCGCAGAGCGCGTCGCGGATGCTCTCGATCCGGTTGGGATCGCGGTGCCAGCCGATGTCGACGCCGGCAAGGTCGCTCATCTGGAACGGGCCCATCGGCATGCCGAAATCGACATGGACCTTGTCGACCTGCTGCGGCGTCGCGCCTTCGAGCAGCAGCTTCTGCGCTTCGATCTGCCGCGGTGCGAGCATCCGGTTGCCGATGAAGCCGTGGCAGACGCCAGCGACGACCGCGACCTTGCCGATCTTCTTGCCAACGGCCATCGCGGTCGCGAGCACATCGTCGGCGGTCTTGTCGCCGCGCACCACCTCGAGCAGCTTCATCACATTGGCGGGCGAGAAGAAGTGCATGCCAAGCACGTCGCCGGGGCGGCTGGTCGACGCCGCGATCTCGTTGACGTCGAGATAGCTGGTGTTCGAGGCGAGGATCGCGCCGGGCTTGGCGATCTTGTCGAGCTTGCCGAAGATCTCCTTCTTGACGCCCATATCCTCATAGACCGCCTCGATGATCAGGTCGCAGTCGGCGAGCGCATCGAGTTCGAGCGCGGGGGTGATCAGCCCCATCATCTGGTCGACCTGTTCGGGCTTGAAGCGGCCCTTCGCGGCCGAGGCGTCGTAATTCTTGCGTACGACGCCGAGCCCGCGGTCGAGCGCCTCCTGCTGCATTTCGACGATCGTGCAGCGAAAGCCTTTCTGCAGGAAGTTCATCATGATGCCGCCGCCCATCGTGCCGGCGCCAATGATCCCGACATGCTTGATGTCGCGCAGCTTGATGTCCTTGGGCAGGCCGTCGATCTTCGCGGCCTGACGCTCGGCGAAGAAGATGTGGCGCTGCGCCGCCGACTGGCTGCCCATCATCAGCTTCATGAACTGCTCGCGCTCGAACGCCAGACCTTCGTCGAAGGGCAGCCGCGTCGCCGCCTCGACGCAGGCGAGATTGGCATAGGGCGCCTCGAAGCCGCGCCAGCGCTTGGCGTTGGCGGTCTTGAGCTGCTCGATCACCGCGACGTCGCCGAACACCGTGCGTTCGCGCGTCGGGCGCGGGCCGTCGGCGATCTTCGCGCGCGCAAAGGCGATCGCGTCGGCGGCGAGGCTGTCCTCACCCGCCAGTTCATCGACCAGGCCGAGCTCCTTCGCCTTGGCGGCGGGAAGCGGTTCGCCGAGCGAGGTCATCGTCGCCGCGGCTTCGACCCCGACGACGCGCGGCAGGCGCTGCGTGCCGCCCGCGCCCGGGAGCAGGCCGAGCTTGACCTCGGGCACGCCGAGCTTGGCCGAGGGCACCGCAACGCGATAGTGGCAGACGAGCGCGGTTTCGAGCCCACCGCCGAGCGCGGTGCCGTGGATCGCGGCGACGACGGGTTTCGACGCTGCCTCGATCATGTTGAGCACGGCGTTGAAATCGGGCCCGCGCGGGGCTTTTCCGAATTCGCTGATGTCGGCACCGGCGATGAAGGTGCCGCCATCGCAGCGCAGCACGATCGCCTTGACGCCATCGTCGGCGAGCGCGGCCTCGAAATGATCCTTCAGGCCCTGGCGGACGTGCCACGAGAGCGCGTTCACCGGGGGATTGTTGACGACGACGACGGCGACGTCGCCGTCCTTCTGCATCGTCACGCTGACGGGGGTTTCATCGGACATGGGAGAACTCCTTGGTCTGGAAAATCGTAAAAATCAGTCGTCGATCGCGGCGTGGACGAGCGTCTTGACCTCGCGCCGCACGGGATAGGTGGAGGAAGGCATGAGCTGGGTCATGAACACCATGCAAATCTCCTCGACCGGATCGACGAAGAAGCCGGTCGAGAACATGCCGCCCCAGTAGAAATCGCCCGCCGAGCCCGGAATCCCCGCGGCCGCCGGATCGAGCGTGACCGCAAAGCCGAGGCCGAAGCCGACCCCGGCATTCTCGTCCTCCGAAAAGATGCCGACGCTGTGCTGGGTCAGGTCGCCGCCGCCGACGAGGTGGTTCGACGTCATCAAGTCCAGCGTCTTGCGGCTGATGATCCGCGTGTCGCCGAGCTTGCCGCCGCCGAGCAGCATCAGGCAGAAACGGTGATAGTCGTGGAGCGTCGAGGCGAGCCCGCCGCCGCCCGAATGGAAGCTGCGGTCCTTGGCCCAGCGGCTGCGGTCGCCGCCGTCGAACTGCTGCATCTTGTCCTTCGGGTGAAAGGCATAGGCATCGGTCAGCCGGTGCTGCTGGTCGGCGGGCACCTTAAAGCCCGTATCGGCCATGCCGAGCGGACCGAAGACGCGTTCCTGCAGGACCTGGGCAAAAGGCTTGCCCTCGATCCGCTCGATCACCGCGCCGAGCACGTCGGTCGCCATCGAATAATTCCAGTGCGCGCCGGGGTCGAACTGGAGCGGAATCTTCGCCAGTCCCTCGATGAAGCTGTCCATCGTGAAGGCGGCGTCGAAATCGTCGATCTTGGTCTTGCGATAGGCGGCGTCGACGGGCGTGCGCTCCTGAAAACCATAGGTCAGCCCGGAGGTGTGGCGGAGCAGATCGACCATCAGGATCGGGCGCACCGGTGGCCGCGTCAGGAAGGGGACGTTGCCGCCGCCCGCGACGAAGACCCCGGTGTCCCTGAACTCGGGGCAGAACTTCACCAGCGGATCGGACAGCGCAACCTTGCCTTCCTCGAGCAGCATCATGAAGGCGATGCTGGTGATCGGCTTGGTCATGCTGGCGATGCGAAAGATCGCATCCTCTTTCAGCGCTTCGCCCGGCCGCGCTTCGCCGATGCAAGACAGATGCGCGATCTCGCCGCGCCGCGACACCAAAGTCGCCGCGTGCGGCAGGCGGCCGCTATCGACATATTTCGCCTGCAGGAAAGCGGGAATGCGGCCGAGCCGCTTTGCATCAAAACCATGACTCACGAAATGCGGACTCCTTCGAGAATGGCGGCGGCTTCGGCGAGCAGCGCCGGGTCGATCGCGAGGTCGGCCGCCCTGGCGGTTTCGCGAAGCTGGTCGGGCCTGCTCGCCCCGACGATCGCGCTCGTGATGCCGGGCTGCGCGAGCACCCAGGCGATCGCAAGCTGCGCCAGCGAGCAACCCGCCTTGTCGGCGACCGATTTCAGGCTCTGCACCGCTTCGAGCACCGGGCCGGTCAGGAACTGCTGCATATAATGCGCGTCGTCGCTCGTCGCCCGGCTTCCCTCGGGCAGCGCGGCGCCGGGGCGGTATTTGCCGCTGAGCACGCCCTGCGCAAGCGGCGACCAGACGATCTGGCCGATGCCGTTCGCGATGCTGATCGGGATGACTCTCTTTTCGGCGCGGCGATAGAGCAGGCTGTATTGCGGCTGGCTCGACACGAATTTGACTGATGGCGGCGCCAGCGCGAGCGCCGCCTCGATCTGTTCGGGCGCCCATTCGGAAAAGCCGATCGCGCGCGCCTTGCCGCTGCGCACGACCGCGCTCAGCGCTTCCATCGTCTCTTCGAGCGGGGTGTCGGGGTCGTAGCGATGGCATTGGTAGAGGTCGACATGGTCGGTCTGGAGGCGCGTCAGGCTCGCGTCGATCTGCTTCGCCACCTGCGCGGCCGACAGCCCCTTGTCGCTCTCGGTCATCGGGAAGAAGAGCTTGGTCGCGAGCACATAGCTATCGCGCGGCCGGCCCTTCAGCACATCGCCGAGGAAGCTCTCCGCCGCGCCGCGGCCATAGACGTTCGCGGTATCGATGAAATTGATGCCGGCATCGAACGACGCATCGATACAGGCGCGGCCCGCGCTGTCATCGACCCCGGCGCCATAGGTCAGCCAGCTGCCGAGGCAGATCGCCGAAACCTCGATCCCGCTGTCGCCGAGCTGCCGATACTGCATCGCCAAATCCTTTCCTTAGACACTCCTGCTTAGTGCGAGGTCTGGCCCAGAAGCTGGCGCGTAACCGGGTGCGAGCTGGTGAGGCCGCCGTCGACCGCGATCGCCTGTCCGTTGACATAGCTCGCCTGATCGCTGGCAAGGAAGAGCGCGACGTTCGCCAGCTCCTCGGGCTGCGCGGCGCGGCGGAGCGGATTGAGCTGGCCGAGCTTGTGCGTGACCTCCTTGGCGCGCGCATAATCGAAGGTCGGCTTGGTCATCCCGGTCTCCGTCAGGCCGGGACAGACGGCATTGACGCGCACGCCGCTCGTCGAAAGCTGCTGCGCCGCGACCTTGGCGAGGTTGATCACGCCCGCCTTCGACGCCGAATAGGCGCCCGGACCCGCGCCCGAATTGAGCCCCGCGACGCTGGCCGTGAGGACGATCGCGCCGCCGCGGCCCTGATCGACCATCGCTTTCCCGGCGTGCTTCACCATCAGCGCCGGGCCGATCAGGTTGACGCGCAGCGTTTCGGCCCACGCGGCGGGGTCGAAATCGAAGATGCCGCCCATGTCGCCGATGATCCCGGCGTTGGCGAAGGCGACGTCGAGGCCGCCATAGCTTTCCTTCGCGGTGGCGACGAGCTTCGCGACGTCGGCCTCGACCCCGGCGTCGATCTCCAGCGCGACGGCCTCGCCGCCCGCGTCCTTCACCGCCTTGGCGGTGTCGTGCACCGCCGCCGTCTTGTCGCCGATGACGAGCTTCGCGCCCTCGGCGGCGAAGCGCAGCGCGCTGGCGCGGCCGATGCCGCTGCCCGCGCCGGTGATGATCGCGATCTTGCCGTCCAATGCGCCCATCATGCGCCTCCCGAAATCGTGGCCCCGCCATCGCAGACGATGGTCTGGCCGGTGGTGAATGCCCCCGCCTTGCTGGCGAGGAAGACCGCGGCGCCCGCGATCTCGTGCGGTTCGCCGATTCGCTTCAGCGTCGAGGCGGCGGTCGAGCGGCGCAGATTCTCGGGATTCTCCCAGAGCGCGCGCGCCATGTCGGTGCGGATCAAGCCCGGAGCGATGCAATTGACGCGCACGCCGGCCTCGCCCAGCTCGACCGCATAGTTGCGCGCCATCTGCATGTCGGCGGCCTTCGAGATGCAATAGGCGCCGATGATCGGCGACCCCTTGAGTCCGCCGATCGAGCTGATGATCGTGATCGCGCCTTCGCCGCGTTCGACCATTTCGGGCGCGACCATGCTGATCAGCCAGTGGTTGGACAGGATATTATTGTCCATGATCTTTCGGAACTGCTCGTCGGCGATACCGAGGCCGGGGCCGTAATAGGGGTTCGACGCGGCGTTACAGACGAGCGCTGTGATCTTGCCGAAGCTCTTGCGCGTCGTATCGACGAGGGCCTGCAAATCCTCCTTCGACGAGATATTCGCCGGAACCGCGATCGCGGTGTCGTCGCCGAAGCGCGCGTTGATCTCGGCCGCCGTGGCCTCGCACGCGTCCTGCTTGCGGCTCGAGATCACGACCTTGGCGCCCTGCTCGGCCATCGCCTCGGCGATCGCCTTGCCGATGCCGCGCGACGATCCGGTGATCAGCGCGACCTGACCCGTCATGTCGAACAAGCTCATGCTCCGGCCTTCCTTGCAAAGTCCCACGCGCGCTGGGCGAGCGGCAGGACGCGTTCGGACATCGCCTTGGCGTGCGCCGATGAGGCGGTGCCGTCGATGACGCGCTTCTTGATCCCCTGCATGATCCCGGCGAGGCGGAAGAAATTATAGGCGAAATACCAGTTCATGTCGGGCACGCCGTCGCGGCCGGTGGCGGCGCAATAGCGCTCGACCACCTCGTCGAGCTCGGGAATGCCGAGCGCGGCGCGGTCGAGGTCCTGAACCCCCGAGCGCCCGCCATTCTCGGTCACCCACGCCATCGCCACATAGGTGAAATCGGCGAGCGGATCGCCGAGCGTCGACAGTTCCCAGTCGAGCACCGCGAGAACCTCGGGCCGGTCCTTCGCGAAGATCATATTGTCGATGCGATAATCGCCATGGACGACGCTGGTGCGCGTCTGTTCGGGCAGGGTCGCGGGCAGCCAGGCGATCAGCCGCTCCATCTCGTCCATCGTCTCGGTCTCGGACAGCTTGTACTGCTTGGTCCAGCGATCGACCTGGCGGCCGAAATAATTGCCGGGCTTGCCGAAGTCCGACAGCCCCGCCGCCTCGACATCGACATTGTGCAGCGCGGCGAGCGTGTCGATCATCGCATCATAGGTCGCGCGGCGATTCTCGGGCTTCGAACCGGGCATCGATCCGTCCCAGATCGTCTGGCCGTCGACCATCCCCATGACATAGAACCAGCTTCCGACCACGCTGTCGTCGGTGCAAAGTCCATATTGGCGCGCGACCGGAAAGCCGACCTTATGAAGGCCGGCCTGCACCTTATATTCGCGGTCGACCGCGTGCGCCGAGGGCAGCAGCGGCCCGAAGGGCTTGCGGCGGAGGACATAATTGCCCGACGGCGCCGAAATCTTGTAGGTCGGGTTCGACTGGCCGCCGGCGAACTTGCCCTGCGTCAGCGGCCCCTGAAAGCCCGCGACATTCGCTTCCATCCACGCCGTCAGCTTCGCTTCGTCGAGGAGGTCGTCGCCTTCGGGGGCGACGGTGCCGCTGAACAGCTTTTGCGCGTCGAGTCCCGTCGTCATTGGTCGAACACGATCACCGACCGCGCGGCATCGCCTTTCTTCATCTTGTCGAACCCTTCGTTGATCTTTTCGAGCGGAATCGTTTCGGCGACGATGCTGTCGAGGTCGAGCAGCCCGCGCAGGTAGAAATCGACGAGGCGCGGAATATCGACCGGGAAGCGGTTGCCGCCCATGATCGCACCCTGCAATTTCTTGCCCGAGAGCAGGTCCATCGCGCCGAGCCCGACCTTTTCCGAAAGCGGCATCATGCCGAGGATCGTCGCGGTGCCGCCGCGGCGAAGCGAGGCGACCGCGAGACTCGCCGAGGCCGGACGCCCGACCGCTTCGATCGCATGATCGACGCCGCCCTTCGTCAGCTCGACGATCTGCTTCGCGGCATCGTCGGCGAGCGCGTCCACCACATCCGTGGCGCCCAGCTTCTGCGCCAGCGCGCGCTTTTCGGGAACCGGGTCGGCGGCGATGATGCGCCCCGCGCCTGCGATCTTCGCGGCGTTGATCGTCGCGAGCCCGACGCCGCCGCAGCCGACGACCGCGACCGTCTCGCCCGGCGTCACCTTGCAGGCGTTGAAGATCGTCCCCGCGCCCGTCGTCACCGCGCAGCCGATCACCGCGGCGCGGTCGAGCGGCATGTCGGGGTCGATCGCGACGCAGGCATGTTCGTGGACCAGCATCACCTCCGAGAAGGCCGAGAGATTGAGCATCTGGTTGACCGGCGACCCGTCGGGACGCGTGATGCGCGGCGCCGATCCGACGGGGCGGCGCGTGTCGCCGCCCATGCACAGCGACATGCGGCCGCTGACGCAAAATTCGCAATGGCCGCAGAAGGCGCTGAGGCAGGTGACGACCGCATCGCCCGGCTTCACCGTGCGCACCTCGCTGCCGACCGCCTCGACGATCCCCGCCGCCTCATGGCCCGGAATCGCGGGCAGCGGGTGCGGATAGGCGCCGTCGATGAAATGCAGGTCCGAATGGCAGAGGCCGCAGGCGGCGGTGCGGATGCGCACCTCGTGCGGGCCGGGCTTGTCGACGACGATCTCTTCGATCTGCAGCGGTTTGCCCGGTTCGATCAGGACGGCGGCTTTGGTCATCAAAATCTCCATTTGGTCCCCCTCCCGCTCGCGGGAAGGGTTAGGGGAGGGCATGTCGAACTCGAAGCGGAACAGGCCCTCCCCCGGCCCCTCCCGCAAGCGGGAGGGGAGGCTAGCGCGAAACCCCGATGTCCCCCGACGAGAAGCCGGGATCGCTGGCGGGCGAATGCTTTGCCAGCTCGATGCGCGAGATCGCGCGCGCGTGGACCTCGTCGGGCCCGTCGGCGAGGCGCAGCGTGCGCTGGTGCGCATAGGCCTTGGCGAGACCGAAATCTTCGGACACGCCGCCGCCGCCATGCGCCTGGATCGCGTCGTCGATGATCTGCAGCGCCATGTTCGGCGCCTGCACCTTGATCATCGCGATCTCGGCCGCCGCCGACTTGTTGCCGACCTTGTCCATCATGTCGGCGGCCTTGAGGCAGAGCAGGCGCGTCATCTCGATATCGATGCGCGCGCGGGCGATGCGCTGTTCCCAGATGCTGTGCTCGGCGATCGTCTTGCCGAAGGCGGTGCGCGACTGGAGCCGCCTGCACATCTTTTCCAGCGCTTCCTCGGCGACGCCGATCGTGCGCATGCAATGGTGGATGCGACCCGGCCCGAGGCGCCCCTGCGCGATCTCGAAGCCGCGCCCCGCACCGAGCAGCATCGCGTCCTCGGCATTGACGCGCACGTCCTTGAGCTCGATCTCCATATGGCCGTGCGGCGCGTCGTCATAGCCGAAGACCGGCAGGTGGCGCTTGATGTGGATGCCGGGCGTGTCCATCGGCACCGCGAGCATCGACTGCTGCGCGTGGCGCTTCGCCTCGAAGTCGGTCTTGCCCATCACGATCGCGACCTTGCAGCGCGGATCGCCCGCACCCGACGACCACCATTTGGTGCCGTTGATCACATAATCATCGCCGTCGCGCGCGATCCGCGTCTCGATATTCGTCGCGTCGGACGAGGCGACCTGCGGCTCGGTCATCAGGAAGGCCGAGCGGATTTCGCCGTTCATCAGGGGCCCGAGCCATTTATCCTTCTGCGCGCGCGTGCCGTAGCGGTGGAACACCTCCATATTGCCGGTGTCGGGCGCCGAGCAGTTGAACACCTCGCTCGCGAAGCCGACGCGCCCCATCTCCTCGGCGCAGAGCGCATATTCGAGGTTGGTGAGGCCGGGGCCTTCGAATTCGAACGTCTCGTCGACATGGTGGTGCGCGCCGCTGCGCGGGGGCATGAACAGGTTCCAGATCCCCGCCGCCTTCGCCTCGGCCTTCAGATCCTCGACGATCTGGATCACCTTCCAGCGGTCGCCCGCCTCGTCCTGTTGCTTATAGGTCGGAACGGCGGGACGCACCTTGCGCTCGATGAACTCGCGCACCCGGCCCTGCCAATGCTGCTGCCGGTCGGTGAGATCGAAATCCATCTGCGTTCCTTTCCCTTTACGTTTACGTAAACCCTTGGACCGATTCGCCCGCCTTGCCAAGTCCCGCCGCGTAGAAAGTTGCCCCCGCGCGGCGAGTCGCGCAATCCTCCGTTACGGCCGCGGCGCTTCATCCGTCCTGCCGGCGAGCGCGGCGAGCCGGGCCTCGTGGCCGGCCCGGTCAATCGCATAGCGGCGCAGCCCGGCGGCCGCCATGATCGCGATCAAAATCATCAGTCCTGCGAAGACCCAGCCCATCGTTGCCGCGGCGCTCGCGGGCCAGTCCTCGGGCCGCACGCGCTCGCCGAGCCCGACATAGGCGACGAGCTGGCCGACGGTGAAGATGCCCAGCGCCTGGCCGAATTTCTGGGTCATCAGATAGCCGGCGAAAAAGACGCCTTCGATCCGCGTGCCATGGTCGATCTCGTGCGCCTCGACGATCTCGGCGACCATCGACGAGCAGGAGATATGGCCGACGACCAGCCCGAACAGCGAAATGGTCTGGAGGGTGAGGAGCAGCGCCATCGATGGCCAGCCGCCGAGTTCGGGCCACCAGCCGAGGTTGCGCGCCGCATAGGGCAGGAAGGCGACCGCGCCGCTGAACAGCACCGCGGCGATTGCCGTATCGCGCTTGCCGAAGCGGCGGTGCGCGAGGCCCACCGCGGCGAAGGCGCCGAACACCGCGACCGCGAGGCCGATCGGATAGAGGGCGAGCTGATCGTCGCTCAGCCGCCAGATATAGAGCATCGTGTAATTGGTCGCGGCGATCGTCGTCGCATAGCCGGTGACGACGAACAGCGCCCCGCTCGCCAGCGCGATGAAGGCGGGATTGCGAAAGGCGAGCGCGATGTCGGTCAGCATCGATGCGCCGTGCGCCTGCACGGGCGGCGGCGGCAGCGCCAGGATGCGTCGCTGCTGCCCGGCTGCCGAGCCGAGCGTCGAGACGAGGATCAGCGCCGCGCCGAACAGGCCGAAGGCGGCATAGCCCGACGGATCGAGCAGGCCGCTGCGCGCCGGATCGTCCGATTTCAGGAAATAGCCATAGGCGAGCGCGACCGCGAGCAGCCCGCCGAGCCAGCCGAACAGGAAGCGGAAGCGCATCAGCGTCGTGCGCTCGTCATAATCGCGCGTCAGTTCGGCGACGAGCGACACCGACGGAATCTCGCACGCCGAAACGAGCACGCGCACCGCGACGACGTTGAGGATCAGGCCGATGGTCGAATGCCGGGCGATGTCGGGCGAGACCCAGAGCAAGGCCCAGGCGATCGCCATCGGCAGCGCCGCGCCATAGAGCCACGGCAGTCGCCGCCCGAGCCGCGTCCGCGTCGCGTCGGACAGCCGCCCGATCAGCGGATCGACGAGCGCATCGACCAGCATCGCGCCGATCAGCACCAGCGACACGACCCGCGGGTCGAAGCCGAGCACCTGATTGTAATAGATCATGAAGAAGGTGGTGAGCCCCGCCTCCTTCACGCCCATGGTGACGCTGCCGAGCCCATGCGCGAGCTTGATCCGCGTCGGCAGCGGGGCGGTTGATGCGGTAGCGGTCATTGCAGACCGGCGGCTTCCGACGCGGCCAACGCCGCGACCCGCGCTTCATGGTCGGCGCGGTTGATCGGAAAGCGCGCGAAGGTCCAGGTCGAGGCGACCGTCGCGACGACGACGATCAGGCTGTAGCTGACCACGAGCCAGTCGATCACCTCGGGTGCGACCTGACCCGGAACCGCCTTCGACGGCAGCCCCGACAGGCTGATCAGCAGGCCGGTCAGCCCGATGCCGACCGCGGTCGCGCATTTCTGGACGAACATCCAGCCGGCGGCGAAAATTCCCTCGGTGCGGCGTCCGGTCTCGACCTGCGACGCCTCGACGACGTCGGCGAGCATCGACTGGCCCGAGATCATCACCATCACCGCATTGACGTTCGATATAAGGATGAAGGCCATCAGCAGATTGCTCGAAAAGGTCGATCCGATCGCCGGCCAATGCCCCGACAGGAACAGTGCGAAAGGCACGGTCCAGAAGATTGTGCTGATCACCCCGCACACCACCGCGACCTTCTTCTTGCCGAAGCGGTGATGGAGCGGCTGCACGACCACGAAGGCGATCATCACGCTCACCATCAGCAGCCATGGCAGCGCCGCGAAGGCGCCTTCGGAAAAGCGCCAGACATAAAGATAGAGGAAGTTAGAGATGGTGAAGGTCATCTGCGTGCTCGAAATCGCGATCAGCGATGCGCCGAGCAGGATCAGCGCGGCGGGATGGCGCAGCGCCTCGAAAATCTCGGCAAAGGCCTGTTTCGGCGATGCGGGCTCGGGTTTCGTTGCCGGCCAGTGCGCGACGCGGCGATGCTGGCCGAGCGCCGAGACGATCACCGTCACCCCCATGATCAGCGCGCCGCAGAGGCCATAGAGCCAATAGCCGGACGGGTTGAGCTGGCCGAATTCGTGCGTCGCGTCGGCGCGCAGGAAGACGGTGTTGGCGAGGAAGAAGACGAGCAGCCCGCCGCCCCAGGCGAAGAGGAAGCGAAAGCGGACGAGCGCGGTGCGTTCGTCATAGTCGCTCGTCAGTTCGGCGACGAGCGATTGCGACGGCACTTCGCAGCACGAAACGAGCGTCCGCACCAGCATCGCGACCACGACCAGATAGGCAAAGATATGCGTATGATCGGCGGGCGGCGACCACAGCAGCATCCACGCGAGCCCGAGCGGCAGCGGTGCGAGATAGAGCCACGGATGGCGGCGTCCCCAGCGCGTGTAGGTGCGGTCGGAGAAATAGCCGATCAGCGGATCGACGAAGGCGTCGGCGAGCAGCGCGAACATCAGCGCGAGCGACACCAGACTCGCGTCGAGCCCGACCACCTGGCTGTAGAAGATCAGCAGGAAGGTCGAAAAGCCGTTGTCCTTGACGCCATAGGCGACGCTGCCGAGCCCGTGATAGAGCTTGAGGCCCAGCGGCAGCCGCGTCTGCGGCGGCGTGTCGGCACTCACGCGGCGGTTCCGGCCTTGGCGGCTTCCTCCATCGCGGTCAGCGCGTCGAACATTCCCGGCGCCTCGGGGTCCCAGGCGTGGCGCTGGCCGATCGTCAGCCCGCCGTCGACGAGCATATGCGTGCCGGTCATGAACGAGCTGTCCTCGCTCGCCAGATAGGCGACGGCGTTGGCGATATCCTCGGGCTGGCCGCCGCGCGCGACCGGCTGCGCGTGCGCGCTCATGTCGGCGATGATAGCCTTCGCCGCGTCCTTGCTCGCGTCGGGCACTTCGAGCGACGAGGTGAAGATATTGGTGTTGATGAAGCCGGGGCAGATCGCGTTCACGCGGATGCCATATTGCGCAAGATCGGTCGCCGCCACCTTGGTCAGGTGGAGAACCCCCGCCTTGGCGACGGCATAGGCGGTCGGCGAATAGCCCGCGCCGAGCGCCGCGACGCTCGCGGTGTTGACGATGCTCGCGCCTTTCCGCCCCTTCATGTGCGGGCTGGCGTAGCGGATGCCCATCGCGACCGATTTCAGGATCAGGTCCATCGAGCGGTCCCACCCCTCGGGCGTGATCTCGTCGATCGGGGCGCGGTCGCCGCCCGCGGCGGCGTTGTTGAAGACGATGTCGATCCCGCCCGCCTTTTCGGCGGCGGCGTTCATCAACGCCTCGATGTCGCTCGGCACGGTGACGTCGCAGCGGACGAAATCGATCTTGCCGTTCGACGCGGCGGCGAGTGCTTTCCCACCCGCTTCGTCGATATCGGCGGCGAAGACATGGGCGCCTTCGCCCGCGAGTTTCAGCACCGCCGCCTTGCCGATGCCCGATGCCGCGCCGGTGACGACGGCGACCTTGCCTGCGAATCGCATATCTCTGCTCCCGTTTTCTTTTGCCACCTAGCTTAGGCGCGAAGCAGCCCCCGTCAACGGCGGGCAATCGGACGCTACGGCACCGTAACGGCAGGTTCGCGTGCCCAAGTTGACGCTTGCGTAAAGCTGGCGAATCCCCCTAATTTGCGGATCAGAAGAGGAGCCTTGACGATGAGCGATCTGGACGCCTTCCGCGCCGAAGTGTGCGCGTGGCTGGAAGCTAACTGTCCCCCCGAAATGCGCGAGCCCGTCCGCGACGAAGGCGACGTCTGCTGGGGCGGCCGCAAATGGGTGTTCAAGAACGACGCCCAGAAGCAATGGCTCGAAGCCTGCGTATCGAAGGGCTACACCGTCCCCGACTGGCCGAAAGCCTATGGCGGCGCCGGCCTCTCGCCCGAAGAGACCAAGATCCTCAAGCAGGAAATGAAGCGCATCAACGCGCGCTCGCCGCTCGACAGCTTCGGCATCTGGATGCTCGGCCCGGCGCTGCTCAAATTCGGCACCGAGGAGCAGAAGGTCCATTACCTCACCCAGATCGCGCGCGGCGAAATCCGCTGGTGCCAGGGCTATAGCGAACCCGGCTCGGGCAGCGACCTCGTGTCCTTGCAGACCTTCGGCGAGGACAAGGGCGATCACTGGGTCGTCAACGGGTCGAAGATCTGGACCAGCTACGCCGACAAGGCCGACTGGATTTTCTGCCTCGTCCGCACCGACAAGGCGAATAAATATCAGGGCATCACCTTCATGCTCTTCGACATGGAGAGCAAGGGCGTCACGACCAAGCCGATCCTGCTGATCAGCGGCAACTCGCCCTTCTGCGAAACCTTCTTCGACGATGTCGCGGTGCCCAAGACGCAGTTCGTCGGCGAAATCAACCGCGGCTGGGACGTCGCCAAATATCTGCTCGGCCACGAACGCGAGATGATCTCGGGCGGCGGCGCGGGCGGCGATATGGTCAGCATCGGCGGCGCCTTCGCCAAAGCGATCGGCAAGAACGATCATGGCGAGCTCGACGATCCGATCCTGCGTGCCGAGATGGCGGCGTTCGACGTCGATGTCTTCGCCTATCGCGCGATGGGCGAGCGCTTCATGGATATGTGGAAGACCGGCCGTGCGCATCCCGCGTCGTCGAACATGATGAAATATGTCGGCACCGAGCTCAACAAGCGCCGCCACGAGCTGGTCATGGCGGGCGGCGGCAGCGATGCGCTCGAATGGGACAGCGAGGAGAGCAAGGGCGGCGCCCGCGCGCGCACCTGGCTGCGCACCAAGGCCAATTCGATCGAAGGCGGGACGAGCGAAGTCATGCTCAACGTCATCGCCAAACGTATCCTCGACCTGCCCGGAGCCTGATCCATGCCGCTCTATCACAATGACGACCAGGCGATGCTCAAGGACAGCGTCGCGCCCTTCGTGGCCGAACAGGCTCCCGTCGCGCACCTCCGCAAGCTACGCGACGAGGCTGATGCGACCGGCTTCTCGCGCGACCTCTGGGCGCAGTTCACCGAAATGGGCCTGCCCGGAATGCTCGTTCCCGAGGCGCATGGCGGGCTCGGCATGGGGCATATGGAGGCAGGCATCGTGCTCGAGGAAATCGGCCGCAACCTGACCCCGTCGCCCTTCCTGTCGACCAGCGTCGGCGCGGTGGCCGCGCTCGCGAAGGCGGGCGGCACGCAGGCAGGCCGCTGGCTCCCCGCGATCGCCAGCGGCGAAGCGATCGTCGCGCTCGCGATCGACGAAGGCGCCAAGCACCGCCCCGACCGCATCGCGACCACCGCGACACGCGCCGGGAACGGCTTCCGCCTCGACGGCAAGAAGAGCTTCGTCCTCCACGGCCATGTCGCCGACATGAGCATCGTCGCGGCGAAGACCGACGGCGGCATCACCTTGTTCGCGGTGCCGAAGGACGCCAAGGGCCTGACCGCCGACCCGCGCCGCCTCGTGGACAGCAGCCTCGCGAGCCACGTCGCGCTCGACGGCGTCGAGGTCGATGCCGACGCGGTGATCGGCGAGGTCGACGCGGGGGGCGAGATTCTCGACGCTTTGCTCGCCGCGACGCGCACCGGCGTGGCGGCCGAGATGGTCGGCGTCGGGCAGGGCGCGATGGACCGGACCGTCACCTACCTCAAGGAACGCAAGCAGTTCGGCAAGCTGATCGGCGAGTTCCAGGGCCTCCAGCACCGCGCCGCACATCTCTATGGCGAAATGGAGGTCGCGCGCGCCACGGTGATGAAGGCGCAGCAACTGCTCGACGAAGGCAGCGAGGGCGCGAAGCTGATGGTGTCGGTCGCCAAGGCGAAGGCGGGTCGCGCCGCCAACCTCGCGGTGCGCGAAGGCGTGCAGATGCACGGCGGCATCGGCATGACCGACGAATATGACATCGGCCTCTACATGAAACGCGACCGCGCGCTGGCGGAATATATGGGCGACGTGCATTATCACATCGACCAGGTCGCGCGGATGAACGGGTACTAATCTCTTTCACCCCTCCCCTTCAGGGGAGGGGCCGGGGGTGGGGTCTCGCAACCTTACGCTACCCCGATAAACCCCACCCCAACCCCTCCCCTGAAGGAGAGGGGCTTTAAGAGGAGCCCCAAGCAATGAACCTCACTGACATGTTCGGCCTCGACGGCCGCATCGCGCTCGTCACCGGCGGATCGCGCGGGATCGGCAAGATGATCGTCGAGGGCTATCTCGCCGCGGGCTGCGCGCGCGTTTACATCTCGGCGCGCAAGAGTGCGCAGATCGAGGAAGCCGTCGCCGACTTCGAAACGCGCTATCCGGGCAAGGTGATCGGGCTTCCCGTCGACCTCTCGACCGTCGAGGGTTGCCGCGCGCTCGCCAAGGAGCTCGAAGCGCGCGAGGAACGGCTCGACATCCTCGTCAACAACGCGGGCGCCGCGTGGGGCGAGCCGTTCGAGGGCTTCCCCGAGGCGGGCTGGGACAAGGTGATGGACATCAACGTCAAATCGCCCTTCTTCCTCACGCAGGCGCTCCACGGCCTGCTCAAGGCCGCGGGCACGGCCGAGCGTCCGGCCAAGATCATCAACATCGGCTCGATCGACGGCATGCGCCTCAATCCGTGGGAGACCTACAGCTACCACGCGTCGAAGGCGGCGATTCTCTATCTCACCAAGCGCCTCGCCGCGCGGCTGGTAACCGACAACATCATCGTCACCGCGATCGCGCCGGGTGCTTTCCAGTCGGACATGAACAAGGCCGCGCGCGACCATGGCGACGCGGTCGCAAAAAGCATTCCGGTCAAGCGCATCGGCAACCCTGAGGATATGGCGGGCGCCGCGATCTTCCTCGCGTCGAAGGCGGGCGACTATGTCGTCGGCGACACGATCGCGGTCGATGGCGGGCTGGTCCACGGGGACCTCAAGACCAGCATCGATGCCTAGCGTCTGTCCCGATTGGGCGGGAGTTTCCAGGATAGCAGGCGCGTTCAAGTGACGGGAAGCCGCCGGATAAGCTTCCGATGCGTAAACACCCTTGGAATCCGCGCCGAGGCTCGCCCGATCATTCCGCCGCCGCCGCGCCCAATTGCCGGATATTTTCCAGATGGCGCGATCGATTGATCGGATAATAAGCGAGGCAGATGATCGCGATGACGGTCGCGATTGACAGCACCGCTATATAGATGCTCGCCAGATTCCGGAGCGTATCGGCGGCGACATGGCCGGGCTGTGCATTCTGCGGGAATTGGACGAAGGCGAGCAAGAGCCCGGCGAGCATGATTCCCATGCCCGATATCGCCTTGTTGACCATGGTTGCGGCGGAGAACAGCAGGCCTTCGGACCGACGGCCGGTTTCGAGCCGGATCTGGTCGGTCACGTCGGCAACCATCGACACCGCCAGGATGCCGCCCGCGATGGTCGTCATCATCCCGAATGAGAATTGCCCCATCAGCAACCACAGCAGCAGCGGATCGCCGTTGGCCGGGAACAGGCCGGCAAGGCGCAGAATCAGGGGCACGACGCTGGAAATCAGCGACAGACCGAACATCAGCATCGCCGCCGGCTTCTTGCCGAACCGCGCCGACAGCGGCAGCACCACGACAAAAGCCAGCAGGATACCGACGATCGCGGTCGACGCCACGGTGGCGATCTGGCTGGCGCTCAATTCCCAGAAATAGGTCGAGAAATAGACGGCGAGCGACAGGTTGAGACCCGACGCGACGGCGAAGAACAGGCTGGCGAGCAGGATCGAAATATAGGCGGGGTGCACCAATATGCCCAGCATCTCGCGCAGCATCCGTCCGGCCGGAACCTTCGGCGCCGGGGGGAGCAGCGGGCGTTTCAATATTTCCTTCTGCGTCCCGAGCGTCGAGATAAGCACCGCTAGCATCATGATCGCCGCCGCGACCCAGGCATAGGTGACATAGCCGCCCGCGTTCAGGTGGCCGACAGGCTGCGCGGCGGTCGGTCGCAGAAAATAGCCGAAGGTCAGCACCGTCATGGCGATGCCGCCGCACACGCCGAAGAAAAAGCGCGCGGCGACGAGCCTGGTTCGTTCGTCATAGTCGCTGGTGAATTCGGCGAGCAGCGCGGTCGATGGGATTTCGTAGAGGCTGATCGAGAAACGCACGAGAATCGCGGTGGCGACCAGCCATGCGAATTGCGCGCCGTGCGCCATGCCGGGCGGCATCCAAAGCAGGAGATAGGAGAGCGCGATCGGCAGCGCCGCCGCATACATAAAGGGGTGGCGGCGCCCCCAGCGCGTCCGGACATTGTCCGAATATTGGCCCAGCAACGGATCGAACAGCGCATCGGCGATCATCGCGATCATGATCGCCGACCCCACCCAGGCTGCGGGAAGCCCGACGACCTGGTTATAGAACAGCATCAAAAGCGCGTTGAAGCCATGATCCTTGATCCCGAACGCGATCGTGCCCGAGCCATAGAGCAACCGCGTCGAAAGCGGCAGCACGCCCGTCGGCGGGGAGGAAGGATTGTCCACCCGCCGCGCCTATCGGAACCGATATTCGAGCTGGAGGCCATAGGTTCGCGGCGGCGTCAGCGAATAGCTTTGCGCGACCGCGAGCGTCGGCGAGGATGCGAGCAGATTGCCGAGCGCGCTGTCATAGCCCGTGCTGTTGAACAGATTCTTCACATAGGCGATGACGCGGTAGCGGTCGTCACGGCCGGACCAGATCGCCCGCAGGTCGACCTGATCCCAGGACGGCATACGGTTATAGGCGCGGTTGAAGATGTTGCTGTACGCCGAACTGCGCCAGGCATAATTGCCCGACAGCGAGAAGGTGCCCGGTTCGAACGCGATGCTGTACATCGCGTTGAGGGCGACCTTGTGGCGCGGCGTGTCGGAAAGCCTTGCCCCGACGACGCTCTGCGGCTGCTGGCCGTTGGCGGCGGGCCCCGACGGCTGCGCGCCCGGCTGGACCGCCAGCGGGTCCTGCCCGTCGACGAAGCAGCATCCGTCGTCGATCCGCGAATGGCCGAAACCATAGTTGAACGACAGATGCAGCGGATTCGCCGGTTGCCACGCCAGCTCGACCTCGACGCCATAGCTTTTCGAGCTGGCGAGGTTGAAGAATTGGGTGAGCTGCGCGCCGCCGGGCTGCGACACGGTCAGCGGCACCTGAAGCCCCTGATAGTCGTAGTAGAAGCCCGCCAGATTGAAACGCAGCCTTTTGCCGACCGTCTGCTTATACCCCGCCTCGAAGGCGTCGATATGCTCGGCCCCGGTCTGCGGCAGCGCCGAAATGCCGCCGGCGTTGAAGCCGCCCGATTTATAGCCGCGGCTATACCGCAGAAAGGCCAGCTGATCCTGTGTCAGCTGCCATTCGACCGCGACGGTTCCGGTCACGGCGTCCCAGCTGTTCGCCAGACCGCGCCGCGCGATGCCCGTCGCCGGATCGATCGTGACGGGGGAGGTGACGCCCGGCGCCGGCAGGTAGGAAATCTGCGTGGGAGTCAGGTCCAGCGCCGGCGTATACGAGCCGAGCTGATCGGGCGAGACGCTCGGGTCGCAACCCAAGCATATGATCCTGAAGGCTTCGGTCCCGCTTTTCTTGTCATGGGTGTAGCGCAGGCCGCCGGTGATGCGGAGCGTATCGGAGATCTGATAATCGACCTGACCGAACGCGGCGATCGATTTCGTCGTCAGCGTCGACGCCGCGTAAACGAAATCGCCCAACGGATTGAGCGGCGCGGGCAACCCCGTGAGCGCGGTGGGCGCGCGCAGCTGCAACTGATCTGGCGCGTTGAAGTGTGATTCCTGCGATAATGTCTCCTGATAATAATAAACGCCGGCGACCCATTGGAATGGCCCGCCGGTGTTCGAGGTCAGGTTCAGCTCGCCGCTGCCGAATGATTTCTTGTTGCGCAGATTGAGCTGCGATGCGGGATATACCGTCAGCGCGGTGCAGCCCGGAAGAAAGAGGTCGCATAGTGAACCCGGCGTGACCGGGAAGGGATAGGAAACGACCCCGGTATCATCGAGCGCATAGGAATTCTCGATGCGATAATGCTGATAGCCGCCCAGCAGGTGGACGTCGAAGGCCGGGAGCGTCCATTTGATGTCGCCGGTCACCCCGAAATTGTCCCGCATCCGTTCGCGCTGGGTGGTGACGGTGCTGAAATGGCGAATATCGGTCGCGCCGGGCGGTTGCGGATTGGGGTTGAGCGCCACGACCCCGGGGACCAGATAGCCGAACGCCGATCCGGGTGTGATCGACCCGGTGGGGTAGGGCGCGAAATCATAGCCGTCGATCCGGTTGAGATTGCGCGGATTGAGGTCGGTGCGACCGGTGAAAAGCTTCACCCAGGCCGTGACATCGGGGCCCAGATCCGCCTCCAGCTGCAGTTCCAGATAGCGACGCTTGCCGCGGCCGCCTTCGCTGATCCCGCCGGCGTCGTTTTTGAAATAGCCGCGGTTCTGGTCGGAAAAGGCGCCCGCCAGCCGCGCGCGGAGCCCGCCCGTGAGCGCACCTGATACCGCCCCCTCCAGCGTGTAGAGGCCATAGTTGCCCACCGTGCCGCGCAGGTCGGCTGCGAACGCTTCGGTCGGCCGCCTGGAGATGGCGTTGATCGCGCCGCCGATCGAATTGCGCCCGTAAAGAGTGCCTTGCGGACCGCGCAGCACTTCGATGCGGTCGATGAAGAAATCGGATGCGGCGATCGAACTGGTCGACGCATCGTAAATGCCGTCGGTATAGGTCGACACGCCGGGGTCGCTGCCGTTGGTGTTGGTCTGCCGCCCGATCCCGCGAATGAAGACCCGATCATTGCTCGCCGAATAGCTGAGGCCCGGCGTGAAGTTCGCGACATCCTGCAGAGTCGTGATGCCGGCGAGCTGGCGCGCATCGGCCGTATAGGCCGAAATGGCGAGCGGCACGTCCTGCAGATTGACGCTGCGCTTTTCGGCGGTGACGACAATTTCGGCGAGCCCCGAAGCCCCGTCCGTCGTCGCGCTTTGATCCGCCGCCGGTTTTGCGTCCTGCGCCTGCGCCGCAGCCGGTATCGCCACGAATGCAACGCTCGCCAACATCCAAGACATATTTCGCATACCACGCCTCTCCCGCCGCCAGCGATTCTGCTGGTCGATTATTGGCGCGATGGGTCCGCGGACGCGGATCCCACGCTTTTTAAAGCGAAATGCCGTCGCGGCATCTCCCCCGGGGACTTTGTTATCGGTGTTTTATATATGAGTCTATAACGATATATCGAACTTGTGGCATTTGCCCGAATGGCGATCCCGTCAAGGCCCGCTCGATCGGGTCCTCCAGAGCGCGTCGGGACAGGCCATCCCGCTGACAAGCCAGGGATAGTGGGCGATGGATTCACGCTTTTGCCGATATAATAATTATAAGATAGATTTTTCTATGATTATAGAATTAACTGGAGCGGCGCATGGGAGTGCGGCGGGACAGATCGCCGCGACGATGGCGGAACAGGGGAGAAACGGGATGAGTGGGCCGCTTCGCGCGAAATATGGGCCGACAGGCAGGAGCACCCGCTGATGCCATCCGCCGCTTCCACCCTTGCCGACCTCAACGCGCGCGCCGTGCCCGACTGGTATCACGACGCCAAGTTCGGGATTTTCATCCATTGGGGCGCCTTTGCCATTCCCGGATTCGCCCCACGCCTCGGTTCGATCGGCGAGGCCTTTGCCAGGGACTATGACCGCGCGGTCGCGATGGTTCCCTATACCGAATGGTATTGCAATGCGATCAAGGTCCCGGGGACGCCCTCTGCCGAATTCCACCGGGCGCATTATGGCGATGCGCCTTATGAGGATTTCAAGCAGCCGTTCGAAGCCGGGCTCGATCGGTGGGACCCCGCCGCCTGGGCAGAGGCGTTTCGCGATGCCGGCGCGCGCTATGTCGTGCTCGTGACCAAGCATCACGATGGGCTTTGCCTGTGGCCCAGCCAGGTCGCGAACCCGCACCGGACTGGGTGGACGACCGGGCGCGACATCGTCGGCGACCTCGCCGCGGCGGTGCGCGCGGCGGGCTTGCGCTTCGGGGTCTATTATTCGGGCGGGATCGACTGGACCTTCAACCGGCGCCCGCTGCGAACGCTCGGGGATTTCCTCGCTTCGACGCCCGGCGGCGAATATCCCGCCTATGCGATGGCGCAGGTGCGCGAACTGATCGACCGCTACGAACCGTCGGTGTTGTGGAACGACATCAGCTGGCCGACGCGGGCCGGGCCGCTGTATCGGCTGTTCGCCGATTATTATCGCGCGGTTCCCGACGGCGTGGTCAACGATCGCTGGGTGGCGGCCAGCCTGCAGCGCGACGCCCTGAAGATCCCGCTGGTCCGGCGCTATGTCGATCGCAAGATCAAGGCGGCGATCGCCCGGCAAGGCGCCGATGCGTCGAAGGGGATCATTCCGCCGGAAATTCCGCACAGCGACTTTCGCACCCCCGAATATGCCGCCTTTGCCGAAATCCAGACCAGGAAATGGGAGGCGACCCGCGGGATGAGCCATAGCTTCGGCTTCAACCGCAACGACACCGAAGCCGATTACGCCAGCGCCGAAACGCTGATCCATGACTTCATCGATGCCGTGTCGCGCAACGGCAATCTGCTGCTCAATGTCGGGCCGCGCGCGACCGACGCGGCGATTCCGGGCGAACAGCTCGGCCGCCTCAGGCAGTTCGGGGCGTGGCTGCGCGCGAATGGCGATGCGATCTATGGCACGAGGCCGTGGGCGCGATCGGACGGCGAAACCGAATGCGGGCAGGCGGTGCGCTTCACCGCCGCGCCGGGGCGCGTGAATCTGATCTTCAAGGGCCCCGTTGCATCCACCCGACTCGTGATCAGGAATCTGACCGTCACGGGCGCGGGCAAGCGCCTCGACGACGGCAGTCCGGTCACGATCGAGCCGCAGGGACCGGATTTGCGGGTGACCTTCACCGACCCCTGCGCCGACCCGATCGGCACGGCCGTCGCGGTAGCGGTCTAGGGATTGTGGGGATTCAGCCATGTGCGGACTGATATGAGGATTCATCGTGTCGATCAGGATTCGCGCAGAGATTGCAGAGATTTTGGTTCACGCGGAGACGCGGAGAGGCCGGTTCGGGCCGACAGGCCCGCGCTTTTATTCGGGGATGCGGCAGGCCGCGGCGTTGCGGTAGGAAAGCCGCTTCGCGGCAACCCCGATCTCTCCGCGGCTCCGCGTGAACTTCGACTCTCCCTCTCTGCGATCTCTGCGCGAATCCCATCTACGCCAGCTTTCGCCGCCAAGCTGCCGCTTACATGGCTCGCAGCTCCGGGGCCGATCGCCCGGCCGGTTTGGAACCGGCGGAGGTGGAACGTCCTCCGCCGGTCCCGGCTGGGATCCCGCGGTCAGGTGGGGTTGACCGCGGGCACGAACGGCGATGCCGATGGGGACCAACTCAAAGGCACCCGTCCGTTCGCTTTCCCTTATAGACGAGGCGAGGCTTCGATGGCCGCGCCGAAACGCGCAGTTGCACCATATTGGAGATTATTGGTCGCCAGTTCGGCGATGAAGGCGAGGCGGAGCAGTTCGGCGACGCTGCCCGCGTCGGTGCGCCGCATGATGTTCGCGCGGTGAACCTCGACCGTGCGCGGGCTGAGATCGAGCCGCCGCGCGATCGCCTTGTTGCCGAGCCCGGCGGCGAGCGCGTCCAATATGTCGCGCTCGCGCGGAGTCAGCGCCGCAAGCCGGGTTTCGGCCTCGCGCCGCCGTGCGAGCGCCGCGCCCCGCGCCGCCCAATCGGCGACCGCGCCGTCGATCGTGCGGCGGACGAGGCGCGGGTCGAGCGGCGCGGGGAGCAGGTCGTGCGCGCCGCCGCGCAGGATCGCGCGGCTTTCCTCGATCGTCAGCCGGCTCGCGGCGACGAAAGCGGTGATGTCGCTGCGTCCGGCGATGCGGCCGAGCAGCGCTTCGCCGCCGGCGCCGCCGGGCTGGCGCCAGTGGAAGAGCAGGATCGCGCAGTCGGCGTCGGCGCCCGCCTCGACCCAGGCGTCGCCGCTCGCGAAGCTGCGGACGATCCGCCCGGGCCGGTCGGCAAGCGTGCGGAAACAGGCCGCGCGCTCGACCGCGTCGGGAAGGATCAGATGGATAGGCGCGCCCCGTTCGCTCACGGCCCCAGACTGGCGGCGCGCGCGCGCGCCGCCTAGCGCGGTCGGGTCGGCTTCGGCGTCAATCCGAAGCGATCGGCAGGTCGAGCGTGACGATCGTTCCGCGCGGATCGGCGCGCGCGATCGCCATCCGCCCGTCGTGCATGTGCGCGATCGTCAGGGCGAGCGACAGGCCCAGCCCCGCCCCCGAGCCGCCGCGCGCGGGATCGAGCCGGACGAAGCGCTTCGCCGCCTCGCCGATGCGGTCTTCGGGAATGCCGGGGCCGTCGTCGGCGACCGACAGCGCGACCCCCCTTCCCGCCCCGCGGACCGCCGCGAGCCGGATGACCGAGCCGCCGCGCGCATATTTGAGCGCATTGTCGATCAGGTTCGACAGCGCGCGGAGCAGCATTTCGCGATGCGCAACGACATCGAGTTCGCCGGGGGAATCGACGCGGATCGCGAAGCCTTCGTCCTCGGCGAGCGGGCCATAGACTTCGGCGAGATCCTCGAGCAGCGGGGTGAGCGCGAAGCGCGCGAACTGGTCGCGGCCGATCCCCGCCTCGGCGCGGCTGATCTCGAGCGCCGTGTCGAGCAGGCGGTGAAGGCTGTCGGCCTCGTCGATCGCGCCCGCAAGCGCGGTGGTGGCGGTTTCGTCCCGCGTGCGGCCGAGCGCCTGTTCAAGCACGGCTTTCAGCCGCGACACCGGCGACCGCAGGTCGTGTGCCATCGAATCGGTGACCATGCGCAGCTCGCCGACCAGCGTCTCGATCCGGTCGAGCATCGCGTTGATCGACACGCCGAGCCGGTCGAAAGCGTCGCCGGTCTCGTCGCGCTCGACGCGCGCGTCGAGCTTGCCGCCCGCGATCGCCGCGGCGGCGCGCGCGAAGGCATCGACGCGGCGCGCCAATATCCAGGCGGCGAGCGCCGCGACGATCGCCGCGAGCAGGATTCCCGCCGCGAGCGCATAGAGGAAAGCCGCCTGGCTGGCGCGCGCGAGCTGCGCCTGCGCTTCGAGCACTTCGCCGGTCAGCAGCACGCGGCCATCGGGGAGCCTGGTCGTGACGATCCCCATCTCCTCGGCGGCTTGCCCGCCCGCGCGGAACAGACTGATCCGGCGCCAATCCTCGGCCGGGCCGACCGTCGCGGGCCATTGCGCAAGATTGCCGGCGACCGGGGCGCCGCCGGGGCCCTTCAGCAGGACGACGAAATTGCGGTCGTCGCGTGCCGCCAGCCGGTCGCGGATCGCGCGAACGAGCCCGGCCTCGCCCTCGCGCCGATATTCCTCGGCGAAATCGTCGCGCGCGACCTCGGCAGCGGTGCGCGCGTCGGCGAGGATCGTCGCTTCGGTGAAGCGGTGGATGATCGTCAGGCCCAGCGCGAGCGCCGCGACCTGGACAAGCAGCAGCGCCAGCGCCAGCCGGACCGTCGTCGATTGCAGGAAGCCGCGCTGCATCGGGCGCTAGTCGGCCTTGCCGAGCATATAGCCCGCGCCGCGGATCGTGTGGACGAGCGGCCGCGCGAAGCCGTCGTCGACCTTGCGGCGCAGGCGGCTGACATGGACGTCGACGACATTGGTGCCGGGGTCGAAATGATATTCCCACACCCCCTCCAGCATCATCGTCCGCGTGACGACCCGTTCCTTGTGGCGCAGCAGATATTCGAGCAGGCGGAACTCGCGCGGCTGAAGGTCGATGCGCTTGCCCGCGCGCGTGACGCGGCGGCTCAGCAGGTTCATCTCCAGATCCTCGCAGGCGAGGACGGTCTCGACCTGCGTGCCGCCCGGGGGCCGCGCGATCAGCAGTTTCAGCCGCGCGAGCAGTTCGGAAAAAGCGAAGGGCTTGACCAGATAGTCGTTGGCGCCCGAGGTCAGTCCCTCGACCCGCGCGTCGACCGCGCCGAGGTTGGAGAGGATGAGCACCGGAGTCGCGACCTTCGCCGCGCGCAAGGCCGCGAGCACCGCCATCCCGTCCATCCCCGGCAGCATCCGGTCGAGGACGATCGCGTCGTAACTGCCGTCGGTCGCGTGGAACAGTCCGTCGCGGCCGTCGGCGGCATGATCGACGACGAAGCCTTCGCCGGTCAGGCTCTTGACGATGAAGTCCGCGGTGGTCGGGTCATCTTCGACGACGAGAATCTTTTGCGACATGCGGTTCCTTGGAGCGAACGGATGGGGCGCGGCCGGGCAGATGCTTATAGCGGCTCTCGCCCGCATGGCGAATATGAAGCAGCGGGCCGCTGCGCGCATCGCTTCGCATCGCTCGCCCGACCGACGAAAGCGAGGCGATCGGCCGACCGTCGATGCCGTCGATCACGTCGCCCGCCGCGATATCGGCCCTTGCCGCCGGACCATTGTCCTGGACGCTGGTGACGACCAGCGCGAGCGGCGCATGGGGGGCCTTGCGCTTGGCCTCATAAGTCAGGCCGGGAAGCTGGTCGGTTCGCTGCCGGTGCGGCGGGGCGACCAGATGAATGGCGAGGGCGATCACCGCCGCGAGCGTCAGCAGCAGGGCGCCCGCGGGCGGCATGGGTCGCGGCGTCGGGGGGCGGGGGGACACGGCCTGCACCGCCTAGGCCAGCACCAGCGACGGCGGGGCGGTCTTCTTTCCCGCCGGCGGGCGGCTGACGATGCGATGGACCGCCGCCATGCTCCGCGCGAACGCCATGCCGCGCGGGCCGGCGACATAGCGCGGTTCCCAGTGGGTCGCGAATTTCGCCTTGTAGCTTCGAAGGCCCCCGAAGCCGTAGAGCATCTCGCCGTGCCGGAACAGAAAGGCGGCGCCGCGCGCCCACGCCGGGGCGAGCTTGCGCCCGTCGACCCCCGCGAGCGGCGCGATGCCGAGCGTGAAGCGGCGATAGCCCTGTGCGCGCGCATGGTCCATCAGCCGGATGAACAGATAATCCATCACGCCATAGGGCAGGCTGGCGACGTGGCGCATCAGGTCGACCGACATCTCCTCGCGGTTCGCCGTCGCGAGAATATTGGCGAAAGCGACGATCCGTCCCCCGATCCGCACCACCGCGCAGGGGAAATGCGCGAGATAGCCGGGATCGAAATTGCCGAGGCTGAAGGCCTTTTCGCGTTGCCTTTTCGCGCGCAGCCAGTCGTCGGACACGGCTTGCAATTCGGCGACATGGTCCGGCACCCCAGCGGCGGGAAGGATCGCGAAGCTGGCGCCGTCCTGGACCGCGCGGCGTTCGGCATGACGAAGCGTCTTGGCGTGCGGGCCGGCAAGCGTGAAATCGGCGAGATCGACCTGCGCCTCCTCGCCATATTTGACGATGGCGAGGCCGAGGTCGATCGCATATGGCAGCGAACGCGCGCCGATCTGATAGAGAAGCAGGCGTCCCTGCGCAGCGTCGGCGCGTTCGCGCAATTTCCACAGCAGGTCGGACCAGCGCGCCTCGTTGCCGACGGGGTCGCCCATGACGATCCAGTTCGCGCCCTCCACCCGGTACATCAGAAAGGCGTCGCTCTCGTCGGCGAGCAGGAAGCGCTTGTCGCCGGTGAAGGCGAGGAAGGCGTCGGTGTGGTCGGCGAGCGCGAGCGCGGGCGCAAGCTGGTCGAAGCCGACCGCGGCCGTTTGCGCCGCGCGCGGCGACGGCGCGAACAGCCGCCAGAGCGCCAGCCCCGTCAGCAGCACCGCGATGCCGAACAGCGCACGCAGGAAGCGCGGCGCGTCGCCCCGCAGGCTGAACTGCCACCACAGACTGCTGTCATAGGCGACATGCTTGTAGGCGAAGAAGCCCGCAAAAGCCGACGCCAGGATCGCAGTCAGCGCGGCCGCGATCCAGCCGGTGGAGAGCGGCGCATCGATCAGCGACGTCCGGCGATAGAAGGCCGGACGGCTCCATTGCAGCGCCGTCGCGATGCCGGAGAGGATCAGCGCCTCCTCATAGTCGAACCCCTTGACGAGCGAAAAGAGAATCGCCGCGACCAGCAAGGCGCGCGTCGCCACGAAAGCGCCGTCGAGGCGGCGGAGCAGCCCCGGCGCCAGAAAGAGGAGCAGCGTGCCCGACAGGCTGGCGGCGAAATGCGAGGCCTCGACGAAAGGCAGCGGCACGAGATGCTTGAGGTCGTGCATCCGCGCCGCGTCGGCGGGGGTCGATCCCGACAAGAGCAGGATCAGCCCGCCCGCGAAGACAAGCGCGGCGAGCAGCGGCGGCGCCAGTTCGCGCAGCAGCGATTGCCCGGCGGCCGCGAACTCCCGCGCCGGGACATGCCACGCCCGGCTTTCATGCCACGCGAGGAGCAGCGCGGCGAGCAGCAGCGGGAGAAGATAATAAAGCACGCGATAGGCGAGCAGCGCCGCGAGCAGCTCTGCCTTGTCGCCGGGCACGGTGGCGATCACCACCGCCTCGAACACCCCGAGCCCGCCGGGGACGTGGCTGACCAGCGCCGCGACGATCGCGAGCGCATAGCCGAGGAAGAAGAGCGGCCACGCCGAGGGATCGGGGGCGGGAAGGAGAATGTAGAGCGCCGCGCTCGCGGCGGCGAGGTCGAGCGCGGCGACGAGGGTCATCGCCGCGCTCATCGCCGGGCCGGGAATCGGCGTGCGCCATCCGCCGATGTCGATCGCCTCGATGCCGAAGGTGCGCAGCAGCGGCGGAATACAGCAGAGCGCGACGACGACCATCCCCGCGACGTGAAGCGAAGACAGCGACAGGCCCCAATGCAGGATCGGCGATATCTGCGTGCTCGTCGCGGCGGCGAGCCCGGCGAGCAGGATCACGCCGCTCCAGAAGGCGAGGCTGGCGAGTGCGATGACGCTGCCGATTTCGCCGCCGCCGAGCCCCGCGGCGCGATAGACGCGGTAACGCGCCGAGCCGCCGGTGAGCAGCGCGAGCCCCAGATTGTGGCTGAGCGCATAGCTGGTGAAGGAGGCGAGCGCGGCGGTGCGCCACGGCAGCCGCTTGCCGAGGACGCTGAGGGCGAAACAGTCGTAGAGAGTGAGGAGCAGATAGCTGGTGGCGGTCAGCGCCAGCGCGCCGAGTATCTGCGCCGCCGACAGCGCGTCGAAGGCGTGGCGGATCGCGCGCGGGCGCACCGAGTGGAGCAGCCCGAAGAGCGCCGTAAGGCCGAGCATCGCAACGGCGAGCGCCGCGAGGATCGACAGCAACCGCCTGTTCGCGCGGCTCCACGCCGCCACCTGCGCCAGGACACGCGCGCCGATTCGCGCCGCCCTCATTGCCGGGTCCAGTCCTGCCGCTTGCAGAGCAGCCCGCCGAGAATGCAGCCCGAGATGCGGAGGCCGTTCGGCCCCTTCTGTTCGATCGTCGAATAGAAGCGGCGGCCCTGATCGGGAACATAGACCTGCCCGGTCCAGCGCGCGCTGCCGGTGCGGCGATAGCCGACGAGCAATTCGGTGCCGATCAGCGACTGCACCCCGGCATCGCGCGCGTCGGCCATCGCCTGCGGGCTTGCCCAGACGATATTGCCGCAGAGCAGTTCGCCGCACGGGCGGGTGCGGACGCGGACCGTGCCTTTCGGATTCTGCCAGACGCCGATCGGCGAAAGGACCGGCTGCGGCTGCGCCAGCCCGGCCGATACCGCCAGCAGAACCGCCATTGCCATCGTCTTCATCGCAAACTCCTCGTCATCGGGCGTCTCCGATCGCGCGCAGGATCGCCGCGGCGAGCGTCGCATCGTCGCCGTGCAGCCGGTGGCCGCCGGGCAGCACGACGCGGTGGACATTCGGCATCGCCAGTTCGGGGCACAGGCTGCCGCGCTCTTCGGCGCCGCGGATGCAGGTGACCGGCGCCCAGCTCAGCCGCGACGCGGTGGGCCAGGCGAGCGCGTCGGGAATCTCCCACCCCGCCAATTCGACCGGCGAGGCGCGAAAGACGATGTCGTGACCCGGAACGACCAGGATGACCGCACGGACCGGACCCCGCGCGGCGGGCGACAATTCGGCGAGCCCGGCGTGGAGCATGTCGGCGCCGAACGACTGGCCGATCAGCACGACCCGGCCGGTCCTGCCGAGCGCCAGGGCGCGGCGCATCGCCTGTGCGATCAGCGCCGCCGCTTCGGCCGCGGTGCGGCGCGGCGAGAAATAGGCAAGGCTGTTGACGGTGACGACCGCATAGCCGCGTGCGTGGAGCCGCGCCGCGACCTTCGGCGTCATGCCGATGCGGTCCCCCATGTCGCCCGACAGCATGACGATCGCGGGGCGGTCCGGGCCGGCCGCGGCAGCGGGCCGGTCGTGGAAGACGCCGCGCCGATACCAGCCGGCGTGGGCGTAACAGGCGACGGCGCCGAGCAGGACGAAAAGCAGCGCGAGCGCGGCCGCCCATATCCATGGTCTTCCCGATGATGGCCGTTTGCCGTTCGCCATGCGCCGCTTTTAGGCGCCCCACCCGCTCCGCAAGCTGACGCGCGGATTACGATATTGTCATCTGGCGGTCATGCCGCGGACGGGCGGCGGCGCCTAGCAAGGGGGTGTCCGGGTTTGATTGCGTTCCCGGACGACCCTGACCGCAGGAGGGCGCGGGTTTCACCCGGCACCCGCTAGCCCGCGCCCGCCTGCACCCGGCCAGCCCTCGCCCCTGGGGGCTGGCCGCTTTTCGTCCATGGGCAATGGATAAGTCGGCGCCGCTATGCTTTAATCGCGCGTCGAAGCAACTGCCGGAACGCGCGATGGCTGAAGATGCACCCCGCTACAAGACTTACAACAGCCCCGCCGGCGGCTGGGGCGCGGCGGCGGCGACCGCGAAGGTGCTGCTCGAACAGAGCGTCGTCACCAAGGGATCGCGCGCGCTGTTGGCGATGAACCAGCCCGGCGGCTTCAAATGCCCGAGCTGCGCCTTTCCCGACGCGGTCTGCACCAAGAAGCTCGAATTTTGCGAGAATGGCGCGAAGGCGCTCGCGCACGAGGCGACGAAATTCCGTGTCACCCGCGATTTCTTCGCGGCGCACAGCGTGACCGAGCTGATGGACCAGTCGGATTACTGGCTCGAGATGCAGGGGCGGCTCACCGAACCGATGCGCTACGACGCGGCGAGTGACCATTATGTGCCGGTCGGCTGGGACGAAGCGTTCGCGACGATCGGCCGCCACCTTCGCGGCCTCGACAGCCCGCACCACGCCGAATTCTATACCTCGGGCCGCACCCCGAACGAGGCGGCCTTTCTCTATTCGATCTTCGTGCGCGAGTATGGGACCAACAATTTCCCCGACTGCTCGAACATGTGCCACGAACCGACGAGCCGCGGCCTGCCGCCCGCGATCGGGGTCGGCAAGGGCACGGTGGTGCTCGACGATTTCGACCATGCCGAGGCGATCTTCGTCATCGGGCAGAACCCCGGCACCAATTCGCCGCGGATGATGACCAATCTGGTCGAGGCGCGGCGGCGCGGGGTGCCGATCGTCGCGGTCAATCCGATGCCCGAACGCGCGCTGATCCGCTTCACCGAGCCGCAGGACGTCGTGCAGATGGCGACCTTCGGCTCGACCCCGATCGCCAGCGAGTTCGTCCATATCCGCATCGGCGGCGACCTTGCTTTCCTCAAAGGCATGATGCGCGCGATGTTCGAGCGCGAGGCGGCGGGCGAGGTGATCTTCGACCGCGCCTTCATCGCCGAACATACCGAGGGCTTCGTGGCGCTGGAGGCGGATATAGCGGCGCAGGACTGGGCTGCGATGGTCGAGGCGTCGGGCATTTCGGAGGAGCAGATCCGCCGCTGCGCCGACATCTATGTTCGCTCGAAGGCGACGATCATCTGCTACGGCATGGGGATCACCCAGCACCAACTCGGGTCGAGCCTCGTCCAGCAGATCGCGAACATCCTGCTGCTCAAGGGCAATTTCGGTCGGCCGGGCGCCGGAATCTCGCCGATCCGCGGCCATTCGAACGTCCAGGGCGACCGCACCGTCGGCATCGACGAGAAACCGGCCGCGGCCTATCTCGACCGCGTCCGCGACGTTTTCGGCTTCGATCCGCCGCGCGAACACGGCCATCACACCGTCGAATCGGTCGAGGCGATGGAGCGGGGCTCCGCGCGCGTCTTCATCGGGCTAGGCGGCAATTTCGTGCGCGCGATTCCCGATACGGCCCGCGCCTATGACGCGATGCGCACGCTCGACCTGACCGTCGGCATCGCGACCAAGCTCAACCGCGGGCATCTCGTGCATGGGCGCGAGGCGCTGATCCTGCCGGTGATCGCGCGCTCGGAGCGGATCGAGACCGCGGCGGGCGAGCAGTTCGTGACGATCGAGGATTCGATGTCGAACGTCACCGCCTCGCGCGGCGTCCTTGATCCCGCAAGCGCCGACTGCAGGCCCGAGGTCGAGATCGTCTGCCGCATGGCGATGGCGGCGCTGCCCGAAAGCCGGGTCGACTGGGCGCGCTACATCGACGATTATGGCGCGATCCGCGACAAGATCGCCGAGGTTTATCCGGCGCTCTACGAAGGCTTTGCAGAGCGGATCGCGGCGCCGACGGGCTTTCACCTCGACGTCGCGCCGCGGCGCCGGGTGTGGCTGACCCCCAACGGCAAGGCGAATTTCCTGATCCTGCCGGGGCTTGCCGCCAATGCGCCGGTCGACGACCCCGACATGCTGCGGCTGGCGACGGTGCGCTCGCACGACCAGTTCAACACCACCATCTACAGCTACAACGACCGCTATCGGGGCGTTTACAACGACCGGATGATCCTGTTCGTCAATGCCGGGGATCGCGCGGCGCGCGGGCTCGATCCGGGGGCGAAGGTCGCGCTCGAAACGATCGCCGCCGACGGGTTCGCGCGGCGCGTCGAAGGACTGACGCTGATCGACTATCCGATGCCGCGCGGCGCGGTCGCGGGCTATTATCCCGAACTCAACCCGCTGCTGCCGCTCGAACTGTTCGACCGGGTCAGCGGCTGCCCCGCCGCCAAGTCGATCCCGGTGCGGATCGTCGCCGCGCCGCCGGCCGCCTGACATCGATGGGGTCGCGGCGCTTTGTTCCTGGCGAGCATGTCGCGCCGGCGCGGTTCCTGTTGTTCGCCGCGATCTTCGCGCTCGTCGCCGGGCTCGCGGCTGCCTGCGGCGTCCGCCCGCGCACGGCGCTGCTGGCCGGATTCGACATCGCGGCCTTTGTCTTTCTTGGCGCGCTCGCCCCGCTGTTCGCCGCCGATCCCGCCGCGATGCGGCGCACTGCCGCGCGCAACGACGCCAACCGCGCCGTGCTGCTCGCCCTGTCGGTTCTGCTGTCGCTGGTCGTTCTGTTCGCGGTGGGATCGCTCATTGCCAGCCCCGACGCGCTCGGCGCGGGCGACATCGCGCTGATCGTCGCGACGCTCCTGCTCGCCTGGCTGTTCGCCAATATGGTCTTCACGCTCCATTATGCGCATCTCTATTATCTGCAGGCGCGCGGGAAGGATCGCGGCGGGCTGGAGGTGCCGGGGGTGAAGGAACCCGGATATTGGGATTTCCTCTATTTCAGCTTCACGCTCGGCATGACCTTCCAGACGTCGGACGTCACCATATCGGGCGCGCATATGCGGCGCGTCGTGCTCGGCCATTGCATGGCGGCGTTCGTCTTCAACATGGGAATATTGGCGTTCACCGTGAACGCGATCGGCGGGTCCTGACCGGCGGCGATCGGCCCCCTGATACAGAGGGTCCCAACCTATCCCGTCACCAGCGCGCGCTGTTCGGCGCGGCCCATCGACAGCAGGATCGGGTCCGACGCCTGCCGCGCCATGAAATCGCCCTTGCCCGCGATGCCCTGCCACGCGATGCCGATCAGCGCCTGCGCGATCGCGCCGCCCAGCGTGTCGCCGGGGCCGGGCAGGATGACGACGTCGGGCGCGAACTCCCTGACCGCGACCTCGACCGACAGCGCGAAATCATAGGGCGCGAGAATCTGGTGGCCGAAGGTATAGTCCCACATCTCAATGGGATCGGACGCGAAGCGCCGCCAGATATGGCCGCGACCGTCGATCAGCGGGATCGCGGGCGCGCCGAACAGCGACGCGGGCAATTCGGCCTTCGCCTTGTCCGAGCTGCCGATCATCAGCGGGGTGTGAAAAGGACCATGCCCCGCGAGCCGCAGGGGATCGCGCCCCGGGGTCGGCGGCGCTTCGGCGGCGAGCGCGGCGAGACCCGCTTCATCGCCCGCGAGCACGAGCATTCCGGCAAGGTCGATCGACACCGCCAGCGCATGGCCCGGCCGCGCGCCGATATCGGCGACGAGCGCGAGCAATGTCTCGCGCAGCCCCGGCACCGGCCGCCAATCCGCGTCGACGATCTGCAGCAATATCTGCCCGCCCGGCCCGTGCGTCTGGCTGTTGAGCCCCATCGCATTGCTGATGCGAAAGCCGTCCTCGATCGACACCGCCCCGCCGAGCGCAAGCGCGCTATACCAGCCCATCGAATTGCCGAGCGCCGCGACGACGTCGTATTTTTCCCGGTCGATGCTCAGCCAGTCGAGCGCGGTGGCGGCATAGATCAGCGGCGCCGCGACATCGCCGCGCATATGCGTCGCGACGCTGAAGCGCTCGGCGCCGTCGAGTTCGCTGACCGTCGGCTGCCCGCGCACGCGGCGCTGCGCGTCGAAATCGGCGATGAGGCCGGCGAAGCGCGCGCCGTGGAGCCGCGCGATGCTGCCAAGCTCGCCCTTGCCATAGGTGCCGCGGCCGGGTGCGACTACGATCGCGGTCTTGCGGTCGCTCATGCCAGCAACTCCTTCGCCGCTGCCACAATCGAATCGCGGCTCGGCAGAGTCAGCGTCGCCGCCCGGCCCAGCGGGATGAAGCTGTCGTCGGCGGCGAGGCGCGCGAGCTTCTTCTCAGGCGTATGCTCGACGAACAGCGCCATCAGCGCTTCGCTCTGCGACCCGGTGATGCGGCATTCGTCGACGATCAGGATGCGCTTCGCATCGCCGACCGCGACGACGAGCGCCTCCTCGTTCACCGGATTCAGCCAGCGCAAATCGATCACGCGCGCTTTCACACCCTCGGCCGCGAGCAGTTTCTCGGCCTGCCGCGACAAATAATATCCATTGCCATAGGTGACGATCGCAAGGTCGGTGCCGTCGCCATGCACCCCGACCTCGCCGAACCGGATCGGCGCGCCCTCGCCCGGCGCCTCATAGACGCTGGTCCACAGGCCATCGCCATCCGCGTGCAGGTCGCGGGTCATGTAGAGCGCGATCGGCTCGACGAAGACGACGACGCGCTGCTCCTCGCGCGCCAGCCGCACGCATTCGCGCAGCATATGCACCGCATCGCGGCCGTTCGACGGCACCGCGAGGATCACCCCCGGAATGTCGCGGAACACCGCGAGGCTGTTGTCGTTGTGGAAATGGCCGCCGAAGCCCTTCTGATAGCCGAGCCCGGCGATGCGGATCACCATCGGGTTAGTATATTGGCCGTTCGAGAAGAAGCTCAAAGTCGCCGCCTCGCCGCGAATCTGATCCTCGGCATTGTGGACATAGGCGAGGAACTGAATCTCGGGCATCGGCACGAAGCCGTTGTGCGCCATGCCGATCGCAAGCCCCAGGATCGCCTGCTCGTCGAGCAAAGTATTGACGACGCGCGCCGAACCGAAGCGCTGGTGGAGCTTGGCGGTGACGTTGTAGACGCCGCCCTTCGGCCCGACATCCTCGCCCGCGACGACGATTTCCCTGTGCGCGAGCATCAGGTCGGCGAGTGCCCACGACAGCAGCCGCGCCATGTGCATCGGCTTGTCCATCTGCGCGGCGTCGCTGCCGAACAGCGCCTTGCGATCCTCGGCCGACGGCGTGTTCGCGCGGGCCAGATCGCGCTTCGGCGGCACGAGACTTGCCATCACCCCCGCGGGGGTGGTGATCTTCGGCCGCTTTATCGCCGCCTCGGCCTGCCGCGCGAGCGTGGCGCCGATCTCCGCATAGGCGTCGGCGACGTCGGCGGGGGTCATCCAGCCCTGCTCGGCCATCAGCGCCGCACCCGCGAGCAGCGGGTCGCGCGCCTCGTCGGCCTCGATCAACGCTTTCGGGAGATAGGCGCCCTGCACGTCCGACCCGGCATGACCATAAAGCCGCACCGTGCCCATGTGCAGGAACACCGGCTTGCGGGTGCGCCGCGCATGGTCGGCCGCCTCCTTCGCCCCGGCATAGGCCGAAACGAGATCGGTGCCGTCGCACCGGATATAGTGCAGCCCGGCGCGGTGGCGGAACTGCGCCTCGATCCACCCCGTCGGCGTGCGCGTCGAAATGCCGATGCCATTATCCTCGCAGAGGAAAATGAGCGGCATCGGCGAGCCCTGGAACGCCGACCAGCCCGCGGTGTTGAACGCGCCCTGCGCGGTCGAATGGTTCGCCGACGCGTCGCCGAAGCTCGCGAGCACCACCGCATCGCCGGGCAGCGGACAATCCTCCATCCCCAGCCTTCGCGCGATGCCGATCGAGAAAGCGGCGCCGACCGCCTTGGGCAGGTGCGAGGCGATCGTCGAGGTCTGCGGCGGGATGGCGAGCGGCTTCGACCCGATCACCTTGTGCCGCCCGCCCGAGATCGGGTCTTCGCTCGACGCCGCGAAGCTCAGCAGCATGTCCCACGTCGGCGTCCCGCCCGGAAGCTGGCGCGACCGGTGGAGCTGGAAGGCGTTCGAGCGGTAATGGAGAAACGCCATGTCGGTGACGCGCAGCGCCGCGGCGACGGCGGCATTGCCCTCGTGTCCCGACGATCCAATCGTATAGAAACCCTCGCCCCGCGCCTGTAACGCACGCGACAGGCGGTCCATCTGGCGGCTGGTCAATTGCGACAGGAAGATATCGGTCGCTTCCGCGCGCGACAGGCCGGCCGCAGCAGGATCGGGCGCATCGGCGCTCCGGGCCAGCGAACCGCTCGCCAGCGCGGCGAGGAATTTTTCATGTACTGCCTCAGCCGCGTCCACCGCCATCCTCCGTCCGCTTTGCCGATCCGGTTGCGAATGAAACCACCGGCTCTGGTCTGGCGCGCGCTAGAACCAGGCCGGCCGGCGCGCAAGCATCTCTTGCCTTCTCGCGGCGCGTCGCGCTACCACCTTCGCGATGACCGAGCAGGGCGGGGCACTCTTTTTCCTATGATGTCGCTGTGGATCGCGCAGGCGTCGGCAAGCGGCTCGCCGGAAACCGGCGACGGGCAGGGCTGGCTCCTCGATCCCGAGCTTCTGGGTCCCGGCTATAGCCAGACGATCGCGGGCGGCACGATCCAGACGGGCTTTCCGCCGCCACCGCCGCCGCGCGACAATCCGCAATGGGACCTCGGCTGGCTGCGCGATTTCTTCGAATGGACGGCGCCGGCGCTGAAGCCGTTGCTGTGGATCGGCGCCGCGGCGCTGCTGCTGCTCATCCTCTATCATTTCGTTCCCGCTTTCGCCGATTGGGTCGACAATCTCCGCTTCGGCCGCAAGCGCCGCGGCGAGGAAGCCGAGGAAAGCATCGGCGAGGCCGAGGCGGGCGCCGCGCGCGCGCGGCTTGCCGATGCCGACGCGCTCGCCGCCGCCGGGCGCTTCGCCGAGGCGGTGCACCTGCTCCTCTATCGCAGCGTCGACGACATCGCGGGGCGCCGCCCCGGCCTCGTCCGCCCGGCGATGACCTCGCGCGAGCTCGCGGCGGCGGCCGACCTGCCTTCGGTCGCGCGCCATGCCTTCAGCCGGATCGCCCGCGCGGTCGAGATCAGCCTGTTCGGCGGCCGCTCGATCGACGAAACCGCATGGCAGGAATGCCGCACCGCCTACGCCGAGCTCACCGTGCCGAAGAATTGGGCGCGGGCATGAACAGCGCGCGCGGCGGCAGCCATGGCTTCAACCCGCTGCTGATCGCGGGGCTGGTTCTCGTCGGCGTCGTCGCCTTCATCGCGCTCTGGGCGCTGGTCGCGCTCGGCCCGCAGCTATCGAGCGGCAACGACGGCGGCGGCCACGCACTGTCGAAAGCGGCGCCGGGTTTCGCCGCGATCGTCGACCTCGCCGAGCGCGCGGGCGCCGATGTCGAGCTGCGCCGCCACGTCGATTCCGCAAGCTCCGAAGAACCGGGCCCGTTGCTGATCCTCACCCCCAAGCATGAGAGCAGGCCCGAGGAGATCGCCGAACTGCTGAACCGCCAGGACGACCGCGTCCTGATCGTGCTGCCCAAATGGCAGACCCTTCGCATTCCCGGCCGGACGCCGAAGCCGGGTTGGGTCAGCTTCGGCATTCCGATCGCGCCCAGCAGCGCGCTGATCCCCGAAGCGCCGCTCGGCAAGGTCGATATTCGCACCCCGGACGCCAAGGCGCAGAGGGTCGCAGCCGACGTCGGAGGGCGGCGGTTTTCGGCCTATCTTCCCGAGGATGCGCAGGTCGTCGACGGCGACGGCATCGAACCGCTGATCGCCGGCGCGAACGGCGGCGCGGTGCTTGCGCGCGCAAAGGACCGCGACATCTATATCCTCGCCGACCCCGACCTGATCGACAATCTCGCCTTCGCGTCGCGCAACAGGGCGCGCGCGGCGGCGATGCTGATCGATGCCGTCGCCGAAGACGCCGCCGCCGACGGCTTTGCCTTCGACCTGACGCTGAACGGTTTCGGCGGCCAGCGCTCGCTGCTGCGTTTTGCCTTCGTACCGCCCTTCATCGGCATCACCCTCTGCCTGATCGCGGCGGGGCTGCTCGCGCTGTGGCAGGCGTGGGTGCGCTTCGGCCCGGCGCTGAAGCCCGGCCGCGCGATTCCGGTGTCGAAGGCGGCGCTGATCGCGAACAGCGCCGACCTCGTCCGCCAGGCGCGCCGCGAACTCGACGGCGCCGACGCCTATGTGGCGAGCCAGCGGAGCGCGATCGCGCGGCGGCTGCACGCCCCGACCGGGATCGACGCGCAGGCGACCGACGCCTGGATCGACCGGCGGCTGAAAGCGGGCAGCGACCTGTTCTCCGCGCTGGCGCGGCGGCTGCCGCTCGCGCGCAACAAACATGAGTTTCTGGAGGGCGCGCAGGCGCTCAGCGACATCAGGAAGGAATTACTCCGTGACGGCTAATATCGAGAGCGTCCAGGCGCTGGGCGCCGTGATCGAGGGCGAGGTCGCCAAGGCGGTGTTCGGCCAGGCGTCGCTGACGCGCATGGTGACGATCGCGCTGCTCGCGGGCGGGCATGTGCTGCTCGAAGGCCCGCCGGGCACCGCCAAGACCCTGCTCGCGCAGGCCTTCGCGCGCGCGGTCGGACTCGACTTCGGGCGCATCCAGTTCACCCCCGACCTGATGCCCGGCGACATATTGGGATCGAACCTGTTCAACTTCCAGACGTCGAGCTTCACCCTGACCAAGGGGCCGATCTTCACCGAGCTGCTGCTCGCCGACGAGATCAACCGCACCCCGCCCAAGACGCAGGCCGCGCTTCTGGAGGCGATGCAGGAACGCCGCGTCACCATCAACGGCGAACCGCACGCGATGAGCCCGCGCTTCACCGTGCTCGCGACGCAGAATCCGATCGAGCAGCAGGGCGTCTATCCGCTGCCCGAGGCGCAGCTCGACCGTTTCCTCTTCAAGCTCGTCGTCGACTATCCCGAGGCGGCGGAGGAGCGGCGGATCGTCGCCGACCATGGCGGCCGCTTCAAGAGCCCCGCGGTCGCCGATTTCGGCGTTGCGCAAGTCGCCGATGCCAGGGCGATCGGTGCCGCGATCGACGCGATCGCGACCGTCCGCCTTGCCGAGGAGATCGTCGACTATATCGTCCGCCTGATCCGCGCGACGCGCGCGAGCGCCGACCTTGAATGCGGCGCGTCGCCGCGCGCCGCGACCTTGCTCGCGCGCGCCGCCTGCGCCGCGGCGGCGCTCGAAGGGCGCGACTATGTGATCCCCGACGACGTCCAGCGCCTCGCCGCCGGCGTGCTGCGCCACCGCGTCATCCTGTCGGCCGCCGCCGAGATCGAGGGCCGCAGCGTCGAACAGGTCGTCGCCGACATCGTCGAGCGCGAGGATGTGCCGCGGTGATGGGGAACCTCTTCGACAATGTCATGTGTCCCCGCGAAGGCGGGGACCCAGGGAAGGCCGGCGCACGGTCGCTCTGGGTCCCCGCCTTCGCGGGGACGCGCGACGATGGGGTGGCCTGAAAGATGGCCGTCTACCCCACCCGGCGCGCGATTTATCTGCTGCTGCTCGGTGCCCCGGTGGCGCTGGCGCTCGGGCTGATCCGGCCCACGCTGTGGATCGTCGCGCCCGCGTGGATCGGCCTGATCCTGATCGGCCTGCTGCTCGACGCGATGCTCGGCGCCAGCCCGCGGCGCCTCGCCCTCACCGCCGAGGCGCCGCGTCAGGCGGGGGTCGGCGATCCCTTCGACCTCCGGCTCGTCGCGACCGGCCCTGCGCTGCCGCGCCGGGCCGAAATGGCGCTCGCGCTCGACGAGCGCTTCGCCCCCGGCGGGCGGCTCGCGGGCGAGATGCTGCGCGCGAACGATGCCGGGGACGCGCTCGTCCGCACCCTGCCGCTTGCCGCATCGCGGCGCGGGCAGGCGCACCTCGAGGCGCTGTGGATTCGCTGGGCGGGACCGTTCGGCCTCGTCTGGAAACAGCGCCGCTTCGCGCTCGATCGCGTGATCGCGGTGGTCCCCAGCCTGCGCGCGGTGACCGAGGAGGGGCGCCGCCTGTTCCAGCGCGATAGCTGGTTCGGCCTTCGCCAGCAGCAGCGTCGCGGCGAAGGCAGCGAATATGAGGCGCTCGCCGAATATCAGCCGGGGATGGACCGGCGCGCGATCGACTGGAACGCCTCGGCGCGTCACGTCAAGCTGCTCGCCAAGGAATATCGCGTCGAGCGCGACAACCGCGTCATCCTCGCGATCGACGGCGGGCGGACGATGGCCGAACCGGTGGGCGGAATGCCGCGCGTCGACCGCGCGGTGTCGGCGGCGCTGCTGCTCGCCTTCGCCGGGCTGAAGCTCGGCGACCGCATCAGCCTCTTCTCCTTCGCCGCCAAGCCGCAGGCGCTGACCCCCGCCTATATGCACGTGCAGGATTTTCCGGCGCTTCAGCGCGCCGCGAGCCTGATCGACTATGCGCCTGTCGAGAGCAATTTCACCCTCGCGCTCAGCACCCTCGGCGCCCAGCTCAACCGCCGCTCGCTGATCATCCTGTTCACCGAATTCACCGACGCGACGAGCGCCGACCTGATGATCCGGGCCGCCGGTCGGCTGGTGAAGAAGCACCGGCTGCTGTTCGTCGTCATCCGCGACGACGAGGTTGAGGAGGTCGAGCGGCGGCGGCCCGAAAGCGCCGCCGACGTCACGCGCGCGAACGTCGCCGCGGCGATGCTGCGCGACCGGCAACTGGTCATCGCGCGGCTCCAGCGTCTCGGCGCCGACGTCATCGAGGTGCCCGCCGACGCGATGGGCGCGAGCGTGGTCGAGGCCTATCTCGGCATCAAGCGCCAGGGGAGCCTGTGATGCAGCCCGTGAGCGCGGCCGAGCTTCCCGCCTTTTCGACCAGCCGCTTCCGCGCCGAGCGCGAGGCGGACTGGATCGCCTTCGACCTGCTGCTGACCAGGCTCGAAAGGAAGGGCGCGGCGGCGCTGACCAGCGACGAACTGCTCCAGCTCCCGATCCTCTACCGCGCGACGCTATCCTCGCTGTCGATCGCGCGCGCGACCAGCCTCGACAAGGCGCTGCTCGGCCATCTCGAAGCGTTGTCGATCCGCGGCTATTTCCTCGTCTATGGCGTGCGCGAGACGCGGGCGAGCCGCCTCCGCCGCTTCTTCCGCTACGACTGGCCCGCCGCGGTGCGCGCGGTGTGGAAGGAAACGCTGATCATCGCGCTCGTCATCGTCCTCGGCGCGCTGACCAGCTATGCGCTCGTCGCGAGCAACCCCGAATGGTATTATAATTTCGTCCCCGAGGAGATGTCGGGCGGCCGCGACCCGCACGCGACGGTCGATTATCTGCGATCGACGCTCGGCCACGGCAAGGCGGCGGCCGGCGAGCAGAGCAGCGGGCTCCACGTTTTCGCGACCTATCTCTTCACCCACAACAGCCAGGTGTCGATCCTGTCCTTCGCGCTCGGCTTTGCCTTCGGCGTGCCGACGATGATGCTCGAATATTATCAGGGCATCGGGCTCGGCGCGATGCTCGCGCTGTTTTCGGGCAAGGGGCTGGGGGTCGATTTCGGCGGCTGGCTGTTCATCCACGGCACGACCGAGCTGTTCGCCGCCGCGCTGTCGGGCGCCGCGGGCCTGCGGATCGGCGCCGCGGTGGTCTTTCCGGGCGCGCGCGGCCGGCTGGAGGCGGCGGCCGACGCGGGGCGGACCGCGGGCAAAGTGATGATCGGCGTCATTCTGATGCTGCTCGTCGCCGGCGTGCTCGAAGGCTTCGGGCGCCAGCTCATCACCGACACGATGCTGCGCTATGCCATCGGCACGGTGATGCTGCTCTTCTGGCTCGCCTATTATTATATCCCGCGCCGCGAGGATGTCGCATGACCGCCGCCGCTCACGCGAAGCTGCGGTCGGCGCAGGCCAGGAAGGTGCGCGAATTCGTGACGCCCGAAGGCGTCGATCTGCAACTGCGCATCGCGAGTTCGGGGCTGCGGCTCGGCGCGCTGGTCGTCGATTTCGTCATCATCAACCTGGCGCTGCTACTCTTCACTTTGCTCATGGTCTGGATCGGCTTTGCGGTGAAGGGCGGCGTCGCCGAGGTCGTCTGGATGCTCGGCGCCTTTGTCCTGCGCACCTTCTGGTTCATCGGCTTCGAGCTCGGGTCGCGCGCGGCGACCCCGGGCAAGCGGATGATGGGCATCCGCGTCGTCGCGCGCGACGGCGGACGGCTGACCGCCGACGCGGTCGTCGCGCGCAACCTGATCCGCGAGCTCGAACTCTTCCTGCCGCTGATGATGCTCGGGGTCGGCGCGGCCGAGGACATGGTGTCGGGCTGGACGCTTCTTGCGGGCGTGATCTGGTCGCTGACGCTCAGCCTGTTCCTGCTCTTCAACCGCGACCGGATGCGGATGGGCGACCTGATCGCGGGCACCTGGGTCGTGATGGCCGAGCGCGCGAAGCTCGACAGCGACATCGCGGCGGAGGCGGAGGCCGGGGCGATCCGCTTCACCGACGCCGAACTCGCGGTCTATGGCATCTATGAGCTTCAGGAGCTCGAACGCATCCTGCGCGCCCGCGATCCGCGCGCGATGCGCGAGGTCGCCGACACGATCCGCACCAAGATCGGCCGCCCGGTCGCCGAAGAGGATGACGTCTTCCTGCTTTCCTATTACCGGCAGCTCAAGGGCCGGCTCGAACGCGCCCTGCTGTTCGGCAAGCGACGTGAGGATAAATATGCCAGCGACTGACACGCTCTCCCCTTCGGTGACCGAGGCGCTGCATCGCCGCCGCTCGGTCCGCGCCTTCACCGACGCGCCCGTCGATCCCGATGTGCTGAAGGCGGTGTTCGCCGCCGCGCAGCGTGCGCCGTCGGGCGGTAACCTTCAGCCGTGGCAGGTCACGCTCGTCACCGGCGAGCCGTGGGAACGCGTCAAGACCGCGGTCGCGGCGCGCATCGCAATGGGTCGCGAGGGTTATCAGCCCGAGTATGACATCTATCCCAAGGGCCTGACCGATCCGTGGGAAAGCCGCCGTTTCGGCGTCGGCGAAGCGCTCTACGCCTCGCTCGGCATCCCGCGCGAGGACAAGGCGGCGCGGCTCGCTCGGTTCATGGAAAATTACCGGGGTTTCGGCGCACCCGTGATGCTTTTCCTCCATTGCTCGCGCATCATGGGGCCGCCGCAATGGTCCGACATGGGAATGTGGCTGCAATCGGTGATGCTGCTGCTCGTCGAGCAGGGGCTCGCGAGCTGTCCGCAGGAATGCTGGGCGATGTACGGACAGACGGTGCGCGAGACGCTGGGCCTCGGGGAGGATCAGATCTTGTTTACCGGCCTCGCGATCGGCCACGCCGATGCGGGGGAAGCAGTGAACCAATGGCCGGTCCCGCGCGTGGACGTGGATGAGGTGATCGATTGGCAGGGTTTTTGAGCATGGGGTTTCGGACAATGAGCGGCAAGCAGGCGGGAAGCGGGCTGGCGATCGTCCTGGCGTTCGCGATGGCGGGCTGCGCCGCGGTGCCGACCCCGCAGGCGCCGCCGCCCGCCCCGGCGCCGCGCCCCGCGCCGACGCCCGCGCCCCTGCCGTCACCGAGCCTGTCGTGGGAAGAGCGCGCGCTGAATCCCGGCGGCTGGCGCTACGACGCGGGTAGCCGTACCGCGACCTTCGCCCAGACGGGCAGCGCGAGCCCGCTGCTGACGATGCGCTGCGCCGGCGGCAACCTCCGCCTGACCGCACCGCTCGACGGCGCCGTCGCGCTCCGCACCAGCGCGGGCACCGACCAGATCCGCTTCGACGGCGGCGCCGCGACGGTGCCGGGCCGCGACGCGCGGCTCGACCGCATCGCCTTCAGCCGCGGCCGCTTCGCGCTCGAATCGGGCAGCGGCGCGCTGACCCTGCCGGTGCAGTCCGAGATCGGGCGGGTCATCGAGGATTGCCGATAGCACGTCGCCCCCGCGCAGGCGGGGGCCGTCAACGGCCTTGGTCTTCGCTGCTGCGTAAACCGACAGCGGCCCCCGCCTGCGCGGGGGCGACGTTTGCTCTCAGGCCCCCAGTTGCACCGTCCCGCCCCTGATCCAGCCCCAGCGGCACGGCCCCTGATATTCGCGCGCGTTCGCGACCGAGCGGCCGACGCCGCACATATCCTCGTCGATCCCCGGCCCCGCGAAGACGATGCCGAACCAGGCGTCGTCGTCGGTCGCCTCGCACACCGACACTTTCATGGTGCCCGCGAGCTTCGCCTTCACCGCGCGCGTTTCGCCCGGCGCCCAATAGACGTCGGTGCCGCCCGCCTTGACGCGGCTGGTGCTCGCGCAGGCGGGCAGGCTCGGTCCCTCGGTGCCGATCATCACTGCGCGCGTCGCGAGCGGTTCGCCCGCGACGGCGGGGGCATTGTCGGCAGGGGGTGCGGGCTGACTGCACGCCGCGAGCGACAGGGCGAGGAGCATGGCAGCGGGGGCCGGAAGACGATGGATCATGCCCCGAAACTAGCCGCCGCGACGCGCGCGCGCAACGGCCCATCCGAAAAGGCCGAGAGGCGCATTTTCGCTTGGGTTTTGCGCCCCTCGACCCTATATAATCGATATGACAGAACCGAGTGAGAACGGCGCGAGCGAAAGCGCCTCCAAACAGCCCAACGCAAATGCCTATGGCGCCGATTCGATCAAGGTCCTGAAGGGCCTCGACGCGGTCCGCAAGCGCCCCGGCATGTATATCGGCGACACCGACGACGGGTCGGGCCTGCACCATATGGTGTTCGAGGTCAGCGACAATGCGATCGACGAAGCGCTCGCGGGGCATTGCGACCTCGTGCTCATCACCCTCAACAGCGACGGGTCGGTCAGCGTCGAGGATAATGGCCGCGGCATCCCGACCGGCATCCATGCCGAGGAAGGCATTTCGGCGGCCGAGGTCATCATGACCCAGCTCCACGCCGGCGGGAAGTTCGAGAATACGAGCGACGACAATGCCTACAAGGTGTCGGGCGGGCTCCACGGCGTCGGCGTCAGCGTCGTCAACGCGCTGTCGGAATGGCTCGAACTGACGATCTGGCGCGACGGCGAGGAGCATTGGATGCGCTTCGAGCATGGCGATTCGGTTGCCCCGCTCGTCGTCCGCGGTCCCGCCCCCGCAGGCAAGAAGGGCACGCGCGTCACCTTCCAGGCGTCGACCGAGACGTTCAAGAACGTCACCGAGTTCGATTTCGAGAAGCTCGAGCATCGCTACCGCGAGCTCGCCTTCCTGAACTCGGGCGTCCGCATCAAGCTGGTCGATGCGCGCCATGCCGAACATGCGACGCACGATCTCTTCTACGAAGGCGGCATCGCGGCCTTCGTCAAATGGCTCGACCGCAGCAAGAATCCGCTGCTCCCCGATCCGATCGCGATCAGCGCCGAGCGCGACGGCATCGGCATCGACGTCGCGTTGGAGTGGAACGACAGCTATTATGAAAATGTCCTCTGCTTCACCAACAACATTCCGCAGCGCGACGGCGGCACGCATCTCGCTGCTTTCCGCGCCGCGCTGACGCGCACCCTGAACGGCTATGGCGACAAGTCGGGGCTGCTGAAGAAGGAAAAGGTCTCGCTGACCGGCGAGGATATGCGCGAGGGGCTGACCGCGATCGTCTCGGTCAAGCTGCCCGATCCCAAATTCTCGTCGCAGACCAAGGACAAGCTTGTTTCGTCCGAGGTTCGCCAGCCGCTCGAAAGCCTGATGGCCGACCGGATGACCCAATGGCTGGAGGAGAATCCCGCCCATGCCAAGGCGGTGGTCCAGAAGATCGTCGACGCCGCCGCGGCGCGCGAGGCGGCGCGCAAGGCGCGCGAGCTCACTCGCCGCAAGGGCGCGATGGACATCGCGAGCCTTCCCGGCAAGCTCGCCGACTGTCAGGAGCGCGATCCTTCGAAATGCGAACTGTTCCTGGTCGAGGGGGACTCGGCAGGCGGCTCGGCGAAGCAGGGTCGCGACCGGCACGTGCAGGCGATCCTGCCGCTCAAGGGCAAGATCCTGAACGTCGAGCGCGCGCGCTTCGACCGCATCATCTCGTCGAAGGAAGTGGGGACGCTGATCCAGGCGCTCGGCACCGGCATCCGCGACGAGTTCACCCTCGAGAAATTGCGCTATCACAAGATCGTGATCATGACCGACGCCGACGTCGACGGCGCGCATATCCGCACGCTGCTGCTCACCTTCTTCTATCGCCAGATGCCCGAGATCATCGAGAACGGCCATCTCTACATCGCCCAGCCGCCGCTCTACAAGGTCGCGAAGGGGCGGAGCGAGGTCTATCTCAAGGACGATAGCGCGCTCGAAAATTATCTCGTCGATGCCGGGATCGACGCGCTGCTGCTCGAAACGCCGGGCGGGGCGCGGTCGGGCAACGACCTGCGCGAACTGATCGAGCATGGCCGGCGGCTGCGCGCGCTGATGCGCTACGTCCCGCGCAGCCTCGACCATGGGCTGGTCGAGGCGCTGGCCTTCACCGGCGCGCTCGATCCGGCACTCGACACCGCCGGCCGCCACAGCGCCGCCGAGACGGCCGCCGCCTGGCTCGGCGCCGCCGAGCGTGCGCTGACCGGCGGCAGCGAAGCCGTCTGGACCGTGCAGGCGGTCGAGGGCGGCGGCTATACGCTCGAACGCCGCTGGCGCGGGGTCAGCGACCATCATGTCGTCGACGCCGCCTTCCTCGCGAGCCAGGAGGCGCGCCGCCTCCACCTGCTGGCGAGCGAGCAGGCCGAAACCTATGCCCGGCCCGGCCGGCTGGTGAAGGCGACCGGCGCCACCGCCGTCGAGACCGACGCCGCCGAAGGCGAGGAAGAAGAGGTTTCCGCGGCGTCGAACGCCAAGGCGAACCCGGTGACGCGCCCGTCCGAACTGCTCGACGCGATCTTCGCGCACAGCCGCAAGGGGCTGTCGATCAGCCGCTACAAGGGGCTGGGCGAAATGAACGCCGAACAGCTTTGGGAAACCACGCTCGACCCCGCGAACCGCTCGCTGCTGCGCGTCGACGGCGCGCAGGCCGACGACGTCAAGCTGATCTTCGAGCAGCTCATGGGCGACGAGGTCGAACCGCGCCGCGACTTCATCCAGACCAACGCACTGTCGGTGGCGAATCTGGACGTTTGATAGCATCCTGACGTAAATTCGGTTCATTCCGACGCGCGGCGGCTTGTCATGACAGGCCGCCGCTGCTTTTGGCCCTCCACCGAAAAGGGGAGGATGTCATGCGGGCCTTTTCAGCCGTACTGATACCGCTTCTGCTGACGGTTTCGGCCGCGGCGCAGGAAGCTCAGACCAACGACGAGCCGGCCGCTGAGGTCGAGCAGGCGACCGAAATCGACGGCGGAATGGCGAGCTATTACGGCGACGAACTCGCCGGCAACCGCACCGCGAGCGGCGAGCGCTTCGACCCTGACGAGCTGACCGCCGCTCATCGCTCGCTCCCCTTCGGCAGCCTGGTTCGCGTCACCAACGTCGCGAACGGCGACAGCGTCGTCGTCCGCATCAACGACCGCGGCCCCTTTTCGCGCGGCCGGGTGATCGACATCAGCCACGCCGCCGCCCGCCAGATCGGCATGCACCGCAGCGGCACCGCGCGGGTGAAGCTGGCGCTGCTCAACAACGATTGAGGCGCGGGGTAGCGTTCTGGGACGGCCGAGGGGCGACATTCGATATTCACAACTTTCGTCATTCCCGCGAAAGCGGGAACCCAGCGTGGGGTCAGCCGACGCGCGCTCTGGGTTCCCGCTTTCGCGGGAATGACAAAGTTTAGGAAACAGCGGCTCGCCATTCTCAAAGCCGCCTGGCCGTGTCCTAATCGAACACCGACCACCCCGCCGCATAGGCGAAATGTTCGAGCGCGATCGCGCCGACGAGCGACGTTCCCGCCTCGGTGAGCCCCGGCGACCAGACGGCGATCGATCCCTGCCCCGGCGCGATGCAGAGGATGCCGCCGCCGACCCCGCTCTTGCCCGGCAGGCCAACGCGAAAGGCGAATTCGCCGCTGTTGTCGTAATGGCCGCAGAGCATCATGATCGCGTTGATGCGCCGGGCGCGGTGCGGCTTGATGCATTGCTCGCCGGTCAGCGGATCGCGGCCGTCCATCGCCAGGAACAGCCCGGCGCGGGCGAGCTGGCGGCAGCTCATCGCGATTGCGCACTGGCGGAAATAGACGCCCAGCGCCTCCTCGACCGGATGCCGCAAATTGCCGAAGCCCTTCATGAAATAGCCGAGGCTGCGGTTGCGCGCGCCGGTTTCGGATTCGGAGGCCGCGACCCCGGCGTCGATCGCCACACTGGCATCGCCGGCGCGGGCGCGCAGGAAATCGAGAATCTCGGCCACCGTCGCATCGCCGCTCCGCCCGTCGATCAACCGGTCGGTGGTCGCGATCGCGCCCGCGTTGATCAGCGGATTGCGCGGGATGCCGTTCTCGCTTTCGAGCTGGACGATCGAGTTGAAGGCGCTGCCCGACGGCTCGCGCCCGACGCTCTCCCACAGCGAACCGCCGAGGCGGCGGAGCGCGAGGGCGAGAGTGAAGACCTTCGACACCGACTGGATCGAAAAGGGAATGTCGACGTCGCCCGCGGTGTGGACGGTGCCATCGGGCAGCGCGAGCGCGAAGCCGAAGCGGTTCGGATCGACCGTCGCCAGCGCGGGGATATAGTCGGCGACCTTGCCCTTGCCGCGGTGCGGCAGCGCGACGGCATAGGCTTCGGCGACGCAGCGGGCGAGGTCGGCTGTCATGCGCTTTTCCTAGCAACTTCACTCGCGATTGCATGTATTTTCTTATTTGTGAAAATATTCTATAAATATGAAATCGATTGATTCGGGAGACATATCATGGCCGAGCATCCGCGCCCCAAGGGGCTTTCGAGCGCCGTCTGTTACACGGACAGCAAGGCGGCGTTCCGCTGGCTGGAGGAGGCGTTCGGGTTCGAGCCCCTCTTCGTCCTGCTCGACGAGCAGGGCAACCTCGCGCACAGCGAGATGGAATATGGAAATTCGACGATCATGATCGGCAACGAGTGGTCGGACGATCACCGCAGCCCCGCGAATCTGGGCGGCAAGAACACGCAGACGGTGCACGTCCAGCTCGGCCGGGGCGAGGACATCGACGCGCATTGCGCGACGGCGCGCGCCGCGGGCGCCGACATCATCGCCGAGCCCGAGACGCAATTCTATGGCGACCGCACCTATCGCGCCAAGGATCCCGAGGGGCATATCTGGACTTTCGGCGTCACCGTCGCGGAAAAGACGTCCGACGAATGGGATGCCGAGGGCGGTTTCACGACCAAGACGCGGCTCGACGATTGAGCGCCGCGCTCGACCGGATGCTGGGCGCGCTCGCCGATCCGAAACGGCGGCGCGCGATCGAACTGCTGGGGCAAGGGCCGCGCAGCGCCGGCGAACTCGCGGACGCACTCGGCCTCGCGCCGCCCGCGATGAGCCGGCACCTGCGGGCCTTGAAGGAGGGCGGGCTGGTCGAGGACGGCCACCCCGCCTTCGACGCGCGCGTCCGCATCTACAGCCTCAAGCAGGGCGCGACCGACGAATTGAAGCGCTGGCTCGCCGAGACCGAAGCGCGGTGGACGCACCAGCTTGCCGCGTTCAAACGCCACGTCGAAAGCGGCGACGCATGAGCGGCGCGGCGGTGATCGTCGCGCTGCGGATTGCGGCCACCCCGCAAGCGGCCTTTGCGGCCTTCACCGACGGCATCGGCCGCTGGTGGCAAAGCCATCCGCTCTTCCCGCTGTCACCCAAGGGCGACGGTGCGCTGCGCTTCGACCCTGCGGGACCGGGCGGGCGGCTGGTGACGCGCTTCGCCGACGGCGAGGAATGGGAGATCGGCGCGGTGCATTGCTGGCGGCCCGGCGAGCGCCTGGCCTTCGGCTGGCGCCTGCCGAGCTTCGCCGAGAATCAGGCAACCGAGGTCGAGGTGCGCTTCGAGGCGGTCGGCGCGGAGACGCGCGTGACGGTCGAGCATCGCGGCTGGGATGCGATCCCGCAAAGCCATGCCGCGCGGCACGGGTTCGAGCTGATGCTCTTCCAGCAAAGGCTGAGCGAGCATTGGCGGGGGTTGCTGAAGGGGTTGGCAGCTCTGGGATAGGGAAGCACACATCCCCCATTTTCGTCATTCCCGCGAAAGCGGGAACCCAGAGCGTGCGTCGGCTGACCCCACACTGGGTTCCCGCTTTCGCGGGAATGACAAAGTTATGAGACGCCAAGCGTCCTTTCCGGTCGCTTTCAGTTAGGATAGGTCGGCTTCCGGCCGATAACGGATACACGCGCCGTCATCCGCTCGGGGCACTTGCCCCCCACCCTTTGCAACGCCACATCTTCCCCATGCGCCTCCCCGCCCCCTTTGCCGACTGGTTCGCCGCGCGCGGGTGGCGGGTGCGGCGGCATCAGGCCGATATGCTCGCGGCGGGGCAGCGCGGCGACCATGCGCTGCTCGTCGCCGCGACCGGCGCGGGGAAGACGCTGGCGGGGTTCCTGCCGACGCTCGTCGACCTTGCGGCGAATCCCTCCGACCGGCTGCACACCCTCTATGTGTCGCCGCTGAAGGCGCTCGCCGCCGACGTCGAGCGCAACCTCCTCGGCCCGATCGCCGAGATGGACCTCGCCATCAGCGTCGAAAGCCGCAGCGGCGATACCAGTTCCGACAGGAAGGCGCGCCAGCGCGCCAGGCCGCCGAACATCCTGCTGACCACCCCCGAATCGCTGTCGCTGCTGCTCTCCTATCCCGACAGCTTCGCGATGTTCGCCGATCTCCAGACCATCGTGATCGACGAAATCCACGCCTTCGCGCCGGGCAAGCGCGGCGATCTGCTGAGCCTGGCGATGGCGCGGCTTCAGGCGCTCGCGCCCGGCCTACGCCGCGTCGGCCTGTCGGCGACGATCGCCGACCCGGATGCCTATCGCCGCTGGCTCGCGCCCGACGCCGACGCGAGCGCGGTGACTTTGGTCGAGGGCGAGCCCGGCGCCGATCCCGAGATCCGCATCCTGCTGCCCGAGGGCGCGGTGCCGTGGGCGGGGCATTCGGGGCGCTACGCGGTGCATCAGGTGATGGCACAGATTGCGAAGAACCGCACCACGATCATCTTCTGCAACACGCGCGGGCTGGCGGAACTGATCTTTCAGGAGCTGTGGAAGGTCAACGACCTGTCGCTCCCCATCGCGATCCATCACGGCAGCCTCGACCGCGAGGCGCGCCAGCGCGCCGAAGCGGCGATGGCGGAGGGGCGGCTGCGCGCGCTCGTCGCGACCGCGAGCCTCGATCTCGGGCTCGACTGGGGCGACGTCGATTGCGTGATCCAGATGGGCGCGCCCAAGGGAAGCTCGCGGTTGCTCCAGCGCATCGGCCGCGCCAATCACCGGCTCGACGAGCCGAGCCGGGCGCTGATCGTGCCTGGCAACCGCTTCGAATATCTGGAGGCGCGCGCCGCGCTCGATGCCGTGGAAGCGGGCGAACGCGACGCCGACCGCTTTCGCCCCGGTGCGCTCGACGTGCTCGCGCAGCATGTGATGGCGCTCGCCTGCGCCGCGCCGTTCGCCGAGGCCGAATTGCTCGCCGAAATCCGCACCGCGGCGCCCTATCGCTGGATCGACGCCGAAATTTTCGCGCGGCTGCTCGGCTTCGTGCGCGACGGCGGCTATGCGCTCAAAAGCTATGACCGCTTCCGCCGCCTCGCCCCCGACGGGCAAGGCCGCTGGCGCCTTTCGCATCCGCGATTGGCGGCGCAGCACCGGCTCAACGCCGGGATCATCGTCGAAGCGCCGATGGCAGCGGTGCGCTTCCGGAACGGCCGCCGCCTCGGCCAGGTCGAGGAATATTTCGCGAGCACGCTGACCCCCGGCGACACCTTCGCCTTCGCGGGGCTCAGCCTGGAGGTCGAATCGATCCGCGACACCGACCTGATCGTCCGCGCGACGACGCGCCCGGCGCGCATCCCGTCCTATATGGGCGCGCGCCTCGCCATCTCGACCCGCCTCGCCGACCGGGTGCGGAATTTCCTTGCCGATCCGGCGAGTTGGCAGCGCTTTCCCGAGGATGTCCGCTTCTGGCTGGAGATGCAGGCGCTGCGATCGGTGCTGCCGCGCCCCGGCGAACTGCTCGTGGAAACCTTTCCGCACGAGGGGCATCATTATATGGTCTGCTACCCCTTCGAGGGGTGGAACGCGCACCAGTCGCTCGGGATGCTGATCACCAAAAGGATGGAGCGCATCGGCTTGCAGCCGCTCGGCTTCGTCGCCTCCGACTATGCGATCGCGATCTGGTCGCTGCGCCCGGTGACGAATCCCGAAGCGCTGTTCGACGCCGAAATCCTGTCCGACGAGTTCGTCGAATGGGTCGAGCAATCGCACCTGCTGAAGCGCGCCTTTCGCGAGGTCGCGGTGATCGGGGGGCTGATCGAGCGTCAGCATCCGGGCAAGCGCAAGACCGGCAAGCAGGTGACCTTTTCGACCGACCTGATCTTCGACGTGCTCAGGAAATATGAGCCCGACCATCTGCTGCTCGAAGCCGCCTGGGCCGATGCGCGCGAGCGATTGACCGACGTCGCGCGGCTCGGCGACCTGCTCGACCGCGCCGCGGGGACGATGGTGCACCGGCCGCTCGACCGGATCAGCCCGCTCGCGATTCCCGTGCTCGTCCTGATCGGGCGCGAGAATGTCGCCGCGGCCGACCTCGACGATGCGCTGCTCGGTGACCTCGCCGACGCGCTGGCGGACGAGGCGATGCGCGCCGAATAGAGCGCGATCATCTTTGGTCGAAGCACGCCGTTTTATCCGTGCGTCCCCGCGAAGGCGGGGACCCAGAGCGGCCTCGCGCTAC
>NZ_JAOZVW010000032.1 GCF_025869345.1 Sphingopyxis sp.
CCCAGGGCGGGGTCAGCCGACGCAGGCCCTGGGTCCCCGCTTTCGCGGGGATGACGAGATTGGGTAGTTTTGGGCATTTGCTGCCGATATTGACGAGGTCGGGGCTTTCCTCTCTCGGCCATCCGCCCTATCGCCACCGCATAATGTCCGCCGACGCGCTCCTTCCGCTTCTCAAATCCACTTTCGGTTTCGACGCCTTCCGCGGCCGCCAGGCCGAGGTCGTCGCGCGGGTGATGGCGGGCGAGCGGACGCTGGCGGTGATGCCGACCGGGGCGGGCAAGTCGCTGACCTATCAGCTTCCGGCGGTGGCGCTGGACGGCTGTGTCGTCGTTGTGTCACCGCTGATCGCGCTAATGCACGACCAGCTTCGCGGCGCCCGCGCGGCGGGGATTCGTGCCGCCAGCCTGACCAGCGTCGATGCCGATTTCGCCGACACGCGGCAGGCCTATCGCGACGGCGAACTCGATCTGCTCTACATCGCTCCCGAACGCGCGACGGGCGAGGGGTTCCGGTCGCTGATGGAGGCGCGCGCACCGGCGCTGTTCGCGATCGACGAGGCGCATTGCGTTTCGGAATGGGGGCATGATTTCCGCCCCGATTACCGCCTGCTCCGGCCGCTGCTCGATGCCTTTCCCGCTGTGCCGCGGCTCGCGCTGACCGCGACCGCCGACAAGCATACGCGCGAGGACATATTGGTCCAGCTCGGCATTCCGGCCGAGGGGCTGGTGCTGGCGGGGTTCGACCGGCCGAACATCCGCTATCGCGTGAGCCCGCGCGTCAGCCCGGCGAAGCAGCTCACCGATTTCATCGTCGCCAACCCGGGGCCGGGGATCGTCTATTGCCCGACGCGCGACGGGACCGAGCGAATGGCGGCGAAGCTGGCGGCGGCGACGGGGCGGCCGGTCGCCGCCTATCACGCCGGGCTCGACCCCGAACGGCGCGCGCGGGTCCAGCACGACTTCGTCGCGTCTGAAGACGGGATCGTCACTGCGACGGTCGCCTTCGGCATGGGGATCGATAAGCCCGACGTGCGCTTCGTGGCGCACGCCGGGCTGCCGAAGTCGATCGAGAGCTATTATCAGGAGACGGGGCGCGCGGGGCGCGACGGCGACCCGGCCGAGGCGCTGATGCTGTGGGGCGCCGACGATTTCGCGCGCGCGCGGATGCGGCTCGGCGAACTGCCGGAGGCGCGTATTTCGGGCGAGCGGGCACGTCTCAATGCGCTGGCGGCGCTGGTCGAGACGGTCGAGTGCCGCCGCGCGCTGCTGCTGCGGCATTTCGGCGAGACTCCGCCCGAGCGTTGCGGCAATTGCGACACCTGCCTCGATCCGCCGCGCCAGATCGATGCGACGGTGCTCGCGCAGAAATTGCTGAGCGCGGTCTATCGCACCGGACAGAGTTTCGGCGCGGGGCATGTCGAGGCGGTGCTGACGGGGAAAAGCGACGAGCGCATCGTGGGGCGCGGGCACGACAAATTATCGGTGTTCGGGATCGTCGCGGGCGAGGAGGCGCGGCTGATCAAGCCGCTCGTCCGCACCCTCGTCGCGCGCGAGGCGCTCGAGACGACCGAGCATGGCGGGCTGATGTTCGGCCCCGCCGGGCGCGCGATGATGAAGGGCGAGACGCCGGTGCTGATGGCCGAGCCGCCGGTGAAGCGGACGCAGCGCGATGGCGGGCGTTCGGGGCGGCGCGGCGATGGCGCGGCGGCGAATCCGGTCGGCGATCCGCTGTTCGATGCGCTGCGCGCGATGCGGCGCGAGCTTGCCGCCGAGGCGCAGGTGCCGCCCTATGTGATCTTCCACGACGCGGCGCTGCGCGCGATGGCGAGCGAACGGCCGGCGACGCGCGCCGACCTCGCGACGATTCCGGGTGTCGGGGCGAAGAAGCTGGAGGCGTGGGGCGATGCGTTTCTGAACGTGATCCGGCAATATTGACTGTCCTGTTTCGACCGATTGCGGCCGGAAGCTGACCTACCTGACATCGTCATCCCGGACTTGATCCGGGATCCATTCATCCGGCGCTGAGAGAATGG
>NZ_JAOZVW010000033.1 GCF_025869345.1 Sphingopyxis sp.
GACCTGCTCCAGCACCTCGGGCGCGACCTTCGGGGGATGCCCCCCGACCTGCAGCAGCGCGAGGACGAGCGAAGTGAATTCGTGGCCGAGCGGAATGCCCGCGAAACGGACGGCAATCCCGGGATGGCCGGCGCGGCGAATCAGGAAGCTCGGACGGCGGGCATCGTCGTCGGTGCGCTGCACGCTGACCTTGTCCGACAGCGTCGCGATCTGGTCGAGGAGGTCCGCCAGTTCGGCCGACTTCGGGCTGTCGTCGAGCGACGAAAGCAGTTCGATCGGGTCACGAAGGTTCGTGAGGAGACCTTGAAGCTGCTGCTTCAGATTAGCGTCGAGCATGGGGAGAGCTCCTGTATAAATTTGGATCGTCATTGCGAGGAGCGAAGCGACGCGGCAATCCAGAGTCCGCATAAACCGCTCTGGATTGCTTCCCCCGGCTTTCGCCGGGGTCGCAATGACGAGTGTCATATTTCCGTGTGCCCCGCCTTCGCGGGGACACACGGCATGGTATGTTTTAGATCTTGCCGACGAGGTCGAGCGAGGGAGCGAGCGTTTCGGCGCCCTCTTCCCACTTCGCGGGGCAGACTTCGCCCGGGTGGCTGACCCAATATTGCAGCGCCTTGATCTTGCGCAGCAGTTCGGCGGCGTTGCGGCCCACGCCCTCGGGCGTGATTTCGAGGAGCTGGATTTCGCCCTGCGGGTCGAGGACGAAGGTGCCGCGGTCGGCAAGGCCGACGCCCTGGCGAAGAACCTCGAAATTGTTCGAGATGTTGTGGTTCTGGTCGCCGACCATGTAATAGTTGATCTTGCCGATCGCCGGCGAGGTGTCGTGCCAGGCCTTGTGGCAGAAATGCGTGTCGGTCGACACGGCATAGACTTCGACGCCCATCTTCTGCAGCTGCGGATAGATGTCGGCGAGATCTTCGAGTTCGGTCGGGCAGACGAAGGTGAAATCGGCGGGATAGAAGAAGAAGACCGCCCACTTGCCCTTCACGTCGGCGTCGCTGATGTCGACGAACTTGCCGTCCTTGTAGGCGGTAGCGTTGAAAGGCTTGAGGGTCGTGTTCAGAACGGACATTCGGGAGAGCTCCTTGGTTGGTGGAGCCCTCCCCTAGCCATATATGTTGCAATGCGGAAAGTGAAAATACCGGCCCTTTTGATCGAAAATTTCGATCATGCTTTCATCCCCCCGCAATCTGACCCGATTCGGGAAAAAGCGCCGAATTGCGTTAGGTCTTTTGTGACAGGGTCGTGATAATTGCCCCCGAATGGACCAGATTCGCGACTCCATCTATTATGAGCAGCTCGCGCGCGTCGCGCGGCTGAAGGCGAATGCGTCCGACGACCCCTTTCTCGCGCGCCGCCTGCGCGAGGCCGCGGTCCGGCACGAGCAGAAGGCGCGCAAGCTGAAACGCGCCGAGCAGGCGCCCGAATAACCGTCCGGGCGATTTCTCTTCGTTACCCGGACCGGATGAATCGAAGAGCGTAGATTCCGCCGGCGGCGACCTCGATGCCGTCTATTCCGCGAGAGGGTCGGGAGCGAAGATTTGCCTGAGCGGGATCAGCGCCCGATATCGGGGAGACATCGCGCCATAATGCCGCAAGATCAGTTCAACGAAATCCTCGCCATCGATCAGTCGCAAACGCGCCGTGTTGCCCTCGCGCATCCGGGCCGCGCGGATACGCCCGGCTGCTGCTCAAGGAGGTGCGCGTCGATACCCGGGAAATCCGCATCAGCGGTTCTAAAGCCGTGCTGGCCCGGAGTGCTGCCGGGGGCGTCGCCCGCAGTTCTCTCTTTTGTTCGAGTATGGCGCGCCCGGCAGGATTCGAACCTGCGACCACCCGCTTAGAAGGCGGGTGCTCTATCCAGCTGAGCTACGGGCGCGCGGCACGGCTGTGCCCGGGGGCGAATAGCGTGGTTTGCGCCGGGCGCAAAGCGCGTTAAGCAGCGAGCGCGATGACCGAAGCTCCCACCCCTTCCGCAAGGCCTGCGCCCGTCAGCGCGTCGGCCGTCCGGCATTTCCGCTATTACGACCTGATGATGGCGGCGTTCGTCGCGATCCTGCTCTTGAGCAACATCATCGGCGCATCGAAGCCAAGCTACGTCACGCTGCCGAACGGCACCCAATGGGCGTTCGGCGCAGGCGTGCTCTTCTTTCCGATCAGCTACATCATCGGCGACGTGCTGACCGAGGTCTATGGCTATGCCCGCGCGCGGCGGGTGATCTGGACCGGCTTCGCGGCGCTCGCCTTCATGGCGTTCATGGCGTGGGTCGTCGTTTCGCTGCCGCCCGCCAAGGGATGGCCGGGGCAGGCCGCCTATGAATTCGTCTTCGGCAATAGCTGGCGCATCGTCATCGCGTCGATGACCGCCTTCTGGGCCGGCGAATTCGCCAACAGCTACGTCCTCGCGCGGATGAAGATGTGGAGTGGCGGACGGCACCTGTGGATGCGCACCATCGGTTCGACCGTCGTCGGTCAGGGGCTCGACAGCCTGATTTTCTATCCGCTCGCCTTTTACGGGCTTGCGGGCTGGCCGCCCGAACAGCTTTACGAGGTCGTGCTGTCGCAGTGGTTCATCAAGACCGCATGGGAAGCCGCGCTGACCCCCGCAACCTATCTGGTCGTCGGGGCGTTGAAGCGGCGCGAGGGTGTCGACGTGTTCGATGAAGGCACCGATTTCAATCCGTTCGGCGCCAAGGTTTGATGCTTTCTATGACCCTGATTGAACTGGCCTCGCTGTTCGAGGCCCGCAAATTGTCGGTGATCGAAGCCACCGGCCTCGATAAGGATGCGCTGCACATCTATTTCGGGATGACGCTGTTCCTGCTGATCCGCCTCGCGTGGCGCGGACGCGGCGGATGGTTCGCGGCCTGGCTGGCGGTGCTGGTTATGGCATGCGGCGGCGAATGGCTCGACCTGACCGCGGAATATAGCCATTCGGCGATCCAGCCCGACGCGGCGCACTGGCACGACATCTGGAACACGACGTTCTGGCCGACGGTGCTGCTGATCGTCGGGCGCTGGCTTCAGCCCTCGGCGGAAGCCCCGGCAGAACCCACGGACGTCCTGTCAGGCGAGAACGCCGAGCGCCGCCTCGAACAGGCGTAGTCCGTCGGTGCCGCCGTGCGCGCGGTCGATCGCGCGCTCGGGGTGCGGCATCATACCCAGCACATTGCCCGCATCGTTGAGCACGCCTGCGATCGCGCGCGCCGAGCCGTTGACGCCGTCGGTGTAGCGGAAAGCGACGCGCCCCTCGCCCTCGATGCGGTCGAGCGTCGCGGCATCGGCGAAATAATTGCCGTCGTGGTGCGCGACCGGAATGTGGATTTCCTCACCCGCGCCATAAGCGGCGGTGAACAGCGACTGGCTGTTCTCGACCTTGAGCGCGACAGGGCGGCAGACGAAGTTGAGCCCTGCGTTGCGCATCAGCGCGCCGGGCAGCAACTGCGCTTCGGTCAGCACCTGAAAGCCGTTGCACACGCCGAGCACGGGCACGCCGCGCTCCGCCGCCTCGGCAACCGCGCGCAGGATCGGCGAACGCGCCGCCATCGCCCCCGAGCGGAGATAATCACCATAGGAGAAGCCGCCGGGCAGCGCGATGAAGTCGGTGCCCTCCGGCAGTTCGGTCTCGCGGTGCCAGACCATCGCGGGCGCGCGGCCGGTCACGGTCTCGAGCGCGACGGCCATGTCGCGGTCGCAGTTGGAGCCAGGAAAGACGATGACGGCGGTCTTCATGGGGCGGGCTCCTGTCTTGCGCTCAGGCGCGTTCGATGCGGTAGTTTTCGATCACCGTGTTGGCGAGCAGCTTCGCGCACATCGCGTCGAGGTCGGCATCGCTCGTGCCGTCGGCGACGTCGAGTTCGATGAAGCGCCCCGCGCGGACGTCCGCGACACCGCCGAACCCCAGCCCTTCGAGCGCGTGGTGGATCGCCTTGCCCTGCGGGTCGAGCACCCCGGGCTTCAGCGTCACATAGACATTCACCTTCATGCGGGCACTTTCATGGGAGCGGACCTTTGCGCGCGGGCTTGGGAGGATGGGCGCGCCTATGCCCGCGAATCACGTTGCGGGCAAGGGCCGCGGCGCCGAAAAATGCGCTTCTTCGGACTGCGAACCAATCGCATCTTTCCTGTTGCGAATCGCTCGCACTATCCCTAGATCATAGTTGTTGAGAAGGATTCGCACATGGTCGTCTGTGTCTGCAACGCAATAAGGGAACGCGATTTGCGCGACGTCGCAAAGAACGGCCAGTTGCGGTGCGCCAAGGCCGCCTATGCGCAATTGGGTCGCAAACCCAAGTGCGGCCAGTGCCTGTCATTCGCTCGCAATATCATCAGCGACGTCGCCGCGACCGCCTGATTTTTCGCAGATTTCTGCCATTTTCACCCTTGGCCTGAGGGGGCATGGGGCGGTATAATGCCGTCACTCCCACACCCAGAAAAATGACAGGACTGACACCATGAAGGGCGACGAAAAGGTCATCGACTTCCTCAACGAAGCGCTCAAGAACGAACTGACCGCGATCAACCAGTATTGGCTGCACTATCGCATGCTCGACAATTGGGGCGTTTCGCGCCTCGCGCATTTCGAGCGCGAAGAGTCGATCGACGAGATGAAGCACGCCGACAAGCTCGCCGACCGCATCCTCTTCCTCGGCGGCCTGCCCAATTTCCAGTTGCTCGGCCGCCTGCGCGTCGGCGAGACGGTCGAGGAAATCCTCAAGGCCGACCTCGCGGTCGAGGAGGAAGCGATCCCGCTGCTCCGCGACGCGATCGCGCATAGCGAAAGCGTTCGCGATTATGTCAGCCGCGACCTCTTCTCCGACATCCTCGAGAGCGAGGAGCATCATGTCGACGAGCTCGAAAAGCAGTTCGAGCTGATCGAGCGCATGGGAATCGAGAATTACATCCAGCTCCAGTCGAAGCCGGTCGGCGAGGACTGAGTCCGCCCTCTCCCCGCGAAGGCGAGCCCGGGCTTTCAAACCGCCGAATCCACCGATTCCCCGAGCGAAGTCGAGGCTGCGGCGGTGTGGGTTCTCGCTCCGCTCGAACAAGCCCCTCGGCTTCGCTCGGGGAATCGGTGGGGATTCAGGACTCGAAGCTCCAGACGATAGCTGATGCTGCATCCGAGCAAGACGGAGCCGACCTCCGCCTGCGCAGAGGCGACGAAATCCGCGGAAATCAGGGGATATCCAGAGGCGTCTTCGGGCGCCTCTTTTTTCGCTTGTATTTGCGAATAATTCTCAATAGCAAGGTTGGGCAGTCCCCTCCTGCCGGCCGCTGCATCTTTCAGCTGCACCAAAGCGGCCGGCATCTTTTTCCGCGCGACGCGGACGGGGGACACAGGCCATCAAGGGAGACCTCATGCAGGGCAGCAGCGACCTGATCCGGAAATTCACCGAACAGCCGCTCATTCGCGACCTGCCGGTCGATGCCGCGCAGGCCGTGCTCGCGCTGCGTTATTGCATCCTCTGCCGCCGCAGCGAGCGCGACCCGATGCCCGAACTCGAACGGCGCTGGGGCAATATTCTCGCGGCGCGGCGTTATCGCCTGGTGGTCGAGGCGATCGGCCATATCTGGCCCGATCCCTTCGCAGTCGCTCCGCCCTGCTGCCCGCGCGTCAGCTTCGACGAAGCGCTGCTCGCCGCGATGGTCGGCGCCGCGGGCCGCGGCGACCGGGCGCGGTTCGACACGCTCACCGCCGAAATGCTGGGCAGCGACGCGCGCGCGATGCTGTTCACCACGCTCGAGAATTTCGTTCGGGCCAGGGCGCCGGGGCGGGTTTAGGGTCTGGAGGAGACGTCGGGTTTGGAGCGGGGAACGGTCGTTACCCAACTTTCGTCATTCCCGCGAAAGCGGGAACCCAGAGCGTGCATCGGCTGACCCCACCCTAGGTTCCCGCTTTCGCGGGAATGACGAAGTTATGAAATGCGAATATCGCTTACCCGGTCGATAGCAGTCGTCACCCTTTGTAAGCGACGCCTGCATCGCTCACCCTATTTCCCCGCCTTGTCGCTCACCGCCTTGATCACCAGCGCCTTGTCGTCGAGCAGATAGCGCTGCGCCAGCGCCTGCAGTTCGGCAGGCGTCGCAGCCTCGACGATCGCGAGGCTGTTGCGGCTGCGGTCGAGGCGGTCGGCGCGGCTGGTCGCCTCGGCGACATAGGGCAGCCAATAGCTGTTCTCGCGCCGCGCCTTGGTCATGCTTTCGAGCAGCGGCTTGCGCGCGCGGTCGAGCAGGTCGGCATCGACCGGCGCATCGCGCAATTCCTTCGCGATGGCAAAGATCGCCGCGCGCGTCGTCGCCAGATCCTTGTAGTCGACATTGCTCGCCGCGAGGAGATGCCCATAGCCCGGATATTCGTCCGACAGGCTGACCCCCGCGCCGGGGCTATAGCTTTCGCCGAGCTTCTCGCGCAGTTCCTCGGTCAGCTTGAGCTGCATCAGCCGCGACAGGAGGTTGAGCCGCATCGCCTCGGTCAGGTCGCTGTCGTCGCGCGCGGGCCAATAGACGCGGATTTCGGCCTGCTCGGCGGGGCCCTTGTGGATCAGCGTGCGCTCGCTGCGGTCGGCCGCGAAATGGCGCACCCGCGCGTCGGCGTGCGGGTCGAAGGCGGCGCGGCGTTCGGGGAGCGCGCCGAAGGTCTTGGCGATCGCGTCGATCGCCGCCTGCTCGTCGATGTCGCCGACGACCCCGATCTCGATCGCGCCATGCGCCAGGCTGTCGGCGATCGCGGGCTTGAGCTGCGCCCAGTCGAGCGCCATCATCTTGGCGAGCGGCGGTGTCTCTTCGCGCGGATCGTCACCGGCGAGGATGCCGCCGGCGTCGCGGCCGATCACCGCGGCGGGGGTCGCGTCGTTCGCGGCATATTGCTGCGGCAGATAGCGGCGGATCAGCGCCAGCCCGTCGGCGCGATAGCCGGGGTGGGTCAGGAAGGCCGCCATCAGTTCGGCCTGCAATCCGAAATCCTCCGGCGAGGTCAGCGCGCTGCCGCCAAAGGCATCGTCGCTCGCGCCGAAAGCCGGATTCACCGTCCGGCCGGCGAGGATCGTGCGCAGTTCGTCGAAGCTGTGCGCTTCGAGCCCACCGACCATCAGCGAGCCCGCCAGCGCGACCTTGGTCGGGTCGTCGCGCGTCGCGAGCAGATTGCCCCCGTCGACGCGCAGCGACAGATAGACGCGGTCCTTCTGGAAATCGGTCTTCTTGATGTTGAGCATCACATTGTTGGCGAAACGGATGCGGCGGATACCGAGGTCGTCGATCCGCGTGTCGCTGACCACCGTCCCCGGCGTGCCGAAATCGTCATAGGCGAATTTCGCGCTCGCCGCCGCGGCGGGCGCGCTGACCGCAACCTGCTGCGACGCATCGAGCGCGGCCAGGATCGCGCCGGTGCCGCCCGCGATCGGCGCCTTGGCGGTGACGCGCGCCAGCGGCGGGCTGAGCCCCTCCATCCGCTTGCGGAACGCCGCGGTCACCGCATCGGCGGTCAGCGTCGGCGCGACCGCATCGAACATCGCCTGGGTGGTTTCGGGGCGGACGACGACGAAGCTGCCGTCGGCGGCCTTGACCAGCACGTCGGCCATCGTGTCGCTGCGCCGCGTATCGACCCCGGCAACCGCATTTTTGAGCGCGGTGCGGCGGTTGGCGATCTGCTCGTCGACCTCGGCCTGGGTGAAGCCATATTGGACCGCGCGGCGCCATTCCTGCTCGACGAGCGCGAGCGCGTCCTTCCACGCGCCCTCCTTGGCGACCGCGCCGACGCTGACTTGGTCGAAGCGCTTCCAGCCGTCATTGTCGCTGAAATAGCCGGCAAGGATCGGCGAATTCTCGTCGAGCGCGATCTTCGCGAGCCGGCGGCTGAGGATCGCCTCGCCGACATCCTCGGCCAGCTTGCGCGCGCGCTTCGCCTTGCTGTCGATCTCGTCCACCCAGGGCTTGAACGCGGAGATCGTCACCGAATCCTGGATCGCGGGATCGATGAAATCGTCCGCCGCCTCGGCCCGCTTGAAGTCGATACCGCCGATGTCGGGGTCGGCCCCCGCGGGACCGCGGCCCTTCCAGTCCGAAAAGCGCGCCTTGATCTTCGCCTCGATCGCGGCGGGATCGAAATCGCCGACCATCACCAGCGTCGCGCGCTCGGGGCGGTAATAGCGGTCATAGATATCACGGATGCGCGACGCGGGGGCGGTCTTGATCACCTCTTCGGTGCCGACCGGGATGCGACTGGCGACCTTCATCCCCTGCATCTGGAAATCGAGCTGGTCGATCAGGCTGCGAAGCTGATAGCTGTCGCGCGCGCGGCGTTCGGACAGGATGATGCCGCGCTCGCGGTCGACCGCGGCGGGGTCGATCGTCACTTCGCTCGCGGTTTCGCGCATCAGCATCAGGCCGGTGTCGACCAGATCGTCGGAGGCATTGGGCAGATCGAGCTGATAGACGGTCTGGTCGAAGCCGGTGACCGCATTGGTGTCGGCACCGAAGGCGAGGCCCTTGCGCTCGAGCAGCTTGACCATCTCGCCTTCGGGCACATGGGTCGATCCGTTGAAGACCATATGTTCGAGGAAGTGGGCGAGCCCGCGCTGGTCGTCGGCTTCGGCGAAGCTGCCGACGTCGAAGCGCAGGCGGACGAGGACGCTGTCCTTGGGCGTGCTGTTCTTCAGCAGCGCATATTTCATCCCGTTCGGCAGCACGCCGAAGACGATGTTGGGATCGACCGCGATGTCGCTTGCGGCGAAGTTCCAGGCCTTGGCGGCGGCGGTTTGCGGATTGACCGTCGCCGCGGCGGGCGCGGGCGCCGGTTTGGCAAGGACGGGCGCGGGGCCAGCGGCGAGGAGGACGAGGGGCGACAGCGCGAGCGATGCGCGCCGGAGCAGGAGCAGGATCATGCCGCCGGTGTGACCGCGCCCGCGCGGCGGGTCAAGCGCGGCCTAGGCGCGGCGCGACACGCTTTCGACGGACGACTTGCCGCTTCGATCAATCGCCTTGGCGGCATAAAGCGCGCGGTCGGCGACCTCGAACAGGTCGCGGCTCGTCGGTCCGTTTTCGGGCCAGGCGGCGACGCCGACGCTCGCGCCGACGCGAATCACATGCCCCTCGATCTGGCAGGGCGCGGCGAGCGCCGCGAGAATATGGTCGGCGAGCGCGGTTTCGAGCAGCGGCGATCCCGCGGGGACCAGGATCGCGAACTCGTCGCCGCCCTGACGCGCGACCATTGCGTCCTTGCCGCAGGCGCGGCGCAGCCGCACCGCGATTTCGCAGAGGAGCTGATCACCCACCGCATGGCCGTGCCGGTCGTTCACCGGCTTGAAACCGTCAAGGTCGAGCAGCGCGATCGCGAAGGGCCGCCCCTCGCGCGCGCGTCCGATCTCCTCGGCGAGGCGGAGGTCGAAGGCCCGGCGATTGGGCAGCGCGGTCAGCGGATCGCTGTGCGCGAGCTCGCGCATCTGGCGCTGGAGCATCAGCAGATCGACGAGCTGGCCGTGCTGCTGAACGATCATGCGGATCAGAAAGATCGTCGCGACGATCAGGCTCGTCCCAGCGCCCACTTCGGCGGCATGCCCCGAGGTCAGCATCAGCCCCGCGACGGGCACCAGCCCGATGGCGATGTTGATCAGCGCGGCGAAACGGATCGGCGACAGGCAATAGGCGGTCGCGAGCGACCCCATCGCCATGATCATCGCATAATAGCTGTGGTTCTCGGGCGCGGCGGCAAGCCAGTTGACCACCGTCCAGACGCTGCACATCGCCCCCATCACCGCCGACAGCCACGTCGCCTCGATGCGGACGCGCCGCGCCCGGCGCGGGCTCATGCGGCGGCCGCGATTCTTCATCAGCGTGGCGAAGCCGAGCAGGCAGACGCACGCGAGGATGACGGGAAAGCCGATACGAATGACCGGATGGACGGCGGCGATCCCGGCATAGATGGCGGTCGGCGTCGTCGCCGCCAGCATCAGGAACAGCATCGGGGTCAGCGTCTCGATGCGATGCGCGCGCAAAAGCGCCAGATCGTCCCGGATATCATCCGGAACCGGCGGGAACACCCGCGTGCCAAACCAATGAGAGACCCCCGTCATGCGGCGGGGGTAGCAAGCTGTGGTAAATCAAGCCTTAAGGATGGCTAGAGCGTCGAGCCTTTAATCCGACCCACCGTCCCGTTCGTGTCGAGATGATGCAGATGTAAATCTCAGCGCCCTGGCGCCACCGTTTCAGCTCTTCTTCTTGCGATGGCTTTCGAGGTCGAGCACGGCGTTGTCGCCGCCCTCGGGCAGCAGACCGAGCCGGCGCGCGACCTCCTGATAGGCCTCGACCTCGCCGCCAAGATCGCGGCGGAAGCGGTCCTTGTCGAGCTTTTCGTTCGTCGCCATGTCCCACAGGCGGCAGCCGTCGGGGCTGATTTCGTCGGCCAGGATAATACGGCTGTAGTCGCCCTCATAGAGCCGCCCGAATTCGAGCTTGAAGTCGACGAGGCGGATGCCGACGCCCGCGAACATGCCCGACATGAAGTCGTTGATGCGGATCGCCAGGTCCTGGATATCGTGAAGTTCGTCCTGGCTGCACCAGTTGAAGCAGGCGATATGCTCCTCGGCCACCAGCGGATCGCCGAGTGCGTCGTCCTTGTAGCAATATTCGATCAGGGTGCGCGGAAGCGGCGTCCCCTCCTCGATCCCGAGCCGCTTCGACAGCGTGCCCGCGGCGACGTTGCGCACGATCACCTCGATCGGCACGATCTCGACCTGGCGGATGAGCTGCTCGCGCATGTTGAGGCGGCGGATGAAATGATGCGGCACGCCGATATTGCCGAGCAAGGTGAAGACATGCTCCGAAATCCGGTTGTTGAGCACGCCCTTGCCGTTGATCGTCCCGCGTTTCTGCGCGTTGAAGGCGGTCGCGTCGTCCTTGAAATACTGGATCAGCGTGCCCGGTTCGGGGCCTTCGTAAAGGATCTTGGCTTTGCCTTCGTAGATCTGGCGGCGACGGGCCATGGCGCGCGGACTTTCTGTCGGAACCAAAAGAAGAACCCGGCGAAAGCGACTCAGGCGAGAGGCGCGCCGCCGGGGCGATGCGGCGCCTATAGCGGCAAAGCGCGGGCGCGTCACCCGTCACGTCGCCCCCGCGAAGGCGGGGGCCGCTGGAGGTTTACGCGGCGCTGAAGAATAAGGCCGACAGCGGCCCCCGCCTGCGCGGGGGCGACGAATCCGGGTATCGGACCGCGCCGCATCCCTCACCCACTTACGTTTACGTAAACTAGAGCTTGCCTTCGCCCTTCCTGCTTGCAACCATGCCGCGATCCCCAAGGAGAGAGACATGAGCTACAACGAGATTCGCCTCGACAAGCAGGACGGCATCGCCATCCTGACCCTCTACCGGCCCGAGCGGATGAACGCCTTCACCGCCGACATGATGGCCGAGATCATCGCCGCGCTCGATGAATGCGATGCCGACGACGCGGTGCGCGCGGTGATCTTCACCGGCCATGGCGACAAGGCCTATTGCGCGGGCGCCGACCTGGGGTCGGGCGGCGACACCTTCGATTACGACAAGCGCGCCGACAAGCAGCGCCAGCTTCCCGAAGGCACCCCCGCGAGCCCGGTCGCGCCGGACGGGACGATCGACTGGTCGCACCCGCTGGTGCGCGACGGCGGCGGGCGCGTATCGATGCGCATCTTCGCGGCGAAGAAGCCGGTGCTCGGCGCGATCAACGGCGCCGCGGTCGGGATAGGCGCGACGATGACGCTGCCGATGGACGCGCGCCTCGCGAGCGAGACCGCGCGCTACGGCTTCGTCTTCGCGCGCCGCGGCATCGTGCCCGAAGCCGCGTCGAGCTGGTTCCTGCCGCGCCTCGTCGGCATCGCGAACGCGGTCGACCTCTGCTATTCAGGGCGCCTGATTTCGGCCGCCGAAGCGCAGGAAAAGGGCCTTGTCCAGTCGGTCCACGCGCCGGGCGCGCTGATCGACGCCGCGATCGCCAAGGCGCGCGAGATGACCGAGCACAGCGCCCCCGTCTCGGTTGCGCTGACCCGCCACATGCTCTGGCGCATGATGGGCGCCCCGCACCCGATGAGCGCGCACCGCTGGGACAGCCGCGTGATCTTCTCACGCGGCCGCAGCCCCGACGCCGTCGAGGGCGTGACGAGTTTCCTCGAAAAGCGCGCCCCCAATTTCACCGCCAGCGTCGCGAACGACTATCCCTGGTTCGACGAGTTCGAGGAAAGCCCGCCCTATGGCTGAGGCGCCCCGGCCTTCGCCCGCCGCGCCATGAAATAGGGGCGGAAAAACAGGTAGAGGCCGGTCACGGTCAGCAGGAACAGCGGCGCGAGCGGGAGGTAATAGACCCATTGCGCCGGCTGCCTGCCGATGCCGAGCGTCGCGAAGATGCCGGCGACGATCACGGTGAAGACGATCGACGTCCAGCGGTGGAACGGCCGAATCCAGGTCATCATAATCTCCTTAGGCCCGCGCCCCATCGAGCGCCGCGACGGTTTTTTCCAGATTTTCCAGATGAAGGCGCCAGCCGCCCTGCGCGCCGCCGAACGCCTGCTTCTGCTCGGGGCGGAATCCGGTCTGCTCGATGCGGAGCAGCGTCCCCGCGCCCGCAGGTTCGAGCGTGAAGGTGACGACGCTTTCGAGGTCGAAAGCGGGATCGGCGTGCGGGTGATTCCAGCTATAGGACAGCGTCCGCCCCGGATCGACGTCGAGGATTTCGCAGTCGACCTGCCCCCAGTCGCCGCGAAGCCGGAAGCGGTGGCCGGGATCGAGGCCGAAATCATTCTTCATCAGCCATTCCTCGATCAGGTGCGGCTCGGTGAGCGCGCGCCATATCTTCTCGGGCGGGTGCGGAATCTGGCGTTCAACGGTGACCGTGCGGACGTCGGGCGATGCGTTCATTGATCCATCCTTTTCAGCAAATCTTCGAGATCGTCGAACCGCGCTTCCCAGAAGCGGGTCATGCGGCCGGTCCAGTCGACCAGCGGCGCCAGCGCGCGCTGCTGCGCGCTGTAATGCGTCTGCCGCCCCTCGTGGCGATCGCGCACGAGCCCGGCCTGCCTGAGTATGCCGAGATGCTTCGACACCGCGGGCTGCGAGATTCCGGCGCCGTTGGTCAGCGCGGCGACGGTCTGCTCGCCGTCGAGGCAGAGCCGCTCGAACAAGCCGCGCCGGGTCGGGTCGGCGAGCGCCCTGAACAGAAGGTCGGGGGATGCGGTCATAATCCATAACTCCGTGGCTATGGATTTCTCATAACCACATAGTTATGGGTTAGTCAAGCGCTCGCGTCAGACTGTGTCATAAGTCCGCCGCCCGCGCGTCGCGGTCATGCGGTGCGAGCCTGTCAGTTTGAGATCATGCGTGCGCACCGGCGCGACGCTGTGCCAGTCGGCGGTCACCCGGTCGGGGGTCAGCGCGATGGTCACGTAACCGCGATCGCACGTGTTGGCCCAGCGAAGCTGCGGCGATGAGGCGCGCAAGGCGGAAACGCGCGTTTCGTCCGATATGCCGGGGGTATAGGCCTCGAAGCCCGGCGAGGTGACGCTCTGCCCGGCGACCTCGATCCCCGCCGGCCGGCCGTCGTGCGCCAGGTCGAACGCCCAGGCATTGTGGCTGTCGCCCGACAGGGTGACGAGATCGGCATCGGCGCTTTGCGCGGCGGCGAGCAGGCGGTCGCGCGCGGCGGGATAGCCGTCCCAGCCGTCCATGTTGAGCGGCAGTCCGGCCTTCGCGGCGAGCTGCGCCACCTCGACGCGGCGCTTCACGAAATCGGGCTGATCGGGACCGAACCAGCCCTGCGATTCGGGCGGGGTGAACAGCGGCCCCATGACGATCTGCTGTGCGCAGACCTGCCAGCGCGTTCCCGCCTTCACCGACTGCACGAAGCCGTCGAACAGCCATTTTTCCTGTTCGGCGCCCATCAACTGGCGCTGCGGGTCGCGATAGGTGGTTTCGGCGAAGGTCTTGAGCGTCGCCGCGACGTCGCCTTTTCCTTCCAGCAGCGCGCCGAGATCGAACGGCTCGTCGCGCGCGGTGACGCGCGTTTCGGGAAGGAAGATCGTCGCGAGGTCGCCGACCTGATAGTCGCGCCAGCGGGTCTCGGCGACGGGCATCCATTCGGTGTGGGCGCGCTCGGCGGCCGCCTTGCGATCTTCCCAGCTTCCCTCGCCCGCATTGTGATTCTCCGCCCCGCCCTTCCATGTATCGTTGGCAAATTCATGGTCGTCCCACTGGGCGATCATCGGGAAAAGCTGGTGCAGCCGCTGCAGGTCGGGATCGGCGCGATAAGCCGCATAGCGGAGGCGATAGTCGGCGAGCGCCACAAGTTCCTGCGACGGCTGGACCAGCCGCCCCGGCACCGCCTCCTTCGCCGAGGGATAGTCGCCCGCCCGATATTCGTAGAAATAATCGCCGACATGCGCCACGAGGTCGATGTCGCCGCGCGCCGCGGCGTGGCCATAGGCGTTGAACCAGCCGAACGGCATGTTGGCGCAGGAGAAGAGCGCGAGCGTGAAGGCGCTCGCCGGCCCCTGCGGCAGGGTGCGGGTGCGGCCGGTCGGCGACGCGGTGCCGTCGGGCGCGACGAAGCGGTAAAAATACCAGCGGCCCGGCGCGAGTCCATCGACGGTGATCTTCGCGGTATGATCGCGCTCGCCTTCGGCGGTGACGCTGCCCCCGCCCGCGACCGCCGCGAAATCGGGCGTCTCGGACAGCTCGACCGTCAGCCGCGTGTCCGACGGCGCAGCATAGCGCGTCCACAGCAGGATGCTGTTCGCGCCGGGCTCGCCGCTCGCGACGCCATGGGTAAAGCCCTGCGCCGCCATCGCCCGCGCCGCGCCCGGCAGCGCCATCGCGGCGAGCCCGGCGGTGCCGAGCTTGATGAGCAGGCGCCGGTCGATTTCGCCCCAGAGCTGGTGCATCGTATGTCTCCCTTTGCCGGGCCTTTGCCCGATCCGCGTTACAACGCCTCGTCAGCCGGCGGCGCCGAGCGCGAGCAGCAGCAGCATGAACATGATCACCGCGAACAGGCTGAAGAGCAGCAGCAGGCTCGTTCGCGCCAGCGCCCCGATCCGCGACGAGCGATAGGCGCCGCGAAGCTGGCGATACATGTGGAACGGCACATAGAATAGCGCGGCAAAGGTCGCGAGCTCGCCGAAGATCGTCAGGTTGAGCAAGCGCACGGCCACGAACATCAGCAGCATGAAGCTGATCGAATAGGTTACGAAAACGAAATGGTCGTAGGTGTGAAAGCGCCGGCTGAACGGATAGAGCAGCCACATAAAGGGCAGCGACAGCGGGATCAGCGCCCACGCGAATTTATAGGCGTTCGCCTGCACCTTGTAGAGAATCAGCGCCGGGTTCGCGAGCGCCTTTTCCATGCCGTGATCGATGAAGGCGATGCCGGTATCGCTCTTGTTGCGCGCGATGAATGCGGCGCTCGTTTCGATCTGGTCGGTCGGATCGCTCAGCACCGGCGGCCCCAGCGCGCGCTCGGCGTCGCGTTCGGCCTTGCTCCGGCTGCGCGCGACGCCCAGATAGCCGGCGCTTTTCTGGAGCGTGTCGCGTTCCGCCTGCAATTCGCTACGCCGCGCCGCGGGCAAATCCTTTTTCGCCAGTTCGATGTCGATCCGGTCGACCTCGTCCTGCATACTGTCCTTGATCGCCGCCGCGCGCGTCTGTTCGGCGGCCGCCTTGTTCAGCTCCTGGCCGAGACCGCCGCCCGCGCCGACCATCGCGAGCACCGCATAGGTCAGGAACACCGCGAAGAGGAACAGCGCCAGCGGCGAGATGAAGCGCGCACGCTCGCCGTGGATATAGCGGCGCGTAAGGTCGCCGGGCCGCCACGCGAGCAGCGGCAGCGTGTTCCACAATTTGCCCTCGAAATGAAAGATCGCGTGGACGAGATCGTGCCCGATCGCGCCGAAGCTGCGATGGATATCGGCCTTCTGCCCGCAGCGGTGGCAATGCGACCCGACGAGGCTCGTCCCGCAATTGAGACAGCGTCCGCCGCCGCGCCCGCCGGCGCCGCCGTGCCTCGGCTCGACCGCCGAACCCGCCAGCCCCGCCGTGATCGCCGCCCCGATGCTTTCGATGTCCCCGCTCATGCGCCCCTGCCTAGTGGGGCATCGCCGTCCGCGCAACGGGGCTTTCGGGAGTCAGGCGAAACGTGATACTGGCCGCGCCATGAACGCCGAAACCCTTACTCCGCCGCGTCCCGCCGACGCCGACGCGCTGATCGCCGGCATGGGCGCGCGCGCGCGCGCCGCGGCGAAGCGGCTCGCGGTCGCGAGCACCGCCGAGAAGGCGGCGGCGCTGCACGCGGGCGCGACACAGCTTCGCGCGCAGGCAGCGAAAATCCTGGACGCCAACGCCCGCGACATGGAAGCCGGGCAGGCCGGCGGGCTGACCGCGGCGATGCTCGACCGGCTGCGGCTCGACGAGGACCGGCTGAGCGCGATCGCCGATGCGGTCGATGCCGTCGCGGCGCTCCCCGATCCGGTCGGGCGCGAGATCGACCGCGCGGTGCGTCCGAACGGCATGGAACTCAGCCGCGTTCGCGTGCCGCTCGGCGTCGTCGGCATCATCTACGAAAGCCGTCCGAACGTCACCGCCGATGCCGCCGCGCTCGGCCTGATGTCGGGCAATGCGGTGATCCTGCGCGGCGGCAGCGAGGCGGTACACAGCAACCGCGCGATCCACGCCGCGCTCGCCGCCGGGCTCGCGGCAAGCGGCCTGCCCGCCGACGCGGTGCAACTCGTGCCCACGCAGGACCGCGCCGCGGTCGGTGCGCTGCTGCGCGCGCAGGGACTGGTCGACATCATCATCCCGCGCGGCGGCAAGGGCCTCGTCGCGCGCGTGCAGGACGAGGCGCGCGTGCCCGTGCTCGCGCATCTCGACGGGATCAACCATCTCTATATCGACGGCGCCGCCGATCCGGCGAAGGCGCTGCCGCTGGCGGTCAACGCCAAGATGCGCCGCACCGGCATCTGCGGCGCGACCGAGACGATCCTGATCGACCGCGCTTATTCCGCGCCGCTCGCCATCGTCGACGCGCTGATCGCGGCTGGTTGCGAGGTGCGCGGCGACAGGGACGTCGCGGCGCTCAGCCCGCATGTCGAGCCCGCATCGGCGGGCGACTGGGATAGCGAATATCTCGACGCGATCGTCTCGATCGCCCTGGTCGACGGCCTCGCGGGCGCGCTCGCGCATATCGACGCGCATTCGAGCCGCCACACCGACGCGATCGTCACCGAGAGCCGCGCCACCGCCGAACGCTTCCTGTCGGAGGTCGACAGCGCGATCGTCATGCACAACGCCTCGACCCAGTTCGCCGACGGCGGCGAATTCGGGCTGGGGGCAGAAATCGGCATCGCGACGGGGCGGCTGCACGCAAGGGGGCCGGTCGCGCTCGAAGGACTGACCACCTATAAATGGCTGGTGCGGGGGACGGGGCAGGTGCGGCCTTGAATCATTTGTATACAAATGATACGAACCTTTTATGAACACGACATCACCTATCTCGGCTCGCGTTGACGAGACAACACTGAAAGATCTGGATCGACTGGCCGAAGAGCTTGACCGATCGCGGTCATGGTTGGTGGCACAGGCGGTTCGCGAATATGTGAAGCGCGAAACCGAATTTCTGGAATTCGTCAAAATTGGCGAAGACGAAATCGAAAATGGCGATTTCCATACTCAGGACGAAATGGAAGCGTGGCTTGAGGAGCGTATTTCCAAACGGGCCGGGAAAGAAGCAAGCTGATCGTGAAACCCGGCATCGTCTGGGCCCCGAGCGCTCGGGCCGACCTCGCGCGCATCGATCTTCACTATAGTGAACTGGATCTCGATTTTGCCAATCGCGCCGCACGCAATGCAGTTGCAGCGGCCAAATTCCTCCAGGCGAATCCCCATGCCGGACCGAAGGTCGATGGCACCGCCTATCGGAAGTGGCACGTTTCCGAGAGTCCCTTTTTGCTGATCTATCGGCCTGAAAGGGGCGCAATTCGCATCCTCCGCGTGCGCCACTATCGTGAGGACTGGCACCCAGCGACATGATCACCACCGGCCTCCTCGGCGGCAGCTTCAATCCCGCGCATGGCGGGCACCGGGCGATCAGTCTCAACGCGATCGAGGCGCTCGGGCTCGACGAACTGTGGTGGCTCGTCTCGCCGGGCAATCCGCTGAAACCCGCGAAGGGCATGGCGCCGCTTCCCGCCCGGCTCGCCTCGGCGCAGCGGATGGCGCGGCGCTCGCCGATCCGCGCGACCGCGATCGAGGCCGAACTCGGCACGCGCTATACCGTCGATACGCTGAAAAAGCTGGTGCGGCGCTATCCGGGCCGCCGCTTCATCTGGATCATGGGGGCCGATAATCTGGCCCAATTGCCCCAATGGCGCGACTGGCGGGGGATCGCACGATTGATGCCGATTGCGGTGATCGCGCGTCCGGGCTATAATGGCCGCACCCACGCTGCACAGGCGATGGGTTGGCTGCGGCGCTTTGTCCGGCCCGCGGACCAGAAACGTCACTGGACGGACTGGAGACCGCCTGCCCTCGTGTTCCTGCGTTTTTCGCCCGATGTGCGATCCGCAACCGCCCTACGGCAGGCCGACCCCCGCTGGTTCGAACGCTATGCAGGCCGCGCCCCCCGCGCGACCCTGTGACGCATTTGCGCCTGGCCATGGATGAAAGGAATGAAACCGCTTGATAGCCGCCAGTAAGGATGCCGCGCCCGGCGCCGCAACCGCCCCCAAGTCTTCGGACGACAGCGTGGAAGCCCTCCACGCGCTGATCCTCCACCAGCTGGATGAGGATCAGGCCCAGGAAACCATCTCCATCCCGCTTGCCGGCAAGAGCAGCATCGCCGACCATATGGTGATCGCGAGCGGCCGGTCGACGCGTCACGTCTCGGCGATCGCCGACAAGCTGGCGCAGCGCATCAAGCAGGAAGCGGGCCGCCTCGTCCGCGTCGAAGGCCTTCCCAACGCCGACTGGGTGCTGATCGACGCCGGCGACGTCATCGTCCACCTGTTTCGCCCCGAGGTTCGCAGCTTCTACAACCTCGAACGCATGTGGTCGTTCGGAGACGCCCCGCCGGTTGCCGCGGTAAATTGACGCCTTTGCCTCGCTAACGTAGGCGAGGCGTCATGTTGCTGCACATCATCGCGCGCGGGCGCATCGGGCGGGGCCCCGAGGCCGAGCTGGTCGAGCGCTATATGAAGCGCGTGACCTGGGCGCAGAAGATTTCGGAGCTTCCCGACACCGGCGGGCGCGTTCCCGCCGCGGCCGGCAACAGCCGCACCCTATTGCTCGACGAGGGCGGCGAACAGCTTTCGTCGCTCGAATTCGCCAAACTGCTGGAGACATGGCGCGACGGCGGGGTGCGCGAGGCGCGCTTCTGCCTCGGCGCCGCCGACGGATTCACGCCTGCCGAGCGCGAGGGCGCCGACCGGGTCATCGCCTTCGGCCGCGCGACCTGGCCGCACCTGATGGCGCGCGCGATGCTCGCCGAGCAACTATGGCGCGCGACCAGCATCATCGCGGGGCACCCCTATCACCGCGAGGGGCGGCAATGAGGCGGCGAACCGCACAACTTGAGCCCCTCCTCTTCAGAGGAGGGGTTGGGGTGGTGCACGCCGGTTCAGGACACCACCCCGCTGCGACTAGCGGACAAGTCCGCAAGTCTCGCTGCCCCTCCTCTGAAGAGGAGGGATGGGTTCGCGGCCGGTATTCCATGGTCTTAGCCGCCGTGTTCCTGGCATTGGCGGCCGTCATGGCCACCGCGCAAAGCGACGTCTTCGACCCTCAGGCGATCGCCGAGCGCGAACGCCAGCAGCTCCTGACCGCCAAGCGGCAATCGGCCGACGCGATGACGCGCAGCGCCGCGCTCGAGGCGCAGGCGACCGCCGCGCACGACGAGGCCGAGCGGCTGAAAAAGCGCAGCGCAGCGCTCGCCGCGCGCATCCAGTCGGCCGAGGCCGACATCAACGCCGGCGAGGCGCGCGTCGCGCTGGTGACGCGGCGGCTGAAAGGGCAGGAGGCACGGCTCGCCGAGCAGCGGCAGCCTTTGCTCGAACTCACCGCCGCGTTGCAGCAGCTCAGCCGCCAGCCACCGGTGAGCGTTCTTGCCCAGCCCGGATCGCTGACCGACATGGTCCACGCGCGCGCCGTCATCGACGCCGCCATGCCGGTGATCCAACGGCGGACCGCCGGGGTGCGGCGCGAGCTCGCCGAACTGCGCACCGCGCGGCAGCAGCAGGGAATCGCGTTGCAGGCACTCGCCGCAAGCAAGACCGAACTCGCCCAGCGCCGCGACGCGCTGACCCGGCTCGAAAATGAAGGCCGCCTGCGCTCGCGCGAGCTGATGAGCAGCGCCCAGCTCGAGGCCGACCGCGCGCTCGGGCTCGGCGAGAAGGCGCGCGACATCGTCGAGCTGATGGATGCGCTCGAAACCGACGGCGCGGTGCGCGGCGAACTGGCGCAGCTCGCGGGACCGATTCCGCGCCCGCGCGATCCGGCGAGCCCGGTCCTGCAGGCCGCGCCGCCCGCACCGGCCGAGGCCGAGCTTGCGCGCGGCGTCTATCGCCTGCCGGTCGTCGGACGCATCGTCGCGGGGCTGGGCGAGGTCAACGACAGCGGCGTGCGCTCGCGCGGGATCACCATCGCGGCGCGCCCCGGCGGGCAGGTCGTCGCGCCCGCGCCGGGACGCGTGAGCTTCGCGGGCGATTATCGCGGTTACGGCAAGATCATCATCATCGACCATGGCGGCGGCTGGATTTCGCTGGTCACCGGGATGATCGCGTTGTCGGCGGGGGTCGGCGACACGCTGGACGCCGGGGCGCCGATCGGCCGCGCCGGGTCCGACGACAGCCGGATCACCGTCGAATTGCGCCGCGCCGGCCGCCCGGTGGACGTCGCCCGGATGCTGGGGTGAAAGGGATTGTGTCATTGCGAGCGTAGCGAAGCAATCCAGAGCTCGCGTAAACCGCCCTGGATTGCTTCGCTGCGCTCGCAATGACGAAGATTATTATCCAGCCGCCGTGTCGTGCGATGAATCCGCGTCATTGCTGTCCCGGAACTCGCGCTTGACGCTCCCAAAATTCCGTAGGACGATGGCGCGCCGGGGATTATAAGGCAGGTTCACGCCTGCGCGATTGAAAGATGACCATGACCGAATCGACCCAGACTGCCTCCTCTTCCCGGCGCCGCTTCGCGCTGTGGCAGGGCGCCGCGGCGCTTTCGACCCTCGCGCTCGTCCCGCTCGCGACCGGGGCGATGGCGACCGTCGACGCCTCGACGCAGCAGGAAATCGCCCGCTTCATGGACGTCTTTCTCGAGGTCAAATCCAACTATGTCGAGCCGGTCAGCGACGACAAGCTGATCGAAGGCGCGATCAACGGGATGCTCGCCAGCCTCGACCCGCATTCGGGCTATCTCGATGCGCGCGACTATTCGAACCTGCGCACCCAGACCGACGGCGAATATGGCGGGCTGGGCCTGTCGGTCACGATGGAGGACGGCGTGGTCAAGGTGATCGCGCCGACCGCCGACACCCCCGCCGACCGCGCCGGGGTCAAGGCGGGCGACTATATCACCCACATCAACAAGCAGTTGATTTTCGGGATGACGCTCGACGAAGCGGTCGAGCAGATGCGCGGGCGTCCCGGCACCCAGATCGAGATCACCGTCGTGCGCGAAGGCCAGGACAAGCCGATCGAGATGACGCTGACGCGCGAGATCATCGACGTGAAGCCGGTCAAATGGGAAGCGAAGGACGATGTCGGCGTGCTGACCATCGCCAGCTTCTCCGCCGACGCGACCCGCGACCTCAAGGCCGCGATGATCTCGGTCGAGAAATCGCTCGGCCATAAACCGCGCGGCTGGGTGCTCGACCTGCGCTCGAACCCCGGCGGGTTGCTCGACGAAGCGGTCGGGGTCAGCGACATCTTCCTCGACCGCGGCGAGATCGTCTCGCAGCGCGGGCGCAAGAAGAGCGATATCGAACGCTATTTCGCCGAGCCCGGCGACCTCGCCGGCGGCGCGCCGGTGATCGTGCTGATCGATGCGGGCTCCGCCTCGGCCTCCGAAATCGTCGCGGGGGCGCTGCAGGATCAGCATCGCGCGGTGATCATGGGCGAGCGCAGCTTCGGCAAGGGATCGGTGCAGACGGTGCTGCCGCTGACCGACACCACCGCGCTCCGCCTCACCACCGCGCGCTATTACACCCCGTCGGGGCGCAGCGTGCAGGAAGGCGGGATCGAGCCCGACATTCGCGTGCCGCAGCTTTCGGACCCCGATTACAAGGACCGCCCGCGCTTCCGCGAAAGCGACCTGCGCCGCCACCTGATCAACGAAAAGAAGGTCGACAACAGCCTGCTCGAAAAGGACGAGAAGGACGATCCGCGCTTCACCGCGACCGCCGAGGAGCTGAAGGCCAAGGGCATCAAGGATTATCAGCTCTATTATGCGCTGCAGACGATCGGGCGGGTCGGCCCGGCGACGCCGCGCATGGCGCAGGGCGGCAAGCCGCCCGCCAAGCCGCCCGCCAAGCCGGCCGCGCGCAACTAAGGGATGACGCACAAAAGCCATCCGATTCCCCGAGCGAAGCCGAGGGGCCCTGCCGAGCGAAGTCGAGGCTGCAATGGTGCGAGTTCTCGCTGCGCTCGAACGGGCCCCTCGGCTTCGCTCGGGGAATCGGACCATTTAAATTTCGCGCAATTACTCTAGAGACTCGTCCATGCTCCAATCCCGCCTTGCCGCGCCGCTCGTCGCGCTCGCCGCTCCGTTGCTCCTCTATGGCGGCGCGCTCGTGTCGCAGTTCGGCTTCGGCCTCCATCCGTGCGAGATGTGTTACTGGCAGCGCTGGCCGCACCAGGCGGCGATCGTGCTCGCGCTGCTGGCGCTGCTCCTCAATCGCAACGACACGGCCATGCGCGCGCTGACCCTGCTCGCCGCCATCGCGATTGCGGTCAGCGGCGCGATCGGGATTTTCCACGCCGGGGTCGAATATGGCCTGTGGGAAGGGCTGACGACGTGCAGCACCAGCCATAGCGGCCCGATTTCGCTCGACGAGATCATGGCGGCGCCGATCATCCGCTGCGACGTCGCGCAGTGGCGGCTGCTGGGCATCTCGCTCGCGGGCTTCAATGCGATCTTCTCGCTCGCCGCCGCCGCGCTCGTCTTGACCTTGCTCCGCCGCCGGACCACATCGGCATGAGCAAGCAGCGCACCGCCTCGATGATCCGCGTCGACCAGGCCGGCGAATATGGCGCGACGCGCATCTATGCCGGGCAGCTCGCGGTGATGGGCGACCGCCACCCGATGGCGCGCGAGATCGCGCATATGGCCGAGCAGGAAGAGCGGCACCGCGCCTTCTTCGATGCGATGGTCGCGCGCCGCGGCGTCCGGCCGACCGCGCTTCAGCCCATCTGGAACGTCGCGGGCTTCGCGCTGGGCGCGGTGACCGCCGCGATGGGACCGCGCGCCGCGATGGCCTGCACCGCCGCGGTCGAGACCGAGATCGACCGCCATTACCGGCATCAGATCGACGAACTCGGCGACAGCGACCCCGAACTCAGCGCCGCGGTCGAGGATTTTCGCGCCGAGGAACTCGAGCACAAGGAAGCCGCGCTCGCCGCGGGGGCGGAAAGCGCACCGGGCTATCCGCTGCTCAGCCTCGCGATCCGCGCGGGCTGCCGCGCAGCCATCGCGCTGTCCAAGCGTATCTGATAAAGAATATCCCTCGTCCTCGCCGGGTGCGACGGACGACGGGATGTTCATGGACTATGCAGAGAGCGCGTGCCATTCCGGCCGAAACGCAATGAAGGAAAAAGTGATGACCCGCCTGCCGCTCGCCGCGCTGTTCCTCGCCAGCAGCCTCGCCGCTTTCCCCGCCGCCGCGCAGGAGGCCAACACGGTGAACGCCGACAAGATCAACCAGGTGATCATCTATGGCGACGACAAGTGCGAGCAGTCGAGCCCCGACGAGATCGTCGTCTGCAACCGCCTGCCCGAACAGGACCGGTATCGCGTGCCGCAGATCTTTCGCGGCGGCGATCCGCTCGACCCGCGCAACCAGGCGTGGCTCAACCGCGTGACCTCGATGGAGCGTGTCGGCCGCTTCGGCACCGACAGCTGCTCGCCGGTCGGGCTCGGCGGCTTCACCGGCTGCACGCAGGCGCTTCTCGCGGGCGCCAAGGCCGAACGCCAGGCCGCCGACAAGACCGACTGGCAGGCGATGATCGCCGACGAACGCGCCAAGCGGCTCGCCGGTATCGACGCCGCGGCGGACGAGGTCGAAGCCGCGGTGGTCGCCGAGGAGAAAGCGCTCGCCGAACGGCAGAAGGCGGCCGAGGAGCTCGAACGCCAGGCCAGCGGCCTGGCCCCGGCGCCCGAGACGCCCGATGCCGATGCGGGCGACCTGCCGGTTCCGCCGAAGAAGTAAGCGCGATCAGCTTAGGCTGAAAACGCCGCCCCTTCTTTTCGTCATCCCGGCGAAGGCCGGGATCTCACCGTCCCGGCCTGACGCACGGGCGAGATCCCGGCCTTCGCCGAGATGACGATTCCGTCGAGAAGGCGAGTCTCCGTCTCCAGGAAATGCAATCCGGGTGGGCGGTTCAGGAAACCCGGCCGCTCACCCCTCGCGCGGCGTCCACGGCGCCGGTCCCCGTCCCTTCCACCAGCGCAGCAGCAGGCCGAGCGCCACCCCGACCCCGATCGCGACCGTCAGGTCGGCGAACACCGTCAGCACCAGCGTCAGCACCAGCAGCAGCAGTTCGTCGCGCGGCAGCGCGAGGTGCCCGCGCCATTTCTCGACCTCCGCCATGTTGAGCGCGGTGACGAGCAGCACCGCCGCGAGCGCCGGCAGCGCCAGCGCGCCGGCCAGCTTGCCCGCGACGAGCAGCACCGCCAGGATCACCAGCGCGTGGACCATCCCCGCGATCGGGGTGCGCCCGCCGGCGCGGACGTTGGTCGCGGTGCGCGCGATCGCGCCGGTGACGGGAAGCCCGCCGAACAAGGGCGAGACGATATTCGCATAGCCCTGCGCGAGCAGTTCGGCGCTCGGGCGGTGATGGCCGCCGAACATGCGGTCGGCGACGATCGCCGATAGCAAAGATTCGACCCCCGCGAGAAAGGCGATGGTGAAGGCCGAGGGCAGCAATTCGACAAGGCGGCTCGTCGTCACCTGCGGCCAGTGCGGCGCCGGAAGCCCCGACGGCAGCACGCCGAAGCGCGACCCCACCGTATCGACCGGCAGATGGAAGGCAGCGACTGCGAGCGAGGCAATGCCCACCGCGATCACCAGCACCGGCCAGCGCGGACGCCAGCGGCGCAGCAGCAGGATCGCGGCGACGGTCGCGGCGGTGACGCCCAGCGCCGCGGGGCTGAGCGTCGCGCGCGCCGCACATAGCGCCTCGATCTTCGGGATCATGTCGGCGGGAACCTTGCCCGCCGACAGGCCGAGCGCGTCCTGAAGCTGGCTGGCGGCGATGATCGTCGCGATGCCGATGGTGAAGCCGTCGATCACCGGTTCGGGGACCAGCGCGATCAGCCGCCCGGCGCGGAAGAAGCCAGCGATCGTCAGGATGATCCCCGCCATGATCGTCGCGACGATCAGCCCGTCCATCCCGTGGTTCTGGATGACGCCATAGACGACGACGATGAAGGCGCCGGTCGGCCCGCCGATCTGCACCCGGCTGCCGCTCGTCGCCGAGATGATGAAGCCGCCGATGATCGCGGTGACGAGCCCGACGAAGGGCGTGCTGCCCGACGCGATGGCGATCGCGATACACAGGGGCAGCGCCACGAGCGCGACGCTGATCCCGGCCAGCGCATCGGCGCGGAACAGCGGCCAGCTGTAATCGCGCATCGTATCCAGCAGCTTGGGCCGGCGCATCGCATCTCCTTGGGCAAGGGTCCGCCCGATGCGCTAGGCCCCAGCCCGCGTCGCGGTCAAGCGTCAGTTCAGCAGATATTGCTTCCAGAAGAGCAGCGAGGCCCAGAAGGTGTAATCGACATTCTCCTTCTTGCCCCACTGGTGCCCCTCGTTGGTCGCGACCAGGTGCCAGGCGGTGCCGCCATTTTTTCGCACGGCGGCCACGACCTGCTCGGCCTCCGATGCCGGGACGCGCGGGTCGTTGGCGCCGGTGACGACGAATAGCGGTTTCCTGATGTCGGCGACGCGGGTGAGCGGCGAGATCTCCATCAGCTTCGCCCGCTGCGCGGGGTCGCGCTCGTCGCCATATTCGACGCGGCGCAGGTCGCGGCGATATTCCTGCGTATTCTCGAGGAAAGTCACGAAGTTCGAGATGGCGACGACGCAGAGGTTCGCGCGCAGCTTGTCGGCGAAATGCGTCGCGGCGGCATAGCACATATAGCCGCCATAGCTGCGCCCGGTCAGCCCGAAGCGCGCCGCGTCGAGCCCGGGGTCCTTCGCGAGCGCGTCGAGGAACACGCCCATGTCCTTGACGCTGTCCTCGCGCTTGAACGGGCCGTTGTCGAGCCCGACGAAGCGCTTGCCATAGCCGGTCGAGCCGCGGACGTTGGGGTAGAAATAGGCGACCCCCAGCTCATTGACGATATAGTTGGTGCTGCCCAGAAACTCGGGGCGCCACTGGCTCTCGGGTCCACCGTGGACGTGCATGATCAGCGGGCGCTTGCCGGGGAATTTCGCGGGATCGGGGCGATAGAGAAAACCCGACATCTCGAGCCCGTCGAAGCTCTTGATCGTGACCAGTTCGGGCTCGATGTTGCGCGCGGCGTCGAGGCCGCCGGTCTCGCTTTGCGTCCAGCGCGTCACGGCGAGCGTTTCGGGATCGACGCTATAGGCGTCGGCGGCGCTGCGCGCCGAGGTGAAGCCGATGCCGATCGCCCCCCACGGCGCGATCTCGAGATGGCCGATCACGCCCGCGGGCAGCGCATCGACCGTCCGCGCCGCGCCGCTCGCGACGTCGAGCACGCGCAACCGGCTCACCCCCGCCTCGTTGATTGCATAGGCGATGAAGCGCCCGTCGGAGGAGATGTCGAACGCCTCGACATCCCATGTCTCGGCGGGGCCGCGCGGCGTGAAGGCGCCGGTCCTGGGGTCGAGGGTGCCGAGGCGCAGAACGTCGCTGCCGGCATCGCTCGCGGCCCAGATCGTGCCGTCGGGCGCGAAGGAAGCGCCCTCGAAAGCGATCTTCTTCCTGTGATCGCCGATCGGCGTCATCTTGCCGCTTGCGAGGTCGAGGCGGAACAGATCGGTCTTTTCGATCGAGGCCGATCGCGTGGCCAGCGCCCAGCTCTTGTCGGGCGCGAAGCCGGCGACCGACCAGCCGTTAGTGTCGACCTGCGCCGCCAGCCGCGCAGACGCCGGATCACGCGGGTTCATCACATAGATATCGTTGTCGCGGCCGTTACGCCGCGTCGAGGTGAAGGCGACGAGGCTGCCGTCCTTGCTCCACGCGTCGAGCGAATTGCGGCTCTTGCCGTCGGTGAGCAGGGAAAGGCGCCCGTCCTTCATCGCATAGATCTGATAAAATTCGCTGCCGCCGACATCCTTCTGGACCAGCATCATGTCGCCGTTCGACGGCGACCAGCCGCCGCGTGCCACAGGCTCCGCCTCGAAGGTCAATTGCTCGCGCGCGCCCATCGGGCGGGCGACGCGGTGAAGCTGCGTCGTATTGCCGAAGCGCGTCGCGATCAGCATCGACTTGTCGGCGGGATTCCAGCCGACGAAGGCGGCGCCGCGATATTCCATATAGGGCCGCGTCGCGGCGGTCAGTTCGGCGGGGACCGCGGGCACGCCGTCGGCGACGAGCGCCGCGGGCTTCGGCTCGACCGCCGCGTCGCCTTCGGCGGCGGCCACGGGCGCGAGCGGGAGGGCCAGGGCGGCGAGAGCGGCCAGATAACGCATCGGTGATTTTCCTCTGTTGCCGAAAGACGAGCGGCCAGCGTTACCCGCTCGGCCGTCCGATGCAAAGGTTGCGGGCGAAAACCGGTTCGGCATCGGCCGGCCGCCGCCGTTCGTCGCGAAACGGTCGTAAAACACGGCGAATGGCGCCGATATGGCAGCGATTCCGGCACCCCGACCCGGATTCGTGGCGAATCCGCGACGAAACGAATGCAAAAATTAACGAATCGCTGGCAGAGTGTCTTGACTTGGGAGTTTTTGGGGCAAAACGTGGCGTTTCTGGGAATCGCCAGCCGGAGGGGCTGAAAACATGGCATCGACGTTCGGACCGCGCCTTTGGCGCCGATCGACTGCAAGCGTACCGCCTGCGCGCAGCCTGGGCCGCCGCATGACCGTCCACGCCGCCGCCGCCCTCATCGCCTTTGCCGCCTTGCAGATCTGGCTCGTGACCAGCGCGGTCGCCGCCGGAGCGCCATCGGCGCTGATCGCGGTGGCGCTCGTCATGCTCCTCGCGCTCGCCGTCCCGATCGCGCGGATGACCGAACGCCATTGGTATCATCTCAGCCGCCAGGCGCTGGCAAGCTGGGGCCTCCACGCGCGTTTCCGCCGCGACGTCCGCCGCCTGTGGGCCGCCGCGCTGACTTTGCCCTTCCTGTGGGTCAGCGGCGCGATGGCCGCAACCGACGCCATCGCCGCGATCGCGCGCTGACTCCTCCATCGTCGCCCCTGCGAAGGCGGGGGCCGCTGCCGGTCTCGCTCGGCGTCGCCGCGTCAACCGACGGCGGCCCCCGCCTTCGCGGGGGCGACGCATATGACATAGATTTTGACGCTGGCCCGCGCGCCGTATAGGGCGCGGACATGCTGACCGTTTCCGAAGCCCTAGACCGCGCGCAGATGCTCTGCGACGCCGCGACCAAGGCTGGCGCCGACGCCGCCGACGCGCTTTATTACTGCAACGCCGCCACCTCGGTCTCGATGCGCCTCGGCGCGCTCGAGGATGTCGAGCGGTCCGAGGGACAGGACATATCGCTGCGCGTCTTCGTCGGCCAGCGCAGCGCCAGCGTGTCGACCGCCGACATGGATGCCGGCGAACTCGCCAAGCTGGTCGAACGCTGCGTCGCGATGGCGCGCGAGGCGCCCGAGGACCCCTATGCCGGCCTCGCGCCCGAGGATCGGCTGTTCAAGGGACCGGTGCCCGATTTCGATCTCGACGACGGCAGCGAGGCCGATCCGCAGGCGCTGCGCGAAGCCGCGCTGGCGGTCGAGGAAGCCGCGCGCGCCGTCGCGGGCGTCACCAACAGCGAGGGCGGCAGCGCGAGCCACAGCCGCACCCGCTTCGCGCTCGCCACCAGTCACGGCTTCGCTGGCGGCTATGGATCGAGCGGGCACAGCCTGTCGGCAAGCGTCATCGCGGGCGAAGGCGCGGCGATGCAGCGCGACTATGGCTGGCACAGCGCGCACCACCTGTCCGACCTCGAAAGCGTCGAGGCGATCGGGACGCGCGCGGGCACTCGCGCGGTGGCGCGGCTGAACCCCGGCAAGCCGCCCGCCGGCAAGGTGCCGGTACTGCTCGATCCGCGCGTCAGCGGCGGCATCGTCGGCCATCTGCTGAGCGCCATCGCCGGGCCAGCGGTCGCGCGCGGCACCAGCTTCCTGCTCGGCAAGGAAGAGCGCCAGCTTTTCGACAGCGCCATCGTCATCCGCGACGATCCGCACCGCCCGCGCGGCCTGCGCAGCCGCGCCTTCGACGGCGAGGGCCTGCCGACCGCGCCGCGCGACATCGTGACCGGCGGCCGGATCACCGGCTGGCTGCTCGACACGGCGTCGGCGAAACAGCTCGGCCTCCAGCCCACCGGCCATGCCAGTCGCGGTGGCGGCGCGGCGGGGGTGACGGCAAGCAACCTCCACCTCGCAGCGGGAACGCAAAGCCCCGAGGCGCTGATGGCCGACATCGAGGAGGGCGTCTATCTGACCGAGCTGATCGGCCAGGGCGTCAATCCGGTCACCGGCGACTATAGCCGCGGCGCGTCGGGCTTCCTGATCCGGGGCGGCCGGATCGCCGGGCCGATCGCCGAGTTCACCGTCGCGGGCAATCTGGTCGATATGTTCGCCGCGCTCGTCCCGGCGAACGATCTTGAATTTCGCCACGCGGTCAACGCGCCGACGCTCCGCATCGACGGCATGACCGTCGCGAGCGCCTAGGGCGCTCCGCCGTGCCGGGCCGCAACCTCGAAGCCGTGATCGCCGCGACCCGCGAGGTCGGCGACATGGCGATGGCGCGCTGGCGCGGCGAGGGCAAGGCGGTGAGCGTCTGGAACAAGTCGCACGACAATCCGGTCAGCGACGTCGACCTGGCGGTCGACGCGCGGCTGAAGGCGGTGCTCGGCGCGATCGAGCCGCGCGCCGGCTGGCTGTCCGAAGAGACCGCCGACAATGAAGATCGCCTCGCGTGCCGCGCGATGTGGTGCGTCGATCCGATCGACGGCACCCGCGACTTCATCCGCGGCCGCCCCGGCTGGTGCGTGTCGGTCGCGCTCGTCGTCGACGGTGCGCCCGAACTCGGCGTCCTCTATGCTCCCGCGCTCGACGAATTGTGGGTCGCGCAAAAAGGGCATGGCGCGACGCTCAATGGCGACGCCCTGCGCGCGAGCCGGCGGATGATCTTCGACGGGTCGCGCGTTCCCGCCGACAGCCTGCCCAGGATCGACCGCGACCTGATCATGGTCACCAAGCCGAACAGCATCGCGCTGCGCATGGCGCTCGTCGCCGACGACCGCGCCGATCTGGTCGCGACGCTGCGCTGGGGGTTCGAGTGGGACGTCGCGGCCGCGGCGCTGATCGCGACCGAGGCGGGAGCGATCGTCACCGATGCCTTCGGCGAGCCTTTGGCATTCAACACCCCGCGCGCGCAGGCCTTCGGCGTCATCGCCTGCGCCCCCGGAATCCACCGGGCCGTCGTCGGCCGCTTGCACGACCGCGCGGTGGCGCTTACGTCGCCGTCCTGATCGCCGATCACCCCGCGCAAACCGCCGCAGTCCGCTTGACTTTCGGCCCGACTCACCTTAGTTGCGCATCCATTCCAACAGCCTGACCGGACGGCGAAGCGCGGCAAGCGCATTCGTGGTCCGTTTTTTGCGTTGGAAATCAGACGCTTTGAGATAGGACTCGTCTGCCAGCGAGTCCTGTGGAGCAGGAGAAAGAACAGCATGGCACGTATCGCGGGCGTCAACCTGCCCACCAACAAGCGCGTTATCATCGCGCTCACCTATATCCACGGCATCGGCCGCAAGACCGCCGTCGACATCGCCGACAAGCTGGGCATCGACCACAGCCGCCGCGTCCAGGACCTGAGCGACGCCGAAATCCTCCAGATCCGCGAAACGCTCGACGCCGATCACACGGTCGAGGGTGACCTTCGCCGCAACACGGCGATGAACATCAAGCGCCTGATGGACCTCGCCTGCTATCGCGGCCTGCGTCATCGCAAGGGCCTTCCCGTCCGCGGCCAGCGCACGCACACCAATGCGCGCACCCGCAAGGGCAAGGCGAAGCCGATCGCCGGCAAGAAGAAGTAAGCCGGTTTTTCCGCGCCGGTGGCCGCCTTTCGCGGCTGCGCCCCGGCCCGCTTTACGGATTTAGGACAGGATTTCATCAATGGCTCGTGAACCGCAGCGCCTTCGTCGGCGCGAACGCAAGAATATCTCGTCGGGTGTGGCCCACGTCAACGCGACCTTCAACAACACGATGATCACCATCACCGACGCGCAGGGCAATGCGATTGCCTGGTCGAGCGCCGGCATGATGGGCTTCAAGGGCAGCCGCAAGTCGACCCCTTACGCCGCGCAGGTCTGCGCCGAGGACGCGGGCAAGAAGGCCGCCGAACACGGCGTCCGCACCCTCGAGGTCGAGGTCAAGGGCCCCGGCGCCGGCCGTGAATCGGCGCTCCGCGCCCTGCAGGCGGTCGGTTTCCACATCACGTCGATCCGCGACGTGACGCCGATCCCGCACAATGGTGTCCGCCCGGCCAAGCGCCGCCGCGTCTGACGCCTTTTCGGGCGCGCCCCGCCGGGGCCCGCCCGCACCAAATCTCTCGCTGGATGGGTAGCCGACCCCTGCCCGTCCCGCCACTAGCAAAGGGAAGTCCATGACTGTCAATATCCGGAACTGGCAGGAATTGAAGAAGCCCAGCAACCTGGAAATCAAGGCCGGCGGCGACGGCAAGCGCAAGGCGACCTTCGTCGCCGAACCGCTTGAGCGTGGTTTCGGCCTGACGCTCGGCAACGCGCTGCGCCGCGTGCTGCTGTCGTCGCTCCAGGGTGCGGCCATTACGTCGATCAAGATCGAGAACGTCCTGCACGAATTCTCGAGCCTGGCCGGCGTGCGCGAGGATGTCACCGACATCGTCCTCAACGTCAAGCAGATCGCGCTCAAGATGGAAGGCGAAGGCCCGAAGCGGCTCCAGCTTTCGGCCACCGGCCCCGCGACCGTCAAGGCCGGCGACATCATGGTGTCGGGCGACATCAAGGTGATGAACCCGAACCATGTCATCTGCCACCTCGACGACGGCGCGACGCTGAACATGGAACTCGTCGCCGACAGCGGCAAGGGCTATGTCCCCGCGACCGCCAACCGCCCGGCCGACGCGCCGATCGGCCTGATCCCGGTCGACTCGCTCTTCTCGCCCGTCCGCCAGGTCGCCTACAAGGTCGACAATGCGCGTATCGGCCAGGAACTCGACTTCGACAAGCTGAGCCTGACCGTCGAAACCGACGGCACGGTGACCCCGGAAGACGCCGTCGCTTACGCCGCGCGCATCCTCCAGGACCAGCTTCAGGTGTTCGTCCACTTCGAAGAGGCGATGAACGACAGCGGCATGATCGGCATGGCGGCCCCCTCGGCCACCGCCGACGAGTCCGACGTCAACCAGCTCAACCGCTTCCTTCTCAAGAAGGTCGACGAGCTCGAACTGTCGGTCCGCAGCGCCAACTGCCTCAAGAACGACAACATCATCTACATCGGCGATCTGGTCCAGAAGACCGAAGCCGAAATGCTGCGCACCCCGAACTTCGGCCGCAAGTCCCTGAACGAAATCAAGGAAGTGCTGTCGTCGATGGGTCTGCGCCTCGGCATGGATATCCCCGGCTGGCCGCCGGAGAATATCGAGGAAATGGCCAAGAAGCTCGAGCAGGAACTGCTGGGTTAAAAATCCACCCCCTCCTCTGAAGAGGAGGGGCTTAAAAGAACGGGATGGGTTGCCCCATAATGCAACCTGGCTTGGGGTACCTTGAACGGCCCCTCTGACAAACGAAGGACAAAATCATGCGTCATAAATCGGGTGGCCGGAAGCTGCAGCGCACGAGCGCGCATCGCACGGCCCTGTTCCGCAACATGTCGGCCTCGCTCATCAAGCATGAGCAGATCACGACGACCGTCGCCAAGGCGAAGGAACTGCGTCCCTATATCGAAAAGCTGGTCACGCTCGCAAAGCGCGGCGGCCTCGCCAATCGCCGTCTGGCGATGAGCCGCCTGATGGACGACACCCAGCTCGTGAAGCTGTTCGACGTCCTCGCCGAGCGCTACAAGGACCGCAACGGCGGCTACACCCGCATCATCAAGGCCGGCATCCGCGCCTCCGACGCGGCGCCGATCGCGATCATCGAATTCGTCGACCGCGACGTCGATGCGAAGGGCCAGGATTCGGGCCCGGTGTTCAGCGACGAGGAACTGGAAGACGCGTAAGACGCGGCTTTCCAGCGACACAGGATCGAGGGCGGCATCCGAAAGGATGACCGCCCTTTTCTTTTGGGTCGAAGGCAAGGCTGCATTGGGGTGGGGAGCGGACGTGGTGACACCAACTTTCGTCATCCCGGGCTTGACCCGGGATCCCGCTTTTTTTTTTCGCGAATGGACGGCCCTCAACCTCAAGCGGGACCCCGGATCAAGTCCGGGGTGACGATGATGGATAAGGCAGCGACCGGTCGAGACCGGCCATTCCCGAAAAAGCTACCGCTTGACATTACATCCCTTTCATCAGATATTTCTGTTATGACAGAAATTATCGAATATGAGTCGAAACTGTCCCCCGCCGCGACCGAGTTCATTCTCCACTGGGGCAATCTCGGCAGCCAATGGGGCGTCAACCGGTCGGTGGCGCAGATTCATGCGCTGCTCTTCGTCAGCGACCGCGCGCTACATGCCGAGGAGATCGCCGATCTGCTCGGGCTCGCGCGCTCGAACGTCTCCAATTCGATCAAGGAACTGCTTGGCTGGCGATTGATCGAGCGCGTGCCGTTGCTCGGCGACCGGCGCGACCATTTCGCCGCCGAAAAGGACATATGGGAAATGGTCACCCGCATCGCGGCGGGCCGCAAGGCACGCGAGGTCGATCCGGCCGAGGCGGCGCTGAAAGCCTGCGTCGCGCGCGCCGCGACCGACCCCGACCTCAGCACCGGCGCGAAAGCCCGGCTCAGCGAGATGCTCGATTTCGTGACCGTGATGAGCCGCTGGCACGACGAGATGCTGCAAGTGCCCAAACCCGCGCTGATGCGGCTGATCAAGCTCGGCGCCGGGGTGACGAAGCTGATCAACTGGCGGCCCGGCAAGGGCAGAAACGCCGGCTAGGAGGCGGAAGATGGGCAGGATCGAAAGGAAGCCGGAGACGGGTGTCCTCGTTCATGTGACACCGCAGGATCCCGATGACGCGCTCACCGATTATCGCTTTCGCCGCCTCGTCCTGCCGCATGACTGGGCCGCGCTTCCCGATGACGTTCGCCGCCGTTTCTCCAAGCGCCTCGCGGGTCAGCGCCTCGCGACTTACAGCGGCGAGATCGTCTGGACGCGGCTCTCCCGCATCGGGTGGGCTCTTGCGCAGCTTTGCCGCCTGATCGGGGCGCCGCTGCCGGTGAATGCGAGCGGTCCTGCGCCCGCCGCAGTGATGGTGAGTGAGGACAAGCCCAGCGGCGGGCAAATCTGGACGCGCATCTATGGCCGCGCGCGCACCTATCCGCAGGTCATCCACAGCGCCAAGCGCTTCGCGGGCGCGACCGGGCTCGAGGAGCATATCGGCGGCGGCTTCGGCATGGCGCTGACCGTCCGCGCCGAGGCCGAGGCGCTGATTTTCACCTCCGACCATTATTTCTGGCACGTCAAAGACCTGCGGCTCCGCCTGCCGCGCTGGCTGGCGCCGGGCGAAACGGTGGTGACGCACCGGCATCTCGCGCCCGGACGCTTCGCTTTCGACCTTCGGGTCACCCACCCCCTGTTCGGCGAACTGCTGAGCCAGCACGCATTGTTCCGCGATGGCTGACGGCCCGATCATCCTCTTCGACGCCGAATGCGTCCTCTGCTCGGCCAACGCCCGGTTCGTGCTGCGCCACGACCGCACGGGGCTGTTCCGGCTCGCGTCGATCCAGGGCGCGGCCGGCGCCGCAATGGCGCGGGCGCACGGACTCGACCCGCGCGACCCGGTCAGTCTGCTCGTCGTCGATGGTGCGGGGGTGCGCCGCGACAGCGACGCCATCCTCTTCATCTATGAAAATCTCGGCTGGCCGTGGCGGTTGGCGGCGATCTTCCGCCTCGTCCCCTCCTCGCTGCGCGATCCGCTCTACCGCTGGGTCGCGCGCAACCGCTACCGCCTGTTCGGCAAGCGCGCGATCTGCTGGGTCGCGCCGCCCGAATATCGCAGCCGCATCCTGCCATGAACGGACGCGCCATGAAGATATTGATCCTCGGCGGTTATGGCGTGTTCGGCGGCCGCCTCGCCGAACTGCTCGGCGACCGCGCCGACCTCCAGCTATTGATCTGCGGCCGCGACCGCCAGTGCGCCGAGGCCTTTTGTGCCGCTTACGCGGGGCCGGCGCGCCTGCTCCCCGTGGCGCTCGACCGGCGCGCGATCGCCGCCGCGCTCGTGGCGCACACGCCCGACCTCGTCGTCGATGCCTCGGGGCCGTTTCAGGATTATGGCGCCGATCGCTACCGGGTCGTCGAGGCGTGCATCGCGGCGGGCGTCGATTATCTCGACTTCGCCGACGCCGCCGATTTCGTGTTCGGCATCCCCCGCTTCGACGCGGCGGCGAAAGCGGCGGGCAGCTTCGTCATCTCGGGCGTCAGCAGCTTCCCCGCGCTGACCGCCGCCGTCCTGCGGGAGATGGCGAAGACGATGGATATTCGCACGCTTGAGGGCGGCATCGCCCCCTCACCCTTTGCGGGCATCGGCCTCAACGTCATGCGCGCGGTGGTCGGCTATGCCGGCGCGCCGGTGAAGCTGCGCCGCGGCGGCCGGGACGGCTTCGGCACCGGCCTGGCCGAAAGCCTGCGCTTCACCGTCGCGGTGCCGGGGCGGCTGCCGCTCCGCAACATCCATTTCTCGCTCGTCGACGTTCCCGATTTGCAGGTGCTGCCGCCCGCCTATCCCGGATTGACCGACATCTGGATGGGGGCGGGGCCGGTGCCCGAAATCCTGCACCGCATCCTCAACCTGCTGGCGAAAGCGCGCGCGACTTTTCGCCTGCCGTCGCTCTTACCTTTCTCGCGGCTTTTCTATGCGATCCTCAACCGGATGAAATTCGGCGAGCATCGCGGCGGCATGTTCCTTCGCGCGCGCGGCCTTGCCGATGGCCGCGCGGTCGAGCGAAGCTGGCACCTGCTCGCCGAGGGCGACGGCGGACCCTATATTCCATCGATGGCGGTCGAAGCGATCGTCCGCAAATTGCTCGCGGGCGACCGTCCGCACGCCGGCGCCCGCTCCGCAATCGAGGCGCTGACCCTCGCCGACTATGACGCGCTGTTCGCCAGCCGCTCGATCCACACGGGCTTTCGCGAAGAACAGCCCGGCGCGCCGATCTACCGGCGAATATTGGGAACCGCCTTCGACCAGCTCCCGCCGCGCGTTCGCGCGTTGCACGACAGCATGGCGCCGCGCGCATGGAGCGGCGAGGCACGCGTCGAGCGCGGACGCGGGCTGCTGGCCCGCCTCGCCGCCGCGATTGTGGGCTTTCCAAAGGCCGCCGACGCGGTGCCGGTCACCGTCACCTTCACGCCCGAAGGCACCGCCGAACGCTGGACGCGCAACTTTGGCGGCAAGAGCTTCGCGTCGCTGCAATCGGCGGGCACGGGGCGGAACGACTATCTGCTCGTCGAGCGCTTCGGCCCCGCGGCCTTTGCGATGGCGCTGGTCGTCGACGGCGGCCGGCTGCGCCTTGTCCCGCGGCGCTGGACGCTCTTCGGCCTGCCGATGCCGCGCGCGCTGATGCCCGGCGGGCCGAGCTTCGAGACGGAGATTGACGGCAAATTCCATTTCAACGTCGAGATCAGGCTGCCGCTCGCCGGCCTGGTCGTCGCCTATCGCGGGATGCTGGAGCCACGGCAATACCCCTGAGGCCGGCACCAAATCCGCTTGCCCCGCCCTTTTCCATCCTTACAGTGCGGCGCACGAATATTACTCCGACGATGAGGATCGCCTTGCCATGCCCCGTATCCCTTTTCGCGCGCCGCTGGCGCTGGCCCTGCTGATGACCGCCCCCGGCGCCGCCCACGCAGCCGATGCCGCGGCCGCCGCCGCGCCGGCACCCGCGCTCGTCTATCCGGCCACCACGCGCGGCGACACGGTCGATCCGCAGTTCGGCGTCCAGGTCGCCGATCCCTATCGCTGGCTGGAGAATGATGTCCGTGTCGACCCCAAGGTCGCGGCATGGGTCGCGGCCGAGAACAAGGTCACCGACGCCTATCTGGCGACGCTGCCGGGGCGCGAGAGCTTTCAGAAGCGGATGACCGAACTCTATAATTACGAACGCTTCGGCCTGCCGCGCAAGGCGGGATCGCGCTATTTCTACAGCCGCAACGACGGGCTGCAGCCGCAATCGGTGCTGTTCGTCCGCGACGGGCTGAAGGGCGAGGGCCGGGTGCTGATCGATCCCAACGGCTGGGCGAAGGACGGCGCCACCGCGCTCGCCGAATGGGAGCCGTCGGAGGACGGCACGCACCTGCTCTATTCGGTGCAGGACGGCGGCACCGACTGGCGCATCGTCCGCGTCAAGGACGTCGCGACCGGCGCGGATACCGGCGACGAAATCCGCTGGGTGAAATTCTCGGGGTTAGCCTGGGCCAAGGACGGCAGCGGCTTTTATTACTCGCGCTTCCCCGAGCCGAAGGAGGGCGAGGCCTTTCAGTCGCTCAACGAAAATCACGCGGTCTATTTCCACCGCCTCGGCACCGCGCAGAGCGCCGACACGCTGATCCACGCGACCCCCGGCAAGCCGAAGCTCAACAACAGCGCCGAGGTGACCGACGACGGCAAATATCTGCTCGTCACCGGGTCCGAGGGCACCGACGAACGCTATGCGCTGACGCTTTATCCGATCGGCAAGGCGGGCGCGGGCAAGCCGATCACGCTCGTCGACGATTATGCGAACAATTGGGAATATGTCGCCAATCAGGGAACGCGCTTTACCTTTCTGACCAACAAGGACGCGCCGCGCGCGCGGCTCGTCTCGCTCGATATCCGCAAACCCGGCGAGCTCACCGAGCTGGTCGCGCAGCAGGAGGCGACCCTGGTCGGCGCGTCGCGCGTCGGCAATCGCATCATCCTCTCCTACCTCGGCGACGCGAAGTCGGAGGCCGAGATGGTCGGGCTCGACGGCAGGCCGATCTCGGCGATCCATCTTGCCGATATCGGGTCGGCGTCGGGTTTCGGCGGCAATCCGAAGGACCCCGAGACCTTCTATGCCTTTTCGAGCTTTGCGACCCCGACGACGATCTATCGCCTCGATACCGTCACCGGGAAGAGCGAGGTTTTCGCCGCGCCCAAGCTGACCTTCGATCCCAGGCAATTTTCGGTCGAGCAGCGCTTCTACAAGTCGAAGGACGGCACCGAAGTGCCGATGTTCATCGTCATGAAAAAGGGGCTCGACCGCTCGAAGGGATCGCCGACCCTGCTCTATGGCTATGGCGGCTTCAACATCTCGATGACGCCCGGCTTCTCCCCCACCAAGCTCGCGTGGATGGATGCCGGCGGCGTCTATGTCGTCGCGAATCTGCGCGGCGGCGGCGAATATGGCAAGGCGTGGCACGACGCCGGGCGGCTCGGCAAGAAACAGAATGTCTTCGACGATTTCATCGCCGCGGGCGAATATCTGATCGGCGAAGGGATCACCGGCAAGGGCCAGCTCGCGATCGAGGGCGGCTCGAACGGCGGCCTGCTGATCGGCGCGGTCACCAACCAGCGCCCCGACCTGTTCGCCGCCGCGCTGCCCGCCGTCGGCGTGATGGACATGCTGCGCTTCGACCGCTTCACCGCGGGGCGCTATTGGGTCGACGATTATGGCTATCCGTCGAAGGAGGCGGATTTCCGCAACCTTCTGTCCTATTCGCCCTATCACAATATCAAGGACGGCACCGCCTATCCGGCGATCCTCGTCACCACCGCCGACACCGACGACCGCGTCGTCCCGGGCCACAGCTTCAAATATACCGCCGCGTTGCAGCACGCGGACATCGGTCCCAAGCCGCACCTGATCCGTATCGAGACGCGCGCCGGCCACGGATCGGGCAAGCCGACCGACAAGATCATTGCTGAAGCGGCCGACAAATACGCCTTTGCCGCGAAATGGACCGGGTTGGCGGTCGAATAGACTGCGGGGCGGCGGCTGGTTGGCCGCCGCCGCTCGTCCTGCTTTATTTGGGAGGCAGGCGGTCGCGGATCTCGCCCAGCCGGTCGTTGATGCTGAAGATCACCATGTAGATCTCGATGACGATGCGCCAGACCAGCGCGCCGAAGCCGAGTGCGATGATCGCGACCAGCAACATGCCGAGACCGGTCGCCGCCGAAAAGGACATCATCCTGATCGCACCGAGCATGGACATGAGGCAGGCGATCGCAATGCCGATCAGCCCCAGCCAATAGACGATCCTCAGGATCGTCGGCGCAACCATCTTGTCGAACTTGAAAAGATCACCGATTTCAAAACCGTTCATTATCTTCCCCCTTTACTCCGACACATACGCCGTGGCCCCTGCCCCGACGCCGTAGCGGAAGGTCGCATGTTTTCCGCCGAATAGGAAGCCCGGGCCGAAACCGGGGGAAGCGTGTTGCAAAAAGCAGGGCGGACGCCGACATAGGCGGCGCCATGTCCTATGCCCTGTCCTTCACCGCCACCGATCCCGCCGCGCTCTGGGCCGAGGCCGCCGAAGCCGCCGAAGCCCTCGTCGCCGGCGAGCCCGACGGCATCGCGAACATGGCGAATATCGCGGCGCTGATCTGGCAGGCGATCCCCGATCTCAACTGGGCGGGCTTCTACCGCTTCGACGGCACCGAACTCGTCCTCGGCCCCTTCCAGGGCAAGGCCGCGTGCATCCGCATCGCGCTCGACAAGGGCGTCTGCGGCGCGGCGGCGCGGCTTCGCGAGACCCAGCGCGTCGAGGATGTCTTCGCCTTTCCGGGCCACATCGCCTGCGACGCCGACAGCCGCAGCGAACTGGTCGTGCCGATCGTCGCGGACGGGCGGCTGATCGGCGTGCTCGACCTCGATAGCCCGCACCCGTCGCGCTTCACCGCCGAGGATCAGGCGGGCGCCGAGGCGCTGGTCGCAAGGATCGCCGCCGCGCTGGCGGTCTGACCCAAATTGGCCTGACCCAAATTGGGACGCCAAACTCAGGGTTAACAGATTCGCGAAAATCGGCCCGATTTGCTAACAAGCCGTTAACCAATCGCTTGTCGCCGCCGATGCGACCGGCCGGGGTAGCAGGGAGTTGGGTATGCGGACGATTGTGCTTCTGGGCCTGGCGGCGGGAACGCTGCTGCTTGCGAGCCACGCGAACAGCGCCGAACCCGCCGCCGACGAGACCCGGCTCGATTATGGCAGCCCGGCGGCGCCCGACGCGCGCGTTTATACCGGCTATCCCGACCGCGTCCCGAGCGAGGTCGACTATCGTCAGGTGAACGGCACCTACGATGCCGAGGGCCGCTGGACCGGCACCTGGAACGGCACCTATGAAGCGCCCGACGGCCGCCGCTACGACGGCAGCTATGAAGGGACGGTCGAGGGCCGGCCGGGCACCGCCTATCCGCCGCCGCCCGAATATGATCCGGCTTATCGCGGCCCCTATTATGGCGGCTATGACGCGCGGGATGCGGAGATGGCGCGGCGCTGTGGCCGGGGGGGCACGGCGACCGGAGCGGTTGTCGGCGGAGTCGTGGGGGGCGTCGTCGGCAACCGTGTCGCCGGGCACGGCGACCGCACCGCGGGAACGCTGATCGGCGGCGGCCTCGGCGCGCTGGCCGGCGCCGCGGTCGGGAGCGCCGCCGACAAGAAGGCCTGCGACGAATGGTGGGCCGGCCGCGACCGCTATCGGCATGACGGATATCGGGGCGGCCCCTATCCCGGCGGCTATTATCAGGGCGGCTATGCCCAAGGCTATAGCTACGGCGGCTATGGCTATTACACCCCGGGCGTCGTCGTCACGACGATCATCCCCGGCGCGCCGGTCGTGACCGAACGGGTCGTGACCAGCACCCGCACCTATTATGAGACCGTGCCGGTGCGCAAGCGCACGGTCGCCAAGCGCAAATGGAAGCCGCGGCCCAAGCCGCGCTGCGCCTGCTGATTTGCCCGGACAGGTCTGGTCGACTCATCTGGTCCCGGAAGGCCCGTCGTCCCTCAGGATGGCGGGCCTTTCGCTTCGTCGCGCCCTGAGGCCGGTTCAGCGCCGCGAAAGCATGAAGCGCCTAGAGCGGCGTGATGGCGGGCCGGATCATCCTGGACCCCGCGCGTGGGAGTGCCCTCTCGATGCGTAAATTCACCAGCTTCGCCACCGCGACGGCGATCATCCTGTCCTCGGTGGCCGCGGTTCCCGCCGAAGCGCGCGGCCGCTATGGCCATGGCGGCTGGGGTTATCGCGACCGCGATCATATCAGCACCGGCGAGGTGATCGGCGGCCTGCTGGTCCTCGGCACCATCGCCGCGGTGATCGGCGCCGCGAGCAAGGAAAAGGCCCAGCCCCGCGACCGCGACTACCCCTATGAGCCGCCCTATCGCGAACCGCGCCAGGATGCGCCGAACTACGAACCGCAGGGCAATGACGACGGCGGCGCCTATGGCAGGGGCACCACCGAGGTTCGCCCCTATGGAAACGGCGAGGCCGAAGCCCGCGCCTCCGACGCGTGCAGTTGGGCGGTCGAGGGCGAGATGGGTGACGATGCGCGTGTCGACAGCATCACCGGCACCGAACCGAACAATGGCGGCTGGTATGTGACCGGCACCGCCTCGCGACTCGGCGGCGAAGTGCAGAGCTTCGGCTGCAGCTATCGAAACGGCCGGGTCGTCGACGTCAGTTTCGGTTAGGATCGAAACCGATCCATATCTTCGTCATTCCCGCGAACCCGAGACAAGCGGCGTTATAAATCGGCCGTGGCCGGGTCTGTAGGTGCCGTTGACCAAATCAAGGATGTCCATGAGCGAACCGCGAAGCCCTTGCGTGAGGATGCAGCAGCCACCTCAACATAGAGGCCGGGGGGCCGTCAGTTCGCCCTTGGGCGGATGAGGTCAAGTCTCCGCGTCCACGGGTCGCCGCCAGATCGCGCGACGCCGTCCGACGCGAAATCCATGACCTCGCCGGGGTTAAAACGTGGCCAGTCCGTTAGGCGCGGGCCGTTCGGGTTGCCGCTTTTCACGAAATTGACCACATAGCCGTTGATCGTGCGCGCCATGGCGCGGTCGGTCGCGGTCGTCGCCGGGCCGTATTTGGTCGCGACGGTGTCCAGGAAGAAGGGAATGTCGCTCGCGTGCGCCGCGCCCTTCGACCCGGCCCGCGATTGTTCGGCGACATAGGAAAAGCGGTAGTGATAGGCGAGCGCCCCCGCCGCCGCGACGCGTCCGGCGACATAGCGCGCCGGCTCGATCATGAAGCGGTCGCCCCCGATCTTCAGCATCAGGTCGAGAAAAGGGGCATCGCCGGCGGGATCGTATAGCGCGCGTGCGCTGGCGGCTTCGGACCCGAAAATCGCGAACAGATCGTCCTTCGAAGCGGCGGGCACGAAGCCGATGTCGGCGCTGGTCGCGCCGATCATCACCGGCACAGGTGCCTGCGCGCCGCGATCGAACATCGCCTCGACGCTGCCGTTCAGCGTCACGCCGTCGTTGAACGGCCCCGACCAGGTCGGCGCGGGCGACGGCGGCGCGAACAGGCTGGCGAGGTTCAGCCCCGCGACGATGCGATCGGCGGGCAGGCCGCGCAGCGCCGCCAGCGCGGATGCGTCCGTCCCCTCGACCCCGACGCTCTTGGCGAAATTGAGCCCGATCGTCTCGGCCGAGGGCGCGCCGGGCAGGTCGCGCGCCAGTTCGCGCTGCTGGCTGGCGGTGCGCCCGCCGCCCGACAGCACGATCGCGCCGCGGAACAGGCCGCGCGTCGCGGGCGCACCGAGCATGTCGAGCACCGACATACCGCCCGCCGATTCGCCCATGATCGTCACGCGGCCGGGATCGCCGCCGAACGCGGCGATATTGTCGTGGGTCCAGCGCAGCGCGGCCTGCTGATCCATCAGCCCCCAATTGCCGACCGGCCCCTCGCCCGCCGCGCTGAGCGCCGGATGGGCGAAGAAGCCGAAGCGGCCGAGCCGATAGTTGAAGCTGACGAAGACGACCCCCGCGCGCGCGAAGGCGGCCCCGTCATAAACGTCAGGCGACGAGCCGCCGTTGACGAAACCGCCGCCGTAAATCCAGAACAGCACGGGCAATTTCTTGCCCTTTGCATCCGCCGGCGCCCAGACGTTGACGGTCAGGCAATCCTCCGACGGCGCGGTCCCCAGCGGCGCGGCGTCGCTGGGAAACGGCAATTGCATGCAGTCATGGCCGAAGCTGGTCGCATCGCGAATGCCCGCCCACGGCGCGACCGGCTGCGGCGCGCGCCAGCGCAGCGGGCCGACCGGCGGCGCCGCGAAGGGAATGCCGCGAAAGGTCGCGACCCCCGCTGCGGCCGTTCCGGCGACGCGGCCCCCCGTCACCTCGGCGACCGGACCCGCGACCGTCTGCGCGGCCGCGGGCACGGCGGCGGCGAACAATGCAGCGGCGACGAATATCCTCATGCTTCTTCTCCCCAACTGCGCTGTCTGCCTGTTCGCCTTAGAACTTCACCCCTGCGCGGACGCCATAGGTACGCGGGTCGGCAAGATAGGCGGAACTGCTATATTGCGCCGACGCCCCCTGCAGGGTGATCACATTCTCCAGATTCTTGACGAACCCCTGCACGAAGAAACGATCGTCGGGTGCCCGATAGGTCAGCGTCAGATCGGTCTTGTGATAGCTGGGGTTGCGGAACACCACCGGAACCGCGACGTCGGACAGCAGATAGGAGTCGCTGACGCGAACGCGCGCACCGAACTCGACACGGCTGCCGCCGCCGAGTTCCTGCGTGAAGGTATAGCCCGCCGACGCCGTGATGGTCGGCGAACGATCGAGGCGGACGCCCGCGTAATCGATCGCCGGAACCGGGCGGAACGACGTATAGCGCGCCTTCAGCCAGTTGACCGAGACGTCGAAACGATGCGCCGGATGCGGTGACAGCACGGCCTCCAGCTCGACGCCGTCGACCTTCGCCGCGCCGGCGTTGGTCGTCACCTGGCAGGGACCGCCGCAGATGGTCGACGAATAGCTGAGCTGCATTCCCTTATAGTCGTAATGGAACAGCGAACCGTTCAGCCGCAGCGCGCCGTCGGCGAAGCGCCCCTTGATGCCCGCCTCATACGCGGTGATCGTTTCGGGATCGTAATAGAGCGCCTCGGCGGGCAGCGAACAGCCGGTCCCGGTTCCGATCTCGCACCCGTCGTTGAAACCGCCCGCCTTGTAGCCCGTCGAAACCGACGCATAGAGCAATGTGTTGCCGAGGTCATAGTCGAGCCCCGCGCGCCACGTCACCTTGCTGAAGGTCCGGCGCGCATTGTTCTGTTGCAGCGGAAGGATGCCGATCGGAGCGGGATATTCGAGGATCGTCTGGCCGACACGCGACTTGAGATCGTGCGAATAGCGGATGCCGCCGGTGAATTTCAGGTCGGGCACCAGTTCATAGGTGAACTGGCCGAACACCCCCTTCGATTCCGAAATCGTCGGGTCCTGCGGAAAACCGTAGCGGATCACACCAGCCGGCGTTCCCGCCGGAAAGATCGCCATGGGCGGATCGATGAGATAGGCGCCGATGCCCGACTTTTCCTTGAAGTAATAGCCGCCGACCTGGCCCGTGAAGGCCCCGCCGTTGTCATAAGCGAAGCGCAGTTCCTGCGAATTCTGCCAATAATGGCCATCGAAAATGCCGCGCACGGCCTTCGGAAGGAAGGGCGACAGGTCCTGCGGCCCCTGCTCGTGCCGCGTCATTTCGCGATAGCTGCCAAGGTAAGTCATGGTGACCGGGCCGAACCCCCAGGTCAGTTCGCCCATGATGCCCCATGTGTCGTTGTCGAGGAAGGATTCGACACCGTCGTTATAATCGCGCGTCCGCTGAAGCGTCGAACCGATGTCCTTGTAGACTGGGCTGGTCGTGCCCGCCGCGAAGGGCCGATTGAAGAAATTGGTCAGCCGTACGGTGTTCGCCGGATGCCCCTCGATCTTGCTATAATCGCCGCGCAGCAGCAACGTCACGTCGGGTCCGAAATCGATCAGGGCCGACAGGCGGCCCGACAGGTTCTTCTTGCCGGGATTGAGCTTGAAGGGCGATATCGGGGCCGGGTTGATATAGGAATCGCGGCGGTCGTAATTGACCGCGCCGCGCAGCGCGAAGCCGGGCGCGACCGGCACGTTGAGCATCGCGGTCGCCTGAACGGTACCGAAATTGCCGTAGGTCGCGTCGGCCGAGGCCGCGAAATGGTCGACGGGGCGCGCCGAGATGACATGAACCACGCCCGCGGTCGAGTTGCGGCCGAACAGCGTCCCTTGCGGGCCGCGCAGCACTTCGACGCGCTCGAGATCGAAGAAGCTGACCTCCTGCGCCTGCGGGCGTGCGATATAGATGCCGTCGAGAAGGAATGCCGCCGACGGATCGCCCTTTTCGGTGCCGTCGCGGCTGGTGACGCCGCGGATCGTGATCTGAAGCCCGTTGCCGCGGTCGATCGACAGGTTGGGGACGAGGTCGGCAAGCTGGGTCGGGTTGCTGACGCCCGCGTCGCGCAGGCCTTCGCCGCCGATGGCGGTCAGTGCGATCGGCGTCTTGGATGCCAGCGACTGGGTGCGCGTCGCGGTGACGACGATGTCGCCTTCCTGCGGCTTGATATCGGTATCCTGTGCGAAGGCGGGGGTGGCAAGCAGCGCCGCCGAGACGAAAAGCTGAATCCGAAAGCGATTGGTCATTGTCCTCTCCCTGTTATATTTTGAACTCGATTACATCAGAGTTTTTCAATCTTATTATTCGCCAATATCGTGGAGTCAAGTAATCGATTACATTTTGCATCGACATATGGCCTCTCGATGGGGAATGCGGCTGGCCTCATCGGGCCGGAACCGGCTCAGCTCCTCTCCTTCCCGCCGGCGAAATTGTCGAACGCCCGATCGGTGACGCGAATGATATGATCGGCGATGAAACGGGCCCCTTCGCGTGCGCCATCCTCGGGATGCTTCAGGCAGCATTCCCACTCGAGCACCGCCCAGCCGGGGAAATCATATTGGGCCATCTTCGAGAAGATGGTGGGGAAATCGATCTGGCCGTCGCCGAGCGAGCGGAAGCGGCCCGGGCGGTCGATCCAGTCCTGATAGCCGCCATAGACGCCCGAGCGGCCGTTCGGGCGGAACTCGGCATCCTTCGCATGGAAGGCCTTGATGCGGTCGTGGTAGAGATCGATGAACGCCAGATAGTCGAGTTGTTGCAACAGCAGGTGGCTGGGATCGTAGAGGATGTTGGCGCGCCTATGCCCGTCGACCGCGTCCAGAAAGCGTTCGAAGGTCGCGCCGTCGTGCAGATCCTCACCCGGATGAATCTCATAGGCGACGTCGACCCCGACGTCGTCGAAGGCGTCGAGGATCGGGCGCCAGCGGCGCGCAAGTTCGGCGAACGCCTCCTCGATCATTCCGGCCGGGCGCTGCGGCCAGGGATAGAAATTCGCCCAGGCGAGCGCGCCCGAAAAGGTGACGTGCGTATCGAGGCCAAGGTTGCGGCTCGCCTTTGCCGCGAGGTGCAACTGTTCGGTCGCCCATTGCTGCCGCGCCTCGGGCCTGCCGTGCAGATGCGCGGGCGCGAAGGCATCGAACAGCCGGTCCTGCGCGGGATCGACGGCGATCAACTGACCCTGCAAATGAGTCGAAAGTTCGGTGATGCACAGGCCGTGCGCCGCCACCGTGCCGAGCAGTTCGTCGCAATAGGCGGCACTTTCAGCCGCCAGCACGAGATCGACCAGCCGCCCGCCGGTCGGAAGCTGGAGCCCCTTGTAGCCGAGCCCGGCCGCCCAGCGCGCCATGCCGTCGAGGCTGTCGAACGGCGGCGCATCGCCTTCGAACTGCGCGAGGAAGATGGCCGGACCTTTGATCGTTCGCATGAAAAACCTTTCGCGGGGAGAAATCAGGGGTGTGGGCCGGCATCTTCGACGGGTTCCCACGCGGCGCCCTGGGCCCAGGAGCGCAGCGCGGCGTCGACGAACAGCAATCCGCGCACGCCCTCCTCGATCCCGCAGAGCGGCGTTTGCGCGACGGGGGTCGCCGCGCGGATCGCGTGAGCGAAATCACGATAGATGGTCGCAAATGCCTCGATAAACCCTTCGGGATGCCCGGCCGGGAGACGCGTCGCCGCGGTTGCCGCCGGCCCCAGATAGGGCGAACCGGCACTCAGCACCTCGTCGGGGCGGTCGGGCCAGCATAGACGAAGGTGCTGGCTGTCGGCGTGCGACCAGGACAGACCGCCGCGCTCGCCCCAGATCGAGAGCCGCAAATCGTTGCGCGCGCCCGCCGCAACCTGCGTCGCCGCCACCAGTCCGCGCGCGCCGTCGGCAAAGCGCAGCAGCAAGGTCGCATCATCGTCGCGGAGGCGACCCGGCACGACCGACGCGAGATCGGCGAGCAGATGCTCGATCCGGTCGCCCGCCACATATTCAGCGAGGTTCAGCGCGTGGACGCCGATGTCCGAAATGCAGCCGCCGGCGCCGGTCTGTGCGGGATCGGTGCGCCAGCCGGCCTGCCTGTTGCCGCCCTGCTCGACCGGATCGGCGAGCCAGCCCTGCGGATATTCGACATGGACGCGGCGGATGCGGCCGAAATCGCCCCGCGCCACCCGCTCGCGCGCCTCGCGGATCAGCGGGTAGCCGGTGTAGGTATAGGTGACGGCATATAGCGCGTCCGACGCCGCGACATGGCGTCGCAACTCCAGCGCCTCGGCCAGCGTCGCGGTCGCGGGCTTGTCGCTGATGACGTGAACCCCGGCGGCCAGCGCTGCGGCGGCGATCGGCAGATGGGTGTCGTTCGGGGTCGCGATCGCGACGAAATCGATGCCGTCGGGCCGTGCGCGCTCCGCCGCGAGCATCGTCGCGACGTCGGGATAGGCGCGGTCGGGGTCGATGCCATAGCCAACCGCCGCCGCCCGCGAACGCTCATGGTCGCGGCTGAACACGCCCGCGCGCAGGCGGGCGAGCCCGTCGAGCTCCGCCGCCATCCGGTGCACCGGCCCGATGAACGAACCGGGGCCGCCGCCAACCATCGCCATGGCAAGGGGCGCCCTCGAAAGGGGAGGCATAACGGAGGGAGGGGTATCCGAACCCGTCATGCCTCCCCCCGCGTCGCCGCCAGCGTCACCGGCGCATAGCCGCCACGCGAGCGGAAGAAGAGGATCAGCGCGAGATAGATGAGGAGCATCAGCACCGGCAGCAGGGCGACCTCGCGCAGCGCGCCCTTCTTGCCTTCGACGACGACCGTCTCGATCGCCTGCTTCTCGGCCGCGGGCGCCTCCGCGACCGCTGCGGCGTCGAGCGCGCGATAGGAGCCGAACACGCCCTGCTTGCCGTCCGCCAGATAGATGTCGGCGAGCCGCGTCTCGTGCGCTCGGTCATAGGCGGCGAGCCCGGCGGCGGTCGAGCGGTCCTGAATCGTGCCGAGCAGGCTGGCCCCGACGATGCCCGCGGCCAGCATCCCCGCGCCCGCCATCACGTTCACCGTCACCGCGCCGCCGCGCGGGAAGCGTTCCGATGCGACCGCCAGGCTGGTGCCCCAGAAGAAGCTCTTGCCGATGCCATAGAGGGTCGCGGCCAGCAGCAGGGCCGCGCCGTTGGCGCCCGCCATCCAGAACAGGCCGATCGCGGCGAGCGCCGACGCGGCGGCGAGCGTGCCGAGCGGAGTCGCGACCCGCACGATCGCCCCCGCGAACAACCGGATGACGAAGACGATCGCGGCGGTATAGACGAGCACCCACCCGGCCTCGATCCCCCAGCGCGCCATCTCGGGCTCCATCAGCGAGACGATCCAGCTATCGGTGCTGAGCTCGGTGATCGCGAGCGGGATCATCACGAGGACGAGGATGATGTAGAGCGGATGCCCCGCCGAGCGGGCATAGACGCCATAGACGGCGGTCAGCGCCGCGATGGCGGAGACGATCGCCCAGCCCGGCAGACCGGCGACGCGGCCGATCTCCATGCACATCAGCGACAGGATCACCAGAGCGCTGAGGAAGCCCGCTTCCTTGAGCATCTCGCGATAGGAGACGCCCGCCGCCACGCGCTCGCTGACCGGAAAGCGCTGACCGATCAGCGCGATCGCATAAATGAGGACGGGAACCGCCATGATCGCGGTCTTGACGCGCCAGTCGACCGCCCCGCCGAGCGCGATCGCGAACAGGCCGCCCAGCATCAGCCCGAGCGGCCAGGCCGCGTGCAGCCGGTTGAGCCAGCGCGGCTTGTCCTCGTGATAGAGGGTCGCGATCAGCGGATTGGCGGCCGCCTCGACCGCGCCGTTGCCCAGCGCCATGATGAAGGTGCCGATATAGAGCGGCCAATAGCCGCTCGCGGTCACCAATATGCCGAGGCCCACGATATGGCAGGCGGCGGCAAAGCCGAAGGTGCGGCGAAAGCCGATGCGGTCGATCACAAGGCTGAGCAGGACGATGGTGATCGCGAAGGGCCACAGGCCGACGCCGAGCAATTCGCCCTTCTCGGTCTCCGAAAGCCCGAAGGCGACGCCCCATTCGTCGACGACCATCGCACGCAGCACGAAGCAGAAGGAGGTCGCGGTGATCGCGGCAAAGGAAATGCCGAAAAGCCGACGCCGCGAATCGCTGGACCCGTTCATACCCCTCTCCCTCGTTATGTAATGGATTACATTATGCACAGCGGCGTTGTATCGCAAGGCCAATAATATTAATGCCCACAAGGCTTTTCACGAAGAGAGACATTTTTCCGATGACGACGATTGCAGATGTCGCGCGCGCCGCCGGGGTTTCCACCGCCACCGTGTCGCGCGCGCTGAGCAATCCCGACGCGGTCAGCGAACCCCGGCGCAGCCTGGTCCTGCAAGCCGCCAAGGCACTGGGATATGCCCCCAATTATGCGGCGAAGAGCCTGCGGACGACCCGGTCGCAGCGCATCATCCTGACCGTTCCCGACATTTCGAATCCCTTTTTCTCCGCCGTCATCCGCGGCGCCGAGGAAGCGGCGCTCGCGGCGCGCTATTCGCTGCTGATCGGCGACACCCACCATGACGCCGAGCGCGAGGAATATTATGCGTCGATGCTATCGCGGCGCGAAGCCGACGGCATGATCTTCCTCGGCCATCGCCTGGCGCCGACCGCGGTCGCGCTGGTCGCGAAAGAGGGCGCCGAAGCGCCGATCGTCAACGGCTGCGAATTCGAGCCGGGGCTGAACGTATCGAGCGTCCACATCGCCAATGCCGTCGCGGCGGCCGAAGCGGTGCAGCACCTTTACGACCTGGGGCATCGCCGCATCGGCGTGATTACCGGCCCGCTGCTGAGCCCGATCAGCCGCGATCGCCTGAGCGGCGTCCAGGGCGCCGCCGCCGGACGGCGATTGTGGAACGAGGTGCTGGTGCGGACCGGCGACTTTTCGGTCGATTCGGGCGAACAGCTCGCGCACGAATTGCTGAGCGAGGACAATCCGCCGACCGCCCTCTTCTGCTTCAGCGACGAAATGGCGATCGGCGCGATCGCGGCGCTGCGCGACCGCGGGCTCGATTGCCCGCGCGACGTGTCGGTGGTCGGCTTCGACGACATCCGCTATGCCCGCGCCTTCCACCCAGCGCTGACCACGGTCAGCCAGCCCAAGGAAGCGATCGGGCGCAAGGCGGTCGAGATGCTGCTCGATATTCTCGAGAAGAGGGCGCAGGGGCTGTCGTCGATCACCCTGCCCCACCAGCTCGTCGTCCGCGCCAGCACCGCCCCGCCGCCTTAGGTCATTCGGCCTCGTCATTGCGAGCGGAGCGAAGCAATCCAGAGCGGTTTAACTCAGAGCTGCCCCGCCTTCATCCGTTCGACCGCATGGTTGGCGGCGCGCGCCGTCAGCGCCATATAGGTCAGCGACGGATTCTGCGCCGCCGTCGACGCCATGCACGCACCGTCGGTGACGAACAGATTGGCGACCTCGTGCGACTGGTTGAAGCCGTTGAGGTAGGAGGTCTTGGGATCGCGTCCCATGCGCGCCGTGCCCATCTCGTGGATCGCAAGGCCGCCGGGCGGGATCGCGGTGCGGATCGCCTGGACGCCGAGCGCGCCCCCCGCGGTCAGCATCGCCACCGCCTCCTTCGATATATCCTCGGCCATCAATTTCTCGTTCGCGCCCCATTCGAACCGCGTGTTGAGGATGGGAATCCCCCATTTGTCCTTCTTCTGCGGATCGAGGCTCAGCCGGTTGTTGTAATAGGGGAGGCATTCGCCGAAGCCCGCGATATAGATGAACCACGGACCCGGCTCGCGCAGCGACTGTTTCAGCGGCGCGCCGAACCCCGGCGTCATCGCCCCGCGCGTCCAGTTGGCCCGCGCGGCGGCGCCCTGCAGGCCATAGCCGCGCAGGAAGGGCGCGTCCTTCTTCGCCACATTGCGGAAACGCGGCATGTACAGGCCGGCCGGGCGGTTGCCGATCGGATGGCTGTCGAGCATTCCCGGCACGATGCCGAAGGCGCCGCCGGTCATCAGATGGTCCATCAGATAATGGCCGAGAACCCCGCTGCTGTTGCCGAGGCCGTCCGGATAATCCTCGCTCGTCGAATTGAGCAGGATCTGCGTGGAACCCAGCGTCGAGGCGTTGAGGAAGACGATCCGCCCGCGATAGGTGGTGCGCGTCCCCTTGTTCGCGTCGATCACGCGCACACCCGAAACCTTGCGCGTCGCGGGGTCGTGATCGAGCCCCTCGACGATCGCATCGGTGACGATGGTGAGATTGCCCGTCGCCTGCGCCGCGGGAAGCGTCGAGCTGATCGAGCTGAAATAGGAGCCGGTCGAGCAGCCGCGCTGGCACGGCCCGCAATAATGGCACGCCGCGCGGTCGCCCAGATCCTGCGTCAGGATCGCCGACGGCGCGATCATCAGCCGGCGGTCGGGATAGGTTTTCGCGATTCCGTCGGCGACATGCGCTTCGCAGCGATTGAGCGGCATCCCGGGCTGGAAACGACCGATCGGCGCGGTGGGGGCGTCATAGTCCGACTGCCCCGACACGCCGATGAAGCGTTCGACATGGTCGTACCACGGCTGGATATCCTCATAGCGGATCGGCCAGTCGACGCCGTGGCCGTCCTCGGCATTTTCGGTGAAGTTGATCGGCCCCAGCCGCGGCGTGACCCGCCCCCAGGTGATCGAGCGGCCGCCGAGATGATAGCCGCGAATCCAGCTGAACGGATTTTCCGCATCCTGCCCATAGGGGTGCGCGCTGTCGTCCACGAAGAACTGCTCGGTCGCCTCGCCAAAGGCATAGCAGGTGCGCTGGATCGGATAATCGCGCGCATAAAGATGGCGGTCGCCCAGGTTGCGGAAGGGAAATTCCCAGTCGGCCTTGTGCTCGCCGACATAATCCTCCGGCGTGATCGACCGCCCGCGCTCGATGAGCAGGACCTTCAGTCCCTTTTCGGTCAGTTCCTTTGCCGCCCAGCCGCCCGAAATGCCCGAGCCGACGACGATCGCATCGAAATCCTGATTCGACATGATGATGCTCCCGCTTAGTAGGCGCTGAAAGGCGACAGCGAATAAAGGATGAAGGAATCGGCCCGGTCGCCCGGCTTGAACGGCGCGTCGGGCACATATTCGTTCGGGACCATGTCGAGCCGCAGCTCGACCGAGGCGCCGAGTTCGCTCGTATAATAGCCATAGACGGTCAGCCGCTTCATCAGCGCCGCAAAGGGCGTGCGCGCCCGGCCGCCAGCCGGCGCGGGCGCCGCCATCGCAGCCTCGGCAGCGGCAAGCTGTTCGCCGAACCAGCCGTTCTTCTGCGCGTCATCGAGGCCGGCGAACGGCCTGCCATATCGTGCCGCCGCGCCCTCGGCGAACGCCGCCATGCCGTCCATGAAGTTCGCCCGCTCGGCGGGATCGAACCAGTCGGAGATCATCATCTCGACAAAGGCCGGAACCCCGGCCGCCTTGGCGCCGCCGGTATCGGTCGCGGGGATGATCGTTTCGGCGACCTCGGCGATCAGCGCGCGCGTCGCTGCGGGCCAGGGATCGGCGGCGGCCACCGCGGCGCGTGCGGCCGGAGCCATCAGACTCACGCCAAGAAATGCGGCAAGTTTCAGCATGTCGCGACGGCTTGCAAAAACGCCGTCGGCAGTCGCACGGGGTGGCATTGACCTCTCCCTCATTTCTGTTATGCCTTCGACGTAATCGATTGCACATGTCCTTGCAAGATCATAATTACAAAGGTTCAAAAGAAGGATTTTATCCGAAAAACCTCATTTGTAATTGATTACAAATTTACGGAGATGCACAAGCATGAACCGTATGAAATGGAGAGAATGCCGATGCTTCGGTTCGCTATCATCGCCCCGGTCGCCGCCGCCGCACTGAGCCTTGCGGCGGGCTCGCTCGCGCAGACACCGAAGGCGGCCCCCGATCTCGCCAAGGGCCGCACCGCCTTTCAGGCGTGCGCCGCCTGCCATTCCGACAAGCCCGGCGTCAAGCGCCTGGGCCCGAGCCTCGCCGGCCTGTTCGGCAAGCCCGCCGCGCAAGTGAAGGGCTTCACCTATTCGCCCGCGCTCGCCAAGGCGAAGCTGCGCTGGGACCGCAAGACGCTCGACAAGTTCATCGCGAGCCCCAAGTCGGTCGTTCCGGGCAATCGCATGACCTATCCGGGGGTGTCCGACCCGGCGAAGCGCGCCGCGATCGTCGATTATATCGAAAGCCTGCGCTGACGGCGCTTAGGGGAAAGCCCCGATCAATGGAAAATACAGGGATGGAAGAGGATATGAAGATGAAGGGTCGCCGCATCGCTCCACTCTTGATGATGTCGTCCGCGCTCGCCGCGGGAGGCGCCGCCGCGCACGACCATGGCGCACCGCATAAGGCGTCCGAGGCGGCACAGTGCCTTGGCCTGCCGGCCGAGAAGATCGCGATCCAGACCTACACCTTCGCGCCCGTACTCGCCGGCATCCCTATCCCCGCGGAATGGGACACGCTGCCCGCAGGCGAAAAATTCGAGCGCCTCAAGCCTTTCTTCGCCAAGCTGGCCGGCGCCAAACCCGACCCCGCCCGCCTGGCCTCGGTGCTCAAGCAGATCGCCGACATGGGCTATCGCAATATCGAGGGGATGGACCTTATCGGCGGCAGCGATCCCGCCGCCTATGCCAAGCTGCTGAAGGACAACGGCCTGCAAGCCGTCGCCAGTCACGGCGCGCTCGACAAGACGAAATGGCCGACGCTGCTCGCCGAGGCGAAGGCGCGGGGCCAGCGCTTCATCGGCTCCGGCGGCTTTGGCGGACCGGGTCTCGACACGCTCGACCATGTCCTCGAAACCGCGCGCAACCTCAACGAACTGGGCGAAGCCGCGGCGGCCGAGGGACTGACCCTCTATGTCCACAACCACACCGGCGAGTTCGACAATCGCTTCCTCTATGATCATGGCGACGGCAAGCCGGTGATGACGAGCGCGTGGGAAATCGTCGCCGCGAATACCGATCCGCGTTTCGTCCAGTTCGAAATCGACGTCTTCTGGGCGCGGCTGGCGTTCAAGCCCGATCGCTTCGACGATCTGCTCGCCTTCCTCGAAAAATATCGCAGCCGCATCGCGCTCCTGCACATGAAGGATCTCGCGCCCAACGGCGCGGTTACCGACATGGGCAAGGGCACGACCGACTGGCGCCGCGTCATCGAGGCCGCCGGTCCGCAGATCGCCTATTATATCTATGAGTTCGATTTTCCGTCCGACCCCGCGAAAGCGGCGAAGATCGGATTCGACTATTTGAGTTGCGGCTGACGAGAGCGCCGCGCACCAAATCAGCCTATGGCAAACAACGACCGTCCGCCTTGCCTCCCCCGGCCGGCGGCGAGGCGATCCAATTGCCCGTCAGCGACGGCCTCATCGATCTTTGCCGGCGCGCCAAAAGCTGAACCCCGGCAAAACCAAGGCTGAACCGCAGATAAGCGGAGGGTTCAGGGCCGCGTCACCGCCGAATCGGTAAAAGGGCTCCAACAGGCCGCACGGGCGTGCCTGCGCTTATTGGAGACCGAACCATGGCTATGAAAACTTCCTTCACCAGGGCCGCGATTGGTGCGGCCACTGCCGGCGCGATGCTGGCCAGCGCCGCGCCCGCCGCAGCGCGCGATCGCTATGATCGCGACGGGATCAGCGCGGGCGAGATCATCGCGGGCGCCGTCGTGCTCGGCGGCCTGGCCGCGATCCTGTCGAGCGGCGACAACGACCGCTATGACCGTTACGACGACCGCTATCGGGGACGCTATGACGATCCGCGTTACGGCTATGGCTATGACTATAGCCGCTATGGCGACAGCCGCAGCGCCGTGAGCCAGTGCGTGCGCGCGGTCGAGCGCGGGACGAGCCGTTACGGCCGCACCGACGTCACCCAAGTCACGAGCATCGACCGCAAGCGCGACGGCTACAAGGTCAAGGGCCGCGTCGTCGTCCGCGACGGCTATGGCGGTCGCTGGGGCCGCGGCGGTTACTATGACAAGGGCAAGTTCAGTTGCGACATCCGCTATGGCCGGGTCGTCGATATCGACTATTCTGGCTTGCGGTAAGAACGTCTCAAAGCCCCTCCTCTTTTGGAGGAGGGGCTTTTCTTTGCGTGCGGGGCGGGGCATGAAACCCCATGCTTCGTCACACCCTCGCAGCCGCTCTGCTCCTCGCCACCCCCACCCTCGCCGCCGCCAGCGACGAAACCCCCGCCGCCGATCCGGCGCGGCTGAAGATGCTGGTCGAAAAGCTCGTCTCGTTCGGCACACGCCATACGCTATCTTCCACGACCGATCCCAGGCGCGGCATCGGTGCGGCACGCAATTGGGGTGCCGCCGAATTCGCGCGGCTGTCGAAGGCGTGCGGCGGCTGCCTGACCGTCGAGCGGATCAGCGACCGCTTCGAGGGACCGCGCGCGCCCGACGGCGTCATCGTCGAGGATGTGCTGGCGATTCAAAAGGGCAGCGACCCCGGCCGCGTCATCATGATCGCCGGCCATATCGACAGCCGGGTAACCGACGTCATGAACATCACCGCCGACGCGCCCGGCGCCAACGACGACGGGTCGGGCACCGCGCTGGTGCTGGAGGCGGCGCGACTGCTGTCGCAGCACAAGCATCGCGCGACGATCGTCTATGCGCTGCTGTCGGGCGAGGAGCAGGGTCTGTGGGGCGGCAAGCTGCTCGCGCGCCATGCCAAGGAAAAGGGGTGGCAGGTCGTCGCGATGCTCAACAACGATATCGTCGGCAATACGCGCGGCACCGACGGCACGATCGTCGACAACCGCGTCCGCGTGTTCAGCGAAGGTATTCGCGCGTCGGAGGATCTGGCGGCGCAGCTTGCGCGGCGCGGGATCGGCGGCGAGGACGACGGCCCGTCGCGCGCGCTTGCCAAGGCAGCGGTGCGCGCCGCCGAGCGCCATCCCGCGATCGGGCTCGAAGTGCTCGCGGTGCGCCGCCCCGACCGCTTCCGCCGCGGCGGCGACCATATGCCGTCGCTCGAACTCGGCTATCCGGCGATCCGCTTCACGGTCGGGATCGAGAATTACGACCGCCAGCACCAGGATCTGCGGACCGAGAACGGCCGCATTTACGGCGACACGGCCGACGCGATGGACTTTCCCTATCTTGCCCGCGTCACCGCGCTCAACGCCGCGCTCGTCACCGAGCTGGCCGACGCCCCGCCGGCGCCGGCGCAGGTCGGGATCGACGGTGCGCTCAGCTCGAATACGATGGTGCGCTGGACGCCGGTCGACGGCGCGGCCGCCTATCGCGTCTATTGGCGCCGCGGCGACCGCCGCGACTGGTCCGATTCCCGGCTCGTTCCGGCGACGGCGGGAACCGAGCTCAATCTGCCCGGTGTCGTCGTCGACGATAATTTCTTCGGGGTTTCCGCGGTTTCGGAGGACGGCAGCGAAAGCATCGTGACCTTCGGCGGGCTTCCGCTCGTCCCATAAGGATCAAACACGCTATACGAAAATTTACCTTCACGCGTTAAGACGCGGCAGGGACCAAAAGAACCGGCTCGCGTGGGGGTAGCCGGAGTTGATGGGTCGCACCATGCCAAGTCCCGAGGCAACCGCCTCACCCGCTCCGACCGAAAAGCGCCAGCCGCGCCAATCGCGGCTGGTGAAGGCGACGCTCAGCTGCAAACGGCTCGGTGCCTTCGACGTCACGATCCGCAACGTCTCCGAAACCGGGCTCGGCGGCCAGGGCCCGCATGTCCTGCAAATCGGCGAGCGCATGACGGTGCTGCTGCCCGGCCATGAAGCGATGGCGGGCACGGTCCGCTGGGTTGCGGGCAAGCGCTTCGGCATCGAAACCGACCGGCCGATCGAAACCGCCAGCCTGCGCGCGGCACACGGCGACGAGCTGCGCACCGCGGACAGCACCGCCGACTTCCAGATCGTCCCCGCGCCCAAGCTCGACACCTGGCGGCCGGGGCTGACGCAGGTGAGCCGATTACCGGGGCATTATGGGCGGAAGCGGTGAGGCGTTAACGACGGCTGTGGGGTGGGAAGCGGCCGTAACCGATCCTCCCCGGCACGGGGAGGAGATCTTGTCCGCTTCCGGTCGCTAACCATTCCCGCCCACTCAGCACGAAAAACCGGCGCGGATCGCTCCGCGCCGGCTCTCGGGTATAACTCGCGTCGGAGCTATGGCTGGCGCGTCAGGCGACCCGGCGCACTTCGTTGCCGTCGTCGTCGATGTCGCGCAGCACATAGCCGCGGCCCCAGACCGTCTCGATGTAATTTTCGCCGCCGCAGGCAAGCGCGAGCTTCTTGCGCAGCTTGCAGATGAAGACGTCGATGATCTTGAGTTCGGGCTCGTCCATGCCGCCGTAAAGGTGGTTGAGGAACATTTCCTTGGTCAGCGTCGTGCCCTTGCGGAGCGAAAGCAGCTCCAGCATCTGATATTCCTTGCCGGTCAGATGGACGCGGACGCTGTCGACCTCGACCGTCTTTGTGTCGAGATTGACCGCCAGCTTGCCGGTCTTGATCACGCTCTGGCTGTGGCCCTTCGAGCGGCGGACGACCGCGTGGATGCGGGCGACCAGCTCGTCGCGGTGGAAGGGCTTGGTGACATAATCGTCGGCGCCGAAGCCGAACGAGCGCACCTTCGAATCCATTTCCGAAACGCCCGACAGGATCAGCACCGGCGTCTGCACCTTGGCGGTGCGGAGCTTCTTGAGCACGTCATAGCCGTGCATGTCGGGCAGGTTCAGGTCGAGCAGAATGATGTCGTAATCATAGAGCTTGCCCAGATCGAGGCCTTCCTCGCCCAGATCGGTCGTATAGACGTTGAAGCCCTCGGTGGTGAGCATCGTGTCGATCGCCTTGGCGGTCGTCGGCTCGTCCTCGATCAGCAGTACGCGCATTGGGCACCCCTTGATTCTGTTCCCACGATGATCCCGCGACCCGTCCGCGCAACCCTCGCTGGATGTCGCCGACGCGCCCCTGTTGCAGGACTGCCGGAACATTAACCATGAAACCAATGAAGGGAAAAGGTTAATTTTGATTTAACCCGCGGAAATCCACGAGTCGCGATGGGTCGCGCGCCGCCGCTCCGGCGCATTCATCCCTCGCGCTGCGCCAGAAATCGTTCGTGCGCGCCGGTGCAGGACGGCTTCAGCGTCTCGACGAGATAGTCCGAAAGCGCGCGCACGCGCGCCGGCCGCAGCCGCGACGGCGGCGACAGAAGATGGAGATGCGCCTGCGGCAGCGACCAGTCGGTGAGGATCGGCACCACCGCCCCCGACGCCAGTTCCTCGGCCGCGATGAAGTCGGGCAGCACCGCGATCCCGCCACCCGCGACGACGAGCGGCACCATGATATCGCCGTTGTTCGCGAACAACGGGCCGGTCGGCAGCACGGTCGCCTCCTCGCCCTTGCGGTGGAAATGCAGCGGCGTCGCGCGCTGGCGGTGGCCGTAACCGATCAGCCGGTGCCCGGCGAGGTCGAGCGGATGCTTCGGCACCCCATGTTTTTCGAGATAGGCGGGGCTCGCGATCACCGACGCCGCGACCGGCGCGATCGTGCGCGCGAGCAGGCTCGAATCCGCAAGCGGTGCAATCCGCAAGGTCAGGTCGATCCCCTCGGCGACCGGATCGTTGCGCGCGTCGCTGAGCAGCACCTCGATCTCGACCGCCGGATGCCGGTCGAGGAAGGCGGCGAGCGGCGGGCCAAGCACCTTGATCCCGAAGCTCATCGGCGCCGCGAGGCGGATCGGACCCGCAAGGTCGAGCCGGTCGCCGCGCGCCGCCTCGGTCGCCGCGGTCGCCGCCGCGACCATCGCACGCGCCTCGTCGATCAGTCCCGTTCCCGCGGTCGACAGCGTCACGACGCGCGAACTGCGGTGGAGCAAGGTGATGCCGAGCGACGCCTCGAGCCGCGTCACCGCTTTCGACACGCTCGCCTTCGACAGGCCGAGCGCGGCGGCGGCGGCGGTGAAGCTGCCGCCGTCGGCGACCGCGACGAAACAGGCCCAGCCTTCATAATCGGGAAGCGCCATTCCACTCTCCTTACGCCCTCCCCTTCAGGGGAGGGCAGCGAGACTTGGCAGCGTGCTGCCTAGTCGCAGCGGGTGGAGGCCAGAGACCTTGCGCAAGGCCGATGCCCCCCCACCCCAACCGCTCCCCTGAAGGGGAGGGGCTTACACATGCTGTAGCTCCAAAATAGAAACAATGGTTTTCCATCTACGCTATTTTCGAAACGATCCAAGCGTCTATCTTGTCCTCAACAGATGAACGCCGCCGGGCATGCAGTCCCGGAGGCAGCAAGAGAAAGGACAAGCCCGATGATCGACATTCGCAAATTCGACACGCTGGGCCACGCCAACCACGGCTGGCTCGACGCCCGTCATCATTTTTCGTTCGCCAACTATTATGACGAGGGCCGTATGGGCTGGGGCGCGCTGCGCGTCTGGAACGACGATGCCATCGCGGCGCAGGCGGGCTTTCCCCCGCATCCGCACCGCGACATGGAAATCATCACCTATGTCCGCAGCGGCGCGATCACGCACCGCGATTCGATGGGCAACAGCGGCCGCACCGCGGCGGGCGACGTCCAGGTGATGAGCGCCGGCACGGGCGTGACGCACAGCGAGTTCAACCTTGAGGATGAGGAAACGACGCTGTTCCAGATCTGGATCATGCCCGACCGGAACGGCGGCAACCCCGGCTGGGGCGCGCGCCAGTTTCCCAAGGCCGACCGTTCGGGTCAGTTCGTGACGCTGGCGAGCGGGATCGAGGGCGATGAAGCGCTGCCGATCCGTGCCAATGCCCGCGTGGCGGCGGCAACGGTCAATGCCAGCGAGCGCGTGTCCTACGACCTCGAAGACGGGCGCCATGCCTACCTCGTCGCCGCCAAGGGCCGCATCCGCGTCAATGGCACGGACGCCGATCCCCGCGACGGCATCGCGCTTCGCGATGTCGGAAAGATCACCGTCGAGGCGCTCGACGACGCCGAACTGGTGCTGGTCGACAGCCTCTGAGCCTCTCCCCCGGGCCGCCGCCCTTCCCCCTCCCCCGGCGGCGGCCCACCCCATTTCGGTTTTCATCAACGAAAGGACGACATGATGGCAAAGGTTCTGGTGCTCTATTATTCGAGCTATGGTCATATCGAGCAGATGGCCGACGCGGTTGCCGAGGGCGCGCGCGCCGCGGGCGCCGAAGTCGATATCCGCCGCGTTGCCGAGACCGCACCGGCGGCCGTGGCGCAGGCGGCGGGCTTCAAGACCGACACCGCGCACCCGCTGCTGAGCGACCCGAACGAACTCGCGAACTACGACGCGATCGTCGTCGGCACCCCGACGCGCTTTGGGCGCATGGCGGGCCAGATGGCGAGCTTCTGGGACACCGCCGGCGGCGTCTGGGCGCAGGGCAAGCTGACCGGCAAGGTCGGCGCCGCCTTCACTTCCTCGGCCACGCAGCACGGCGGGCAGGAGACGACGCTCTTCTCGATCCTCACCAACCTGCTCCACTTCGGGCTGACGATCGTCGGACTCGACTATGGCTATGCTGGCCAGATGGGGGTCGACGAGGTCAAGGGCGGCGCTCCCTATGGCGCGACGACGATCGCGAACGGCGACGGATCGCGCCAGCCGAGCGAGGCCGACCTCGGCGGCGCGCGCTATCTGGGCGAGCGCGTCGCGCGGACCGCGGCGAAGCTGATCGCCTGATCCGATGCGCCGTCTCCCGAGCCTTTTCGTTTCGCACGGCTCGCCAATGATGGCGCTCGAGCCCAGCCCGGCGCGGACCTTCCTCGCCGGGCTGGGTGCCGATCTGCCGCGTCCGCGCGCGATCCTGGTCGTGTCGGCGCATCACGATGCAGCGTTCGAGGGCGGCCGCGCGACCGTCACCGCCTCGGCCGCGCCGCCGACCATCCACGATTTCGGGGGTTTTCCCGACGAACTGTTCGCGATGCGCTATCCCGCGCCGGGCGACCCGGCGCTGGCCGAACACGTCATCGCGCTCGTCGCCGGGCAGGACCTGACCGTCACCGCCGACCCCGAACGCGGGCTCGACCATGGCGCGTGGGTGCCGCTGTCGCTGATCTATCCCGCTGCCGACATTCCCGTGGTCCAGCTTTCGATCGCCTCGAACGCTTCGCCCGAGTGGCATTATGCGCTCGGACAGGCGCTCGCGCCCTTGCGCGACGAGGGTGTGCTGATCGTCGGTTCGGGGAGCATCACGCACAACCTCCGCGCCTATTTCACCACCCGCCCGCCGATCGACGCCCCCGCGCCGGCGTGGGTGAGTGATTTCACCGACTGGATCGCGGACCGCTTGGCGGCGGGCGCGATCGACGACGTGCTCCACGCGATCGAGCGCGCCCCGCACGGCCGCGACAATCATCCGACGCCCGACCATATCCTGCCGCTGTTCGTCGCGATGGGCGCGGGCGCCGACGCGGACGGCCTCGCGGCGAAACGGCTCCACGACAGCACGACCTATGCCGTGCTGGCGATGGACGTCTACGCCTTCGGCAGCAGCAAGCTCGCGTCGCCATAGCTGTAGAAGCGATAGCCGCCCGCGATCGCGTGGGCGTAAGCGGCCTGCATCGTCTCCAGCCCCATCAGCGCGCTGACCAGCATGAACAGCGTCGAGCGCGGCAAATGGAAATTGGTCATCAGCCCGTCGATCGCCTTGAAACGATAGCCGGGGGTGATGAAGATCGCGGTGTCGCCCTCGAACGGGGCGATGCGGTCCGCGTCCTGCGCCGCGCTTTCGAGCAGGCGGAGGCTGGTGGTGCCGACGGCGATCACCCGGCCGCCCTTCGCGCGCACCGCATTCAGCCGGTCGGCGGTCGCGGCGTCGATGCGACCCCATTCGGCGTGCATGACATGATCGTCGGTGTCATCGGCCTTGACCGGCAGGAAGGTGCCGGCGCCGACGTGGAGGGTCAGCGTCTCGGTCGCGATGCCCGCCGCATCCAGTGCGGCCAGAAGTTCGGGGGTGAAATGCAGCGCCGCCGTGGGGGCCGCGACGGCGCCGTCCTTCTCGGCGAACATCGTCTGATAATCGCTGCGGTCGGCGTCGTCGGTCGCGCGCTTGCCCGCGATATAGGGCGGCAGCGGCATCGTGCCCGCGCGTTCGAGCAGCAGTTCGACCGGCTCGTCGCCCGCAAAGGCAAGGACGAAACTGCCGTCGGCGAGGCGCTGTTCGGCGACCGCCGCGACCCCCGAACCGAAATCGACCGTCTCGCCGACGCGCAGCCGCTTCGCGTTGCGGATGAAGGCCTGCCAGCGACGGAGATCGATGCGCTTGTGGAGGGTAGCACCGATCTTCGCCTCTCCGCGACGGCCTTCGAGCTGCGCGGGGATGACGCGGGTGTCGTTGAAGACGAGACAATCGCCAGCGCGCAGCAAGGCAGGCAGGTCGCGAACGCCGTGATCGCTTATGGAGCTTCCTTCGACGACGAGCATCCGCGCCGCATCGCGCGGGCGCGCGGGACGGAGCGCGATACGCTCGGGCGGCAGATCGAAATCGAAGGCGTCGACGCGCATGGCTATTAGCGCGTCCCTTGGCGCGTTACCGCTTGAGCGGGGCGTTGAGCTCGTCGACCGAGACCGCGGGCGGCGCCACCGGCTGATCCTCGACCAGCGCCGAGGCGGGCGGCATCGGCTTGTTGTCGGCGGCGACCGACATCTGGACGATGCGCGACATCACCGCGGGCGGCTCGCCCTTATGGATCGCGTCGATATATTGCATCCCCGACACGACGCGCCCGAAGGCGGTGTAGCGATGGTCGAGGCTGAAGCGCGGCTGGAGCATGATGAAGAACTGGCTGTTCGCGCTGTCAGGGCTTTCGGCGCGCGCCATCGACAGCGTGCCGCGCAGGTGCGGCGTGTCGTTGAACTCGGCCTTGAGGTCGGGAAGCTGCGATCCGCCCTGCCCGGTCGCGGTCGGGTCGCCCGTCTGCGCCATGAAGCCGTCGATCACGCGGTGGAACTTGATCCCGTTGTAGAAGCCGGCGCGGGTCAGTTGCTTCAGCCGCTCGACATGGTTCGGCGCGACATTGGGATAGAGCTGGACGACGACGCGCCCGCCCGTCGAAAGGTCGAGGTCGAGCATATATTCGGGATTGCCGATATATTGGTCGGGCGTCATCGCCGGGACCGCGGGCGCTTCGGCCGCAGGCGCGGCGTCGGTCGAAGCGGGCGCTGGAGCGGGCGTCTCGACCGGCGACGGCGCGGGCTCGGCCGGCGCGGGCGCGGGCGGCGGGGCTTCGCTACCTTGCGGCGCGGGCGCGGGGGGCACCTCCTGCGCGGCGGCCGACGCCGCGAGGCCGATCGCCATCGCCGTCAGGATCAGGGGGCGGAAGGAAAGTTTCATGCTGGATCGGCCTCTTGTCGAATCTGAATATGCGCCCCGCAGGCCGCGACCTAGCGGGAAAAAGCTGAACGCTCAATGATTGGGATGATACGCCGGGTCAGGCTTCGCCCTGGCGAACGCCGCGTTCGTCGATCCGCGCCACCACCGCATCGCGCACCGCGGGGGTCACGAACTTGCGGATGTCGCCGCCGAAGATCGCGATTTCCTTGACGAGGCGCGAGGCGATCGGCTGCAAGCCGACGTCGGCCATCAGGAACACCGTCTCGATGCGGTCGTTGAGCTGCTGGTTCATGCCCGCCATCTGATATTCATATTCGAAATCGGCGACCGCGCGCAGCCCGCGCACGATGACGGTGGCGCCTTCGCGCTCCGCGAAATCCATCAGCAGCGAGTTGAAGCCGGTGACGCGGATATCGCCGTCGATCGACGCGACCTCGGCCCTGACCATCTCTATGCGCTCGTCGTCGTCGAACAAAGGCGATTTGGTGATGTTCGTCGTCACTCCGATCACCAGCCGGTCGACCAGCTTCGCGCCGCGCCGGATGATGTCCATATGGCCGAGCGTGATCGGATCGAACGTCCCCGGATAAACCCCCACCCGCATCAATGGTCCCTTTCCACCACATAGCGCGCGATCGCGCGCAGCAGCGCCGCCTCTTCGCCGAAACCGGCAAGATGCGCAATCGCCTGATCGACGAGCAGCCGCGCCTGTTCGCGCGCGCGGTCGAGCCCCATCAGCGTCACGAAGGTCGCCTTGCCCGCCGCATCGTCCTTGTGCAGCGCCTTGCCCGCCAGCGCCTCGTCGCCCTCGACGTCCAATATGTCGTCGGCGATCTGGAAGGCGAGCCCGATATCGCGGGCATAGCCGCGCAGGGGCCGGCGCCCCTCGGCGGGAACGCGCGCGAGGATCGCTCCTGCCTCGACCGAAAAGCCGATCAGCGCGCCGGTCTTGAGCTGCTGGAGCCGGGTGACGGTCGGCAGGTCGAAATCGGCGGTCTCGGCGACCAGGTCCATCATCTGCCCGCCCGCCATGCCCGACGGTCCGGCGGCGCGCGCGAGCTCGCCGCAGAGCTCGGCACGCACGAACGGGTCGCCGTGCGTCGCGGGGTCGCACAGCCATTCGAAGGCGAGCGCGTGGAGCGAATCGCCCGCGAGCACCGCGGTCGATTCGTCATAGGCGCGGTGAACCGTCGGCTTGCCGCGCCGCATGTCGTCATCGTCCATGCACGGCAGATCGTCGTGAATCAGCGAATAGACATGCATCGCCTCGACCGCCGCGCCGACGCGCAGGCTGGACGCGCGGTCGACGTGGAACAGATCGCCCGCGGCGCGGACGAGCAAGGGGCGGAGCCGCTTGCCCCCCGCGATCGCGGCGTGGCGCATCGCGTCATAAAGGCGCGCGCGCGGGTCGGCGGGGACGGCGAGCAGCCGGTCGAACAGCGCATCGATCCCGGCGGCGACCTCCTCCTGCGCGGCGGGCAGCAGATGCGCCGCCTGGGTCGTATCACCGTCGGCGAGAGCCACCCGGCTCAGCTTTCGCCGAAGGGCGTGGTTCCCGCCGGCTGGCCGTCGGCGCCCAGGCTGACCTGTTCGATCCGCGCCTGCGCGGCGGCGAGCCGCGCTTCACAATGCTGGCGCAGCGCATGGCCGCGTTCGTAGAGTGCGACCGATTCCTCGAGGCTGACGTCGCCGCTTTCGAGCCGGCGGACGATGGTTTCGAGCTCGCCCATCGCGGCCTCGAACGACAGGGCGGAAATCTGCGGTGCGGGGGTGTCCGTCATGCCCCCTGCTTTGGCCCCTTCGCCCCCCCGCGGTCAAGTGCGGTCAGGTCGCGCCGATTTCTTCTCCCCCGTCACCCCGGACTTGATCCGGGGTCCCGCTTTCAGGCGGCGACTAGCGGGACCCCGGATCAAGTCCGGGGTGACGAAGAGCGGTAAATCACGCCGCGCCTTTCCATGCCGCTGTCCCGGCTTGACGCCGCCGCGCGGCGCGATAGCATCGCCCCCATGTTCATCGGCCATTTCGCCCCTGCCCTGATCGCCGCCACGCGGCCGAAGGCGGCCGGGCTCGGCACCTTGTTCGTCGCCGGACAGCTCGTCGACATCGGTTTCGCCGCGCTGCTGATCCCGGGGGTCGAGGCGATGCGGATCGTCCCCGGCATCACCGCGATGAACCCGATGGACCTCCACCACATGCCCTATACGCACAGCCTGCTCGGCGCGGCGCTGTGGGCGGTCGCCTTCGGCCTGCTCGTCGGGTTCGGCACCAGGCGGCGCGAGGCCGCGATCGGCGCCGCGATCGTCGTCCTTTCGCACTGGTTCCTCGACCTGATCGTCCATATTCCCGACCTCACCCTGTTCGGCGCGCCGCCGAAGCTCGGGCTCGGCCTCTGGAATCATCCGCTGGCCGAAATGCCGCTGGAAATCCTGCTCACCTTCGGCGCGCTGCTTTATTATGCGCGGCGCACCGCGGCGCCCTCGGGCTCCATCCGGCTGTGGGTGCTCGCCGGGCTGCTCGCGCTGGTGCAGACGATCGACTGGTTCGGGCCGAAGGAGCCCGTCTATTCGCTCGCGATCCCCGCGACGATGCTCGCCGCCTATGCCGTGCTGGCGGGCACGGCATGGTGGGCGGGGGCGAACCGGCGACCCGTCACCGCACCATCCCGGGCATAAAAGCCATCAAGGGTCTGTTCCTATCGCGCGCGCGCGGCTAAAGGCGCGCCATGACTCAGACAGCAGCCGCGCCCGCCTCCGTCATCACCCCCGCGATCGTCGCCGACCACGGCCTCTCGCCGGAAGAATATGAGCGCGTCCTCGCCGCGCTCGGGCGCGAGCCGAACCTCGTCGAACTCGGCATCTTCTCGGTCATGTGGTCCGAGCATTGCAGCTATAAAAGCTCGCGCATCCATTTGAAAAAACTGCCGACCGAGGCCCCCTGGGTGATCTGCGGTCCCGGCGAGAATGCCGGCGTCATCGACATCGGCGAAGGCCCGGACGGCAAGAAACTCGCCGCCATCTTCAAGATGGAGAGCCACAACCACCCGTCCTACATCGAACCCTATCAGGGCGCGGCGACCGGGGTCGGCGGCATCCTCCGCGACGTGTTCACCATGGGCGCGCGTCCGGTCGCGAACCTCAACGCGCTGCGCTTCGGGCGGCCCGATCATCCGAAGATGAAGCACCTCATCTCGGGCGTCGTCCACGGCATCGGCGGCTACGGCAATTGCGTCGGCGTGCCCACGGTCGGCGGCGAGGTCAATTTCCACAAGGCCTATGACGGCAATATCCTCGTCAACGCGATGACCGTCGGCGTCGCCGAGCAGGACAGGATTTTCTATTCGGCCGCGAGCGGAGTCGGCAATCCGATCGTCTATGTCGGGTCGAAGACCGGCCGCGACGGCATCCACGGCGCGACGATGGCGTCGGCCGATTTCGGCGAGGATGCCGAGGAAAAGCGCCCGACCGTGCAGGTCGGCGATCCCTTCACCGAAAAATTGCTGATCGAGGCGTGCCTCGAACTGATGGCGTCGGACGCGATCGTCGCGATCCAGGACATGGGCGCCGCGGGCCTGACCTCCTCCTCGGTCGAGATGGCGTCGAAGGGCGGCGTCGGGCTGCACCTGAAGATGGACGATGTGCCGCAGCGCGAGACCGGCATGACGGCCTATGAGATGATGCTGTCCGAATCGCAGGAACGGATGCTGATGGTCCTGAAGCCCGGCGCTGAGGATTTCGCCGCCGCGATCTTCCACAAATGGGAACTCGACTTCGCCGTGATCGGCACCGTCACCGACACCGGCCGCATGGTGCTGGAGCATAAGGGCGAGATCGTCTGCGACATCCCGCTCGCCCCGCTCGCCGACGACGCGCCGCTCTATGACCGCCCGCACGTCCCGACGCCCAGCCCCGCGCCGCTGACGAACGTGCCCGAGACAAAGGACGTCGCCGCCGACCTCAGGACGCTGATGGGTTCGCCCGACATCGCCAGCCGCCGCTGGATCTGGGAGCAGTACGACAGCCAGGTCGGCGCCGACACGGTGCAGACCGGCGGCGACGCGGCGCTCGTCCGCATCCACGGCACCAACCGCGCGCTCGCGATGAGCACCGACTGCACCCCGCGCTATTGCTATGCCGACCCGGTCGAGGGCGGCAAACAGGCGGTCGCCGAAACGTGGCGCAACATCAGCGCGGTCGGCGCGACCCCGCTCGCGATCACCAACTGCCTCAATTTCGCCAACCCGCAGCGGCCCGAGATCATGGGGCAGATCGTGGGCTGCCTCGACGGCATGGGCCAGGCGTGCCGCGCGCTCGACTATCCGATCGTGTCGGGCAACGTCAGCCTCTATAACGAGAGCAAGGCGACCGGCGGCGGCAGCGCGATCCTGCCGACTCCCGCGATCGGCGGCGTCGGGGTGATCGACGACCTGACCAAAGCGGTCGGCATCGGCTTCAAGCGCACCGGCGACATCGTGCTCGCGGTCGGCGAACGCGCTGGCCATCTCGGCCAGTCGGTATGGCTGCGCGAAATCCACGGCCGCGAGGAAGGGCCGCCGCCGCCCGTCGACCTGCGCGCCGAAAAGCGCACCGGCGATTTCATCCGCCACGCAATCAATGCGGGCTGGATCACCGCCTGCCACGACGTGTCGGACGGCGGCGTCGCGGTGACGCTCGCCGAAATGGCGCTGAAGTCGGACATCGGCGTGCTGGTCAGCGAGGAACAACCGTTCGGCATCGCCGAAAGCTTCTTCGGCGAGGATCAGGGGCTGTATCTGGTCACCGTCTGCGACACCTGCCTCGCCGACTTCCTCGATGCCGCGAACCGCGCCGACGTGCCGGTCGACCCGCTCGGCCGCACGATCAAGGACCGCATCGTCTTCGAACTGCCCGAGAGCGACCATCAAGTGACGCTGGCCGAGCTGCGCGCGGCGCATGAGGGGTTCTTCCCGGCGCTGATGGGAGCGGACGCGGCTTTGGCGTAAATCGTCATTGCGAGCGTAGCGAAGCAATCCAGAGCGGTGTACGTCTCTCTGGATTGCTTCGCTGCGCTCGTAATGACGATGGGAGAGGCTGCCTACGCCGC
>NZ_JAOZVW010000034.1 GCF_025869345.1 Sphingopyxis sp.
TAACCGAGACGTCCGCTTTGCGCCGCCATCTCGGCCATTAATCTGGCAACGGCCACGGCGCGAGGCGGAGCACGCCGCCGTGCTTCACGCGGTCACCTTGAGCACAATCTTCCCAAACCCGCCGCCCGCTTCCATCGCGCGATGCGCCTCGGGCGCCTGCGCGAGATGGAAGACCTTGCCGACCAGCGGTTTCAGCCGGCCATCGGCGAACATCGGAAGCGCGCTTTCCGCGAAGCGCCGGACCATGGCGCGCTTCTCCTCCACGGTTCGCGATTTCATCACCGTGCCGATGAGGCGCAGGTGGTTGTGCAGCAGGAGGGCGAGCGGGATGCTGGCGGTGTCCTGCCCTCCGAGCAGACCGACCTGGACGAGGCGCCCGCCCGGGGCGAGGCTGCGCAGATTGCGAGCGAGATAATCACCGCCGACGAAATCGACGATCACGTCCACGCCGCGCTCACCGGTGGCATCGCGCACGCCCTGCTCGAAGTCCTCGGATCGATAATCGAAAACCGCCTCGGCACCCAGCGCCAGCACCTCGGCGCGACGCTCGGCATTGGCCGTCGCGAAAGCCCGGGCGCCAAGCGCGTGGGCGATCTCGACGGCGGCGGAACCCACCCCGCCCGCAGCCGCGTGGATGAGCACGGCCGTCCCCTTGGTTGTCCCGCCCAGATGCACGGCGGCTTCCCAGGCGGTGACGAAGGATTCCATGACCGCCGCCGCCCCGAGATAGTCGAGGTGCTCGGGAATGCGCACCGCCATGGCGCGGTCGACGCGGGCGAATTCGGCATAGGCGCCGCCGCCGACGATTCCCATCACCCGCTCGCCCGGCCGGATGTCGGTGACATCGCTGCCGACCGCAACCACCTCGCCGGCCACTTCCAGCCCGAGCAGGTCGCTCTCGCCATAGCTCTGGCGGCCATAATAGCCCTGGCGCTGCAGAAGATCGGCGCGGTTGACGCCTGCCGCGTGCACCTTGACCAGGAGATCGCCGAGGCGGACCTCCGGCATGGGCGCGTCGGTGAGGCGGAGGACGTCCGCCGCACCGAAATCGTCGAACGTGACCGCCTTCATTTCGCGTCGGCCTTGGCGAGGGCGCGGCGGGCGATGCTGGCGGCGAAGAGCGGCGTCTCGCGGCGGTTGTGGTCGCCACCGGCTTCCTGCCGGGCAACGGCCGCCTGCTCGAAGGTCTGGCCGTGCGCAACGACGAAGTCCATGAACACGTCAGTCGGGTGCGAGGTGACACGGTTGGTATAGCGGGTGCGCTCGCCTTCGATGGCCTCAGCGATCAGCTCCCAGATCACGTTTACCTGCGTGCGTCCCACGGGGGTGAACACGTCGGAGATCGAGTTCATCCGGCAGTAACTGGGCGTCGCTTCTTCGGCAATGTAGTGCTGGATCACCAGTCCAGTGCCGATCATCTCGACATTGATTACCATGCGGCGGCCATCGTCCGTCGTGGTGACGCCGGAGCCGATGTGGTCGGGCGGGCAGCAGCGCAGATATTCCGCCTCCGGTAGCGTGAACAACCACTCGGCGATGTCGACCTTTTCAAGAGGAATGTCGATTTCCGCCGTATAGGCGGACTGCGAGAGGATCTTGTCTGTGAGGACTTTCATGATTCTGCCTTGTCGATATACGTTTGTATTAGATAACAGTGCTCGTCCTCCCGGAGGCCGAACGTCGATACGATGAAGATCGATGCGGAACCGGTTATGCGCGACGTCTCGCCCGGGCGTATTTCGATATCTCCATGATCGCTGACCTTGCTTGCGAGATGGAACGCCTGCCCGATTGGCCGCGATGCTTGCATGCCGACGGGGTGCCGCCGCTGTGTGAACGCCGCGAATATGCGAGTGTCCGGGGCCGGCGATAAGCCGGAGCCTGCTGCAAACGGCTTTGCCTGGATCGCAAAGATGAGACCCCATTTCGCCGAATATCTCGC
>NZ_JAOZVW010000035.1 GCF_025869345.1 Sphingopyxis sp.
GCTGGCTAGTCGCAGCGGGTGGGGGGCATCGGCCGTGCGCAAGGCCGATGGCCCCCACCCCAACCCCTCCCCTGAAGGGGAGGGGCTATAGGAAGTTTCCCTCATGCCCTTTCAGCCGCGCGTCGCGATCCTCGTCCCGGTGCCCGATTACAACGAAAGATGGCAGCCCGCTTTCGCGCGCAAGGCGGCGGCGCTGACCGCCGCTGGGCTGGCCGTCGAGCAGCGGCCGTGGACCGATCCCGGCGACCTTGCGGGCTTCGACCTGATCCTGCCGCTCTTCGCCTGGGGCTATCAGCGCGATGTCGCGGCCTGGTACGGCCTGCTCGACCGGCTGGAGGCGGCGGGCTTGCCGGTCGCCAATCCGGTGCCGGTGCTGCGCTGGAACAGCGACAAGGCCTATCTCGCCGAACTCGGCGCGAAAGGCGTCGCGGTGGTGCCGACGGTTGAGGTTGCGGCGCTGGACGAAGCGGGCCTTGCCGAAGCGCGCGCCGCGCTCGGCGCTGAAGAAGTGGTGATCAAGCCCGCCATTTCAGGCGGCGCCGACGGCACCCATCGTCTCGCGCCCGGCGCGGCGATCCCGGCGGATGCGCTCGGCCGCCGCCGCCTCGTCCAGCCGCTGATGCCGGGGATATTGGCGGAGGGCGAGATGTCGCTCTTCTTCTTCGACGGCTGCTTCAGCCACGCGATCGTCAAGCGTCCCGCCGCGGGCGACTTTCGCGTCCAGGAACAGTTCGGCGGACGCGAGAGCGACTGGGACGCCACCCCCGCCGCCCGCGATCTCGCCGCCGCTGCGCTCGCCGCGGCGCCCGCCGCCCCGATCTATGCGCGCGTCGATATGGTCGGCGATGCTGCGGGCTCGCTCCGCATCATCGAACTCGAACTGATCGAACCCTCGCTGTTCCTGCACCACGCGCCCGACAAGGGCGCAGCGTTCGGGCGGGCGGTGGCGGGTGCGGTCAATCGTCTGGCCGCCGGACGCTGATTGCGAGCCAGGGCCCCTGGCGGCCATCATATCCGCCGCCGACATAATCTTCGATCGCGCTGATCTGCCAAGGCGCGGCGGCTTCATAGGCGGCGCGGAGGGACCCGGCGTCTGGATAATTGAAATAGCGTCCCGCCGCATCGCGCCCGGCGGTCCCGCCGCCCTTGTAAGTCGCGAAATGAACGCCGCCGGGCCTGAGCGCGCGGAACACACGCGTCAATATGCCGGGCAGCGCGGGAAAGGGAACGTGTAGCAGGCAGGCATGCGCCCAGACGGCATCATAGGCTTCATGTGCATCCAACGCGTCGAAGCGCATGACGCGCACGGTGCGGCCGAGGCGCGTGCTGGCGAGCGCGGCCATTTCGGGGGTGCCGTCGGTCGCATCGACATCATGTCCCGCCGCGATCATCGCTTCGGCGTCGCGGCCGCTGCCGCACCCCAATTCGAGAATGCGCGAACCGTCGGGCAAATGGCCGAGGAAGGAGGCGAGCCACCGGCTGACACCGCCGGGGCCGCTTGCGGCATAGTCGGGCGCTTCCTTGGTATAGAAGGCCAATGTGGCCGGATCAAAGCCGATGCTGTCCGAAAGCCGGCTCATTCCTCCGCCCCTCGCCGCCGCCATAGCCATTGGCGGATCGCTGAGGTCAGGTTGGGCGGATCGTCCGCCTCCATCCGCTCGACGTCGATCCGCGCGACGAGGGCGTTGACCGGCAAGGCCTGCCGCCGGGCCTCGTCTTCGAGCGCGTCCCAGAACATCGGTTCGAGGCTGATCGAAGTGGGATGACCGGCAATGGTGACCGAGCGTTTGACGGGCGGGTGGAGCGGGGCGGGATCATCCATCCCCCTTATCTGCCGTTCGCATTGCGCCAAGTCGAGGGATTGTCGAGCCGGCGCTGCGCTTGGCGGCGACGGCAAAGCCGTCGCCATGACGTCAGACGGGTTCGGCGATCCTTCCGATCGCCGCCCCGCTGGCCGAGCCGGCGGCTGCCGCTTCGCGGCATCGGCGCCTAACTTGCCGTCCGCGTTGCGAACGCCTTCGTTGCGCGCCTGCCGCCGTTAATACATATGCTGCCCGCCGTTGATGCTCATCGTCGATCCGGTGACGAAGCCTGCATTCTCGCTGCACAGGAACGCCACGCCGCGCGCGATTTCCTCGGCCTGGCCCAGGCGGCCGACCGGGATCTTCGCGACGATCTTTTCGAGCACCGGCGCGGGCACCGCGGCGACCATGTCGGTGTCGATATAGCCCGGCGCGATCGCGTTGACCGTCACGCCCTTCTTGGCGCCTTCCTGCGCCAGCGCCTTGGTGAAGCCGTGGATGCCCGATTTGGCGGCGGCGTAATTGACCTGGCCATATTGCCCCGCCTGGCCGTTGATCGAGCCGATGTTGACGATGCGGCCCCAGCCGCGCTCGACCATCCCCGGGAAGCAAGCCTTTGCCATGTTGAAGCAGCCGCCGAGGTTGACGCGCATCACATCGTGCCAGTCGTCGTAGCTCATGCGGGCGAGGGTGCCGTCGCGGGTGATGCCGGCGTTGTTGACGACGATGTCGATGGGGCCGAATTCGGCCGCGATCGCCGCGCAATTGTCGATGCATGCCTGATGGTCGCCGACGTCCCACTTGCGCGCCGCGATGCCGGTGCGTTCGGTGAAGGCGCGCGCCTTTTCGTCATTGCCGGCATAGTTGGCGACGACGGTCGCGCCGGCCTTCTGAAGCGCGAGGCTGATCGCCTCCCCGATCCCGCGACTGCCACCCGTGACGACTGCGATACGTGCCATGTTCGATGCTCTCCCAAAAGCGGTCCTGCCCCTTGCTTAAGACGCGGATTCGCGGGCCGCAAGTTGACCGGAACGTCAAGGGAGAGAAGGGATTAATCGTTCCCCAGCACCCGCATCCGCGAAAAATCGCCCATCGCCAGATCGGCCTTGCGGATTGCGACGACGATCGGGGCGCCGTTCGGGTGCGTAAGGCCGAGCAGGCCGCCCGGCGACAGTTCGAGCAGCACCGTGTCGCGCTCTTCGTCGAAGCCCGCTACCGCGCGCGACGGGCGATCGGCCATCAGGCCGACCCCGTCCGCCGCCATCGCCTGCCACAGCGGTTCAAAAAAGCCGCGCGCCGGGGCGGAGAGCCGGTCGGGATTCGCGCAATAGGCATGGCGGGCCTGATCGAACAGCAAGGCGCGATAGGCATCGACCCACAGGTCGCCGTCGGGGCGCCGCCGCGTCAGCGGCAGGGCCAGCGTTTCGACTTCATCCTCGCCGCTTTCGGGGTCGGGATGCGCCGCGACCTGCGTCCAGCGGATCGCATGCAGCGCCGCCATCACCGCGGTCGCATCGCTGGGCAGGAAGCCGGTGTCGGCAGCTGCGCTTTCGCGGATGATCGCGACGATTTCCGCGGTACGTTCGGCGGCGTCGCGATTGGCCTCGGCGGCATCCGCGATCGCCTGCGCCAGTTCGTCATTGGCGTCCGCGGGCGGCACGCCGTCGGTGGGCAGCGCGAGGACGCGGCTTTCGAGCATCTCGGCCATCGCCAGCATCGAGGGCCAGTCGAACGGATGAAAGGCGGGGTCGGCGAGGTCGTAGTCCGCCGCGAGCATCGCCGCCGCGTCGGCATCGCGCGCGCCGGCGGCGTCGGCGGTCAGGTCGACCGGCCATTCGGGCAAGGCCCGAACGACCAGCGCGGCCATGCCGGCGTCCTTCATTCCAAAGGCATGGAAATAGGCGGGGCCCATGGCGCGCGGCGGATCGCGCGGCGCGCCGTCTTCGGTTAGATGCAGCGCGGTGACCGCGCCGCTGTCGGGATGGGTGAAGAAGGCGAGCCAGCCGGTGCGCGGGCCGAGCCCGTCCCACAGCATCGGCGGCAGGTCGGCGCAGGCGACCTGCGCGATGAAGTCGCCCTCGCGGCCGTCGATGATTGGCCAGGGAGCCGTGACGGGAAGGCGCGGGCGGCCGCCCATCCAGCTTTTGCGCAGGATGGCGTCGCGGGGCGGAATCTGAGGCATCAGCCGTACGCCGTTCGTTACGGCCGGGACCGGATCGGCGCCATGCGCCTGCCGTTCGACCGCGGCCGCGAGGGCATCGAGCGCCGCTTCGTCGATCGCGGGCGTTTTGGGAAGCCGGTCTTCGGCTGGCAAAGAGGGTGCAAAATCGGATGCATCCCGATTCCCCGAGCGAAGCCGAGGGGCTTGTTCGAGCGGAGCGAGACCTTCCGATGCCGCCGCCTCGACTTCGCTCGGCGGAGCCCCTCGGCTTCGCTCGGGGAATCGGGGTTGATCGACAGATTCATGCCCCGATGCTGCTTCAGCCTCGGTGGGTCGCTCTGCAATCGGATCGGGGTCGTCGAACGGCATCGGCTCGACCGGCCGTTCGACCGCGGCGCGGCTGATCCGTGCAAGCCGCGACGGCGCGATTTCGACGGGTTCGATCGCGGGCTTCGTCTTGCGCGCGAAGCCCGAAAAGCGGCTTTCGCCCGGTTCGCGCGCGATTTTCGGCAGCCTCGGCGCGGCGGGTTCGGGGCGCGGACGGCGCGCCCGCCACGCCGCGAACAGGAGGAACAGGAACGCCGCCGTTAAGCCGGCCAATATCCATCCCGCCCGATCGAGATCGCTCATGATCCACCCTTCGCAAAGCGTGGCACCGGCCAGACCCGGCGCCGCCAGATGCCAAGTCTATTATAAAGAGTTAAAAAGGAGGTAAGTGAAGGCGCGGATTCATATCCATCCGGCGAGTTCGCGGCGGACGAGGGTTTCGAGCATCGCCATCCCCGCCGCGCCGTCGTTCAGGCAGGGGATATAGGCGAAATGCCGCCCGCCCGCCGCCTCGAACCCCGCCTTGCCGCGAATCGCCAGTTCCTCGAGCGTTTCGAGGCAGTCGGCGGCGAAGCCGGGGGCGAGAATGGCGACGCTGCGGCCTTCGCGGCCGAGCCGCGCGAGCGTCGCGTCGGTCGCAGGCTCCAGCCATTTGGCGCGGCCGAAGCGCGACTGGAACGCGACCTCGACCGGGCGGCCGAGCGCCTCGGCGAGCAGGCGCGCGGTCAGGACGCACTGGTCGTGATAGGGGTCGCCGAGCGCGCGCGTCCGCTCCGGCATCCCGTGAAAGCTTGCGACTAGCGTGTCGGGGGCGAAATCGAGCGCGGTGAGCCCCGCCTCGACCGACGCTGCGAGCGCGCTGATATAGGCGGGGTCGGCGGGATAGGGCGGCAGAAAGCGCAGCGCGGGCTGCTCGCGCAGCGCCCCGAGATGCGCGGCGACGGCATCGACGGCGGTGGCGGTCGTCGCGGCGCAATATTGGGGATAGAGCGGCGCGATCAGGATGCGGCGGCATCCCGCGGCCATCAGCGCGTCGATCGCCGCGCCGATCGCGGGTTCGCCATAGCGCATTGCATAGGCGACATGGACGTCTGCGCCGAGCGCGGCTTGCAAGGCCGCCGTCTGGCGGCGGGTGATCGCGGCGAGCGGCGAGCCTTCGTCGGTCCAGATCTGTGCATAGGCCTCGGCCGATTTGCGCGGCCGCGTCGGCAGGATGGCGCCGCGCAGGATCGGCTGCCACAGCAGCGCGGGAATCTCGACGACGCGGCGGTCGGACAGAAATTCGGCGAGATAGCGGCGCACCGACGCGGGCGTCGGCGCGTCGGGGGTGCCGAGGTTGACGAGCAGGACGCCGATGCTGGGCATCAGAGCGGCTGCGCCGACAGCGGCAGGCGGCGGATGCGGTGCCCGGTCGCGGCGAACATCGCATTGGCGATGGCGGGCGCGACGGCGGGGACGCCGATTTCGCCGAGCCCGCCGGGATCGCGGTCGCTGTCGACGAATTCGATCAAAATTTCCGGGATTTGCGCGAGGTGCGGCAGGCCGAGCTGGCCGAACTTGCGCGCGGTCGCGAGGCCGCCCTCATAATCGGTCGTCGCTCCGACGGCGGCGGCGAGGCCGAAGACCAGCCCGCCCTCGACCTGCTGGCGCGCGATCGCGGGGTTCACCAGCCGCCCGGCATCGACGACCGCGACGAGCTGTTCGACCTGCAGCCCGCGTTCGCTCGGCCGCGCGGTCGCGACCAGCGCGATATGGCTGCCGCGCATCGAATGACAGGCGAGGCCCTGCGCGGTGCCCGACAGGCCGCCCTCCCAGCCCGCGAGGCTGGTCGCGGTGAGCAGGCAGCGCGCGAGCAGGGGCGACTTGCCGAGCATCGCCATGCGATAGGAAAGCGCGTCCGACCCCGCGCGCGCCGCCATTTCGTCGACGAAGCATTCGGTGAAGAAGGCGGTATAGCTGTCGGCGTTGCCGCGCCAGCGCGCGGTCGGGAGCCCGATGTCGGCCGGGCAATGATCGACCGCGAAATGGCGGATGTCATAGGCGCGCGCCAGCCCCTCGACCGCGACGGCGTCGGGTGCGCCCGCGGCGTCGCGCTGCGCGATGTCGGCGGGCGTATTGTCGAACAGGCGGGCGCGGACCTCGTGATTGGTCGGCGGCACCGCGATGCGCGCGACCAGCGCGTCGATGCCGCCCGCGGCGTTGAGCGTCGCGATCATCTTGGCGCGCGCCGGCGCACGCGGGATGTCGCGCATGATCTCTTCGGCGCGCGACCAGGCGAGCTGGACCGGGCGTTTGATATGCAATGCGATGATCGCCGCCTGCACCGCGGCGCTGTGGTCGAGGCAGGCGTCGAACGAGCCCCCCGCCATCATCGGGAACAGCGTGACGTCGGATGGCGACAGGCCGGTCGCCGCCGCGATCGCGTCGCGGCATTGCGCGGGGGCCTGCGTCGCGACCCAGACGCGCAGCCGCCCGCGATCGGGCGCGGCGGTCGCGGTGCGTGTCTCGATCGGCGCGTGGAGCGCGGGGGCGACGGCATAATGCGCCGAAACCTTCGTCCGCCCCTCCATCGCCTCGGCGACGTCGCCGTTCCGGACGATGCGATAGCCGTCGGCCTTGAGTGCCGCCGCGAGCACCTTGTCGATTCGATCGGAGGAGATGGGCGTTCCCGCAGTCTCGAACACCGGCGCGAAATGGTCGAGCGCGCGGTTCGCCGCCCACCAGTTGCGCGCGACGGCTGCGAACCAGCGCTCATGCTCGACGATGTGGAGCAGGCCGGGCGATTTCATCCCCGCCTTGCGGTCGATGCTCTTGAGCCGCGTCGCGCCGAGCGGCCCCTGCCGGATCGCGGCGAAGACCATGTCGGGCAGGCGGATGTCGCCGGCATAATTGGCCGACCCGTCGACCTTCGACGGCAGGTCGAGCCGCGTCAGTTCCTTGCCGTAGAGCGGGTCGGCGCTGCTGGCGCGATAGACGGGCTCGGCGGGCGGTTCGAGCAGCGCGGCGGCGGCGGCGACATCGCCGAAACGCAGCTTCTTCTTGCCGAAGGTGACGAAGCCGCCCTCGGTATCGCATTGCTGCCAGTCGGCGTCCCAGCGCCGCGCCGCCGCCATCATCAGCAGCGCGCGCGCCTGCGCCGCGGCGTCGCGGCACGGCCCCTCGAACATCCGCACCGACGAGCTGTTCGCGGTCAGCATCACCGCGTGGCGCACTGCCCACTCGCGCCGCGCCCAGCCGCGCACGTCGGACACGAAATCGGGGACGAGACGCCGCGGGGTAAAGACCGCGCTGTCTTCGTCGACGACCAAAGTGTTGGTGTAGAGCGGATTGATCGGCGCGGTCTCGACCGCGATCGTCCGCCAGTCGGCGCCGAGCTCGTCGGCCATGATCTGCGGCAGCAGCGTGGTGACGCCCTGGCCCATCTCGCATTGCGGGACGACCATCGCGATATGACCGTCCTCGCCGATCTTGAGGAAAGCGTTGAAGACATGCTCGCCGCGCGCCGCAGCGAGATTGGGCTCATAGTCGCGTGGCCAGAAGGTCCAGGCGAGCGCGAGTCCGCCCGCCGCGGTCGCGCCGACGAGAAGCTGGCGGCGACTGACATGCGGCAGCCGCGTGCCGCTTTGCCCCACCTTGTCCCTGATGCCCGTCATTGCCGACGCTGATAGTCGGCGCGGTTGAGGGAGGCAAAGGCTTTCCCACCCATAGCTTCGTCATTGCGAGCGAAGCGAAGCAATCCAGAGTGGCGTAAACCGCTCTGGATTGCTTCGCTTCGCTCGCAATGACGATTGAAAAGAGCCTAACGCAGCAGCCCCAGCCGCGGAATCTCGACCTTCGGACAGCGGTCCATCACCACCGCCAGCCCCGCCGCCTCGGCGCGCTGCGCCGCGGCCGGATCGATCACCCCGATCTGCATCCACACCGCCTTCGCGCCATGGACGATCGCCTCGTCGACCGCCGTGCCGGCGTCGGCGCTGTTGCGGAAGATGTCGACGATCTCGGCGGGTGGCTCGACATCGGCGAGGGTCGCGACGACGGGCGCGCCGTGGATCGTCTTGCCGGCATGGCCGGGGTTCACCGCGATCACATCGTGCCCCTGCCAGATCAGGAAGGCGAGCACCTCGTTCGAGGCGCGCGCCGGATTGGGCGAGGCGCCGACGACGGCGATGCGGCGCGGATGCCCGAGCAGTTCGCGGATTTCACCCTCGTCGTTGATCGCCATTATTTGCCCTTTCTTGCCGCGAGCCAGTCGGCGATCTTCGCCGCTATCGCGTGGAACGGCTCGCCGAGCGGGTCGGTTCCCGCCGCCGGCGGCACGCCGCCGTCGCTCGCGAGGCGCAGCCCCATCGACAGCGGCACGCGGCCCAGAAACGCGAGCCCCATCGTCTTCGCCGCCGCCTCGGCGCCGCCGCTGCCGAACGGATCGCTGACCTCGCCGCAATGCGGGCAGGCATAGCCCGCCATATTCTCGACCAGCCCGATCAGCGGCACGTCGGCCTGCTCGAAAAAGCTGATCGCGCGCGTCGCGTCCATCAGCGCGAGGTCTTGCGGGGTCGAGACGATGACCGCACCCGCGGGCTTGTGCTTCTGGATCATCGTCAGCTGGACGTCGCCGGTGCCCGGCGGCAGGTCGACGATCAGCGTGTCGACGTCGCCCCAGCTCGCATCGACGAGCTGTTCGAGCGCCTTGCCCGCCATCGGCCCGCGCCAGGCGATCGCCTGCCCCGGCGCGGCGATCTGCCCGGTCGAGAGCATCGGCACGCCATAGGCGTTGGGAACGGGGACGAGCTTCGATCCGCGCGCTTCGGGTTTCACGCCCTCGCTGTCCATCAGCCGCGGCTGCGAGGGACCATAGATGTCGGCATCGACGATCCCGACCTTCACCCCGCGCCGCTGCAGCGCGACCGCGAGGTTGGCGGCGAGCGTCGATTTGCCGACGCCGCCCTTGCCGCTGCCGACCGCGATCAGCGTCAGCCCCTTGCGCTCGGCGGTCATCGCGACGCGCACCGAGGTCACGCCGGGCCGGGCGAGCAATCCGGCGCGGAGCTTGTCCTCCAGCGGTTTGCGGTCGCCCTCGGCGAGGCCGGTGACGTCGAGGACGATCGCGAGCGTGCCCTGATCGTCGAGAAAGCGGAGGCCCGAGGTGCGGCCGCCGCTGAGGTCGGTCGCGATGCTGGCGAGGGGAGCGGTATCGGTCATGCCCTGCGCAGATAGGCGCGGCGCGGGTGAAAGCCAGCCATTTTCTCTTGCCCCCCTGTTAATCGCGCTGGTCCTCCCTATAAAAGCAGGCATGAGCAACGAAAGTGACGGCAGGATGGCGGGCCGCTTCCCGAGGGGGATGCGGCAATTTTTCCATCAGATCAGCCAGATGGCGAACAGCCCGTGGGGCAATGGCCCAAAGGGCGGGAAGGACGGCGGCAAGGATGACGGCGGCGACCGCAGCGGCCCGCGCAATCCGTGGGTGACCCCCGATCCCGCCGACCCGGCGCGCGGCCGCAAACCCCGCGGCCCCTCGGCGCTCGACGAATTGCTGCGCAAGGGGCGCGGCAGTTTCGGCGGCGGCGGTTCGGGCGGCAATGGGGGCTTCAACCTCGGCGATTCGGCGCGGGTCTGGAAATGGGGCATCGGCGCGCTCGTCGTCCTGTGGTTCGTCTTTTCCTCCTTTCATATCGTGCCGCCCGAAAAGGAAGGCGTCGTCACCCGCCTCGGCAGCTATTCGCGCACCGTCGGGCCGGGGGTCAAATTCACCTGGCCGGCGCCGATCGAGCGCATCCGGCTGGAGGATGTCCGCGCGATCCGCACGATGCAGATCGGTTCGCCCAATGCGACCGACGAGAATTTCGTGCTGACCCGCGACCAGAGCATCGTCGACCTCGCCTATGAGGTCCGCTGGTCGATCCGCGATCCCGAACTCTATATCTTTCAGCTCGCCGACCCCGACGGAACGCTCCGCGAGGTTGCCGAAAGCGCGATGCGCGCGACGGTCGCCAATTTCGACCTCGTCCAGGCGATCGGTCCCGGCCGCGTCGAGATCGAGCGCCAGGTGCAGCAGCGGATGCAGGAATTGCTCGACCAGTATCGCGCCGGGGTGACGATCCAGGGCATCGCGATCCGCCAGGCCGACCCGCCGAGCCAGGTCGACGAAGCGTTCAAGGAAGTGACTGCGGCGCGCCAGAAGCGCGAATCGGACATCAATCTCGCGCGCGCCTATGAACAGCAGGTGCTCGAGCGCGCGCGCGGCGATACCGCCGCCTTCGACAAGATTTACGAACAGTATAAGCTCGCGCCGGGCGTGACCCGCAAGCGGCTCTATTATGAAACGATGGAGGGTGTGTTGTCGAACATCGACAAGACGATCGTCGAGGCGCGCGGGGTGACCCCCTATCTGCCGCTGAACGAAGTCCAGCGGCGGGCGAACGCGGCCCCCGAGGCCGCCGCGAAGGGAGGCCAGTGATGTTCGAGGGCCTGTTCCGCCACCCGCTGCGCCTGCTGGTCGGCACCGTCGCGCTGCTCGTCATCCTGTCGCAGACGCTTGCGATCGTTCCCGAGGACAAGCAGGCGCTGATCCTCCGCTTCGGCGAGATCGAGCGCACCGTGAACCGCTACAAGCCGAAGGAGAGCTTCGGCCATTCGGGCGCCGGGCTCGTCCTGCGCGTGCCCTTCACCGACGGCATCCAATATATCGACAAGCGCATCCTCGGCGTGAACATGGAACGCCAGCAGGTGCTGTCGACCGACCAGCAGCGACTCCAGGTCGACGCCTTCGCGCGTTTCCGCATCACCAATCCGGTGCGCATGTACACCGCGATCCGCACCGAGGAGCGGTTGCAGCAGCAACTCGCGACGATCCTCGGCTCGTCGCTCCGCAACGAGCTCGGCAAGCGGACCTTCGCGACCCTGCTGTCGCCCGAACGCGGGCAGGTGATGGACAATATCCAGATCGCGCTCAACCGCGAGGCCAATAAATATGGCGCCGAAATCATCGACGTCCGGATCAAGCGCGCCGACCTGCCCGAAGGCGCGACGCTCGAGGCGGCCTATAACCGGATGCGGACCGCGCGCGAGCAGGAAGCGATCACGATCCGCGCCGAGGGGCAGAAGGAAGCGCAGATCATCCGCGGCAACGCCGACGGCGAAGCGGCGCGCATCTATGCCGCGAGCTTCGGCAAGGACCCCGAATTCTATGATTTCTATCGCGCGATGCAGAGCTATCGCCAGACGTTCCTGGGCGAAAACAACCAGGGCACGACGTCGGTGATCCTGTCGCCCGACAATGAATATCTGCGGCATTTCAAGGGTGGGTGACGAAGATATTCGGGGCATGAACGGAACTTGCAACGTCTGTTCATGTTCAAACGACGTTAAGCCACGGCCGAGCAGATAGCGGCACGCCGGGGTCAGAGTTTTCGCGAACAGAAAAGGATTTGCGATCGTGCGTTATGTTTATGGCATCACTTCGGCCCTGCTGATGGGCGGCACGGCGCTGGCGCTTGTCACCCAGTCGCCGGTGATCGCGCAGGTTGCGCAGAACGAGAGCAGCGAGATCGCGAAGGCGGTGCCGCGCGCCGGCGCGCCCGAAAGCTTCGCCGACCTCGTCGAACAGCTTCAGCCCGCGGTGGTCAACATCTCGACCAAGCAGGAGGTGACGCTCGGCGTCCGGCTCGATCCCTTCGCGGGAACGCGCGAGCCGGTGACGCAGGAGCAGCAGGGCGGCGGCTCGGGCTTCCTGATCTCCGACGACGGCTATATCGTCACCAACAACCATGTCGTCACCGGCGGCCCGCGCGGCGACGCGGTGAACCAGGTCACGGTGACGCTGACCAACGGCAAGGAATATAAGGCGCGCATCGTCGGCCGCGACGTCGCCTCCGACCTCGCGCTGCTCAAGATCGACGCGACGGGGCTGCCCTTCGTCAAGTTCGGCGACAGCGCCAAGGCGCGCGTCGGCGACTGGGTGGTCGCGATCGGTAACCCGCTCGGCCTCGGCTCGACGGTGACCGCGGGCATCATCTCGGCGGTGCAGCGCAACCTCGGCGGCGGCGGCGCCTATGACCGCTATATCCAGACCGACACTGCGATCAATCGCGGCAATTCGGGGGGGCCGCTGTTCGACCTCAAGGGCAATGTCGTCGGCATCAACAATATGCTGATCTCGCCCGTCGGCGCGAACATCGGCGTCAATTTCGCGATCCCCGCCGAAGCGGCGATCCCGGTGATCAACGCGCTGCGGTCGGGCGAGAAGATCGAGCGCGGCTATCTCGGCATCGGCATCGCGCCGATCGGCGAGGATCTGGCCTCGGCGCTCGGCCTGCCCAAGGATCGCGGCGAATTCGTCCAGCGCGTCGAGGACGACGGCGCGGCGGCGAAGGCCGGTATCAAGCGCGGCGACGTCGTGACCAAGGTCAACGGCAAGGACGTGACGCCGTCGCAGAGCCTGTCCTACATCGTCGCCAACACCAAGCCCGGCACGCGCATCCCGATCGAGGTGGTGCGCGACGGCAAGACGATGACGCTCTATGCGGTCATCGGCACGCGCCCGCCGGAAGAGGAACTCGCGGGCACGACGTTCGACCCCGAGGACGAGCAGGCGATGCCCGACGATCCGAAGGGCAGCGCCGACACCGCGATCCAGAACGAGCTCGGCCTCGCCGTGCAGCCGCTGACCCCCGACATCGCCCGCGCGATCGGCGTCGATACGGGCACCAAGGGTCTGGTGATCGCCGCCGCCGCGTCGAGCAGCGATGCCGGCCGCAAGGGCCTGCGCCGCGGCGACGTGATCGTCAGCGCCAACCGCGCCTCGGTGACGACCAGCGACGCGCTCGCCAAGGTCATCGCCGATGCGAAGAAGGCGGGCCGCGACGCGGTGCTGCTCGAAATCCTGCGTCGCGGCGGCCCCTCGGCCTTCATCGCGATCCGCATCAAGGGCTGATCGTCCCGCGCGCTTCGCGCGTTGGAAAAGAAGAGCGCCGGACCCTCGGGTTCGGCGCTCTTTTTCTTTGCGCGGCGGCGTAAATGTTCCTAATATGTTCCCATTATCATGAGTCGGGAGAGAGATGATGATCGGCTATGTGACGCTCGGCACCAACGACCTCGCCAAAGCGGCGGTCTTCTATGACGCGATCGCCGGCGAGCTGGGCGTGCCGCGGATGATGGACTATGACGGCTTCATCGCCTGGGGCAAGGAAGGCGGCGGCGCCGGCATCGGCCTCACGCGCCCGTTCGACGGCCAGGCGGCGACCGTGGGCAATGGCGTGATGGTCGCGCTCGAAGCGAAGGACAAGGAGCAGGTTCACCGCCTCTACGACATCGCGCTCGCCAACGGCGGCACCTGCGAAGGCCCCCCGGGACCGCGCGGCGAAGGCTTTTACGCCGGCTATTTCCGCGACCCCGACGGCAACAAGCTCAACGCCTTCATCATGGGGTGAGGGGCGTCCGGGTGGGGTGCGGTCATTCCCCCTCTTCGTCATTCCCGCGAAAGCGGGAACCCAGAGCGTGCATCGGCTGACCCCACCCT
>NZ_JAOZVW010000036.1:0-11964 GCF_025869345.1 Sphingopyxis sp.
CTTGATCCGGGGTCCCGCTCAGCGACGCCGGAAAAGCGGGACCCCGGATCAAGTCCGGGGTGACGAAGGGAGGAAGATCAGGCCGCCTTCTTCGCTTTCGGCGCCGGGGTCTTGGGCTTGTAACGGCAGAGGTCGATCACCGGGCAGCGCCAGCATTCGGGGGTGCGCGCCTTGCAGATGTAGCGGCCATGGAGGATCAGCCAGTGGTGCGCGCCGACGCGGAAAGGCGCGGGGGTTTCCTTTTCGAGCTTCTTCTCGACCGCGAGCACCGTCTTGCCGGGCGCAAGGCCGGTGCGGTTGCCGACGCGGAAAATGTGGGTGTCGACCGCGAAGGTCTCCGCCCCGAAGGCGCAGTTCATCACGACATTGGCGGTCTTGCGCCCCACCCCCGGGAGCTCGACGAGCGTATCGCGGTCGGCGGGCACCTCGCCGCCATGGTCGCGCACGAGGATGTCGCTCAATGCGATGACATTCTTCGCCTTGGCGTTGAACAGCCCGATCGTCTTGATGTGCTGCTTGAGGCCGTCCTCGCCGAGATCGGCCATCTGCTGCGGCGTCTTCACCTCCTGAAACAGCTTCCGCGTCGCCTTGTTCACGCCCACGTCGGTCGCCTGCGCCGACAGCACGACCGCGACGAGCAATTGATAGGTGTTGCCGAACTCCAGCTCGGTCTCCGGGCTCGGGTTGAGCTCGGCGAGGCGGCGGTAGAATTCGAAGATATCGGCTTTCTTCATTGCGGCGCGGGTGCGGTCGCCGGCGGATGCGCCGCCTTCCAGTCCATCGCCGCGCGCACGCGGCGTTCGACCGACGGATGGTCGTAGAAGATGATCTCCTCGACCGCGCCGGGGCGCGGGCTGCGATATTCGGCGGTCTTGACGAGCGCGGTCGCGAGCGCGTCGGGCCGGTTCTCGGTCTTCAGCGAATAATGATCGGCCTCGCTCTCGTCGACGCGGATCAGCGTATTGGTGAGCGGCAGGGTGACGAGGCCGAAGAGCGAGAGGAAGAAGATCAGGACCGGAAAGCCGCGCGGGTCGCTGATGGCCGCGTCGCTGCCGAACCAGCGCGCGAGGCGCGGAAAGAGCCGGTCGGCGGCGAAGAAGAGCAGGATCGCGAGTCCCGCAAAGACGAACACCATCCGCCAGATATGGCCGAGCACATAATGGCCGATCTCGTGCCCCGTCACCGCGCGCACCTCGTCGAGCGAGGCCTTGCCGAGCGCGACGTCCGAAATGGCGATCCGCGCCGAATGGCCGATTCCCGAGACGTTGGCGGTGAAATTGTTCGACTGGCGCGATCCGTCGAACATATAGATGCGGTCGGCGGGAATGTCGGCCTTCGCCGCCATCTCGACCAGCGCATCGCGCACCGGTCCGGCGGGAACCGGCTTATAATCGTTGAACAAGGGCTCGATCAGGATCGGCGAGACGAGCAGGAAAGCCGCGATCGCCGCCGCGGCGAAGCCGCCCGACCATATCCACCAGCGCCGCCCGGTGCGGCGGATCAGCGCATAGACGCCAAGGAAGAAAAGCCCGCCGAGCAGCGCGGTGAGCAGGGTCGAGATCGCCGACTGGCCGAGCCAGTCGGCGAGCGGCTGGCTGGTGCGGCCATAGGCAGTTTCGCGCCCCCAGCCGGTGTAGATGTCCCACGGCAGGGTGAGGATCGTCGAGAGCAGGAAGAAGGCGGCGCAGAGCAGCCACGTGCGCAGCGCCCAGCCGCGTTTCGCGAGCCGCGCGTCGATCCAGTCGAGGATGCGCAGGCGGACGAAGAGAAAGGTGACGACCGCCGAGACGACGAGCCCCCAGAGCAGCAGCCATTCGTTGCCGGTGGTATACGCCTCGGCCTTGGCGAGCGCCGCCGGGCCGAGGCCGTCGATATAGGCTTTGGTTGCGGTCGCCGGATCGAACGCCATCTGTCTTTCCCCCATGTTCGCCGGGTTCAGAGCCCGAGCACCTGCGGCATCGTGTAGCGCCCCGGCTTCTGGCGGACCAGCCATAGTGCCGCCTTCACCGCGCCGCGCGCGAAGATCATGCGGTTCTCGGCGCGGTGCCCGAGGGTGATCATCTCCTCCGGCCCCGCGAAGATCACGTCGTGATCGCCCGCGACCGTGCCGCCGCGCAGGCTCGCGAAGCCGATCTTGCCGTGGCCGCGCGCGCCGGTGACGCCGTCGCGGCCGCGTTCGGAGCATTTCGCAAGGTCGATCCCCCGCCCCTCGGCCGCCGCCTGTCCGAGCAGCAGCGCGGTGCCGCTCGGCGCGTCGACCTTGTTGCGGTGATGCATCTCGACGATCTCGATATCCCAGTCGGCATCGAGCCGCGACGCCGCCTCGCGCACCAGATGCGCGAGCAAAGTGACGCCGAGCGAGGTGTTGCCGGTCTGGAGCACCGCGATATCCTTCGCGGCATCGTCGATCAGATAATGGTGGCGCTCCTCGATCCCGGTGGTGCCGACGACGATCGGGGTCTTGGCGGCGACGCAGGCGTCGAGCGTCGCCTCGAGCGCCTTTGGCGAGGAAAAATCGACGAGCACATCGGCGGCCGCGGCGAGCTTTGCGACATTGCCGCCCTTGTCGATGCCGCAACTGCGCTGCCCCGCCTCGGAAATCGCGGCGGCGAGCGCGACGCCCATCCGCCCTTCGCTGCCGATAATGCCGATGCTGGTCATGACTCGCTGTCCCCTATCCATTCTCCCCTTAGACCCGCGGGTCGCGTGAAGTCGAGATGCGGTTCGGCTTTCGCCCCTGTCACCCCGGACTTGATCCGGGGCCCCGCTCAGCGACACCGGAAAAGCGGGACCCCGGATCAAGTCCGGGGTGACGAAGAGATATGGATCAGCACCGGCATCTCGACTTCGCGCGATGCGAACGGATATGGGAGGTCCATGAAGACTATTCAGAATATCGTGATCCTGACCGGCGCGGGTGTGTCGGCCGAAAGCGGGATCGACACGTTTCGCGACGCCGGGGGCCTGTGGGAACAGCATCGCGTCGAGGATGTCGCGACCCCCGAGGCGTTCGCGCGCGATCCCGACCTGGTGCTGCGCTTTTACGATCAGCGGCGCGAGGGCATTCAGACCAAGCAGCCCAATGCGGCGCATCGCGCGCTGGCGCAGCTCGACGCCGAGTGGCCGGGCGAGCTGCTGATCGTCACCCAGAATGTCGACGACCTGCACGAACGCGCGGGGGCGAAGCGGCTGATCCACATGCACGGCGAGCATCTGAACGCCTGGTGCACGACCTGCGACGCGCGGGTGCCGTGGGCCGGGCCGCTGCTGGGTCGCCCCGCCTGCCCGGCGTGCCAGGCGGCGGGGAGTCTGCGCCCCGACATCGTCTGGTTCGGCGAGATGCCGTACCGGATGGACGAAATCTATCACGCCATCAATCGCGCCGACCTGTTCGTGTCGATCGGCACTTCGGGCGCGGTCTATCCCGCCGCGGGCTTCGTCCGCGAAGCGCGCGCCTCGGGCGCGCGGACGCTCGAGCTCAATATGGAGCCGAGCGAGGGGAGCCACTGGTTCGACGAAGCGCGGCAGGGACCGGCGACGGCGCTGGTGCCGGCGTGGGTGGAAGCGATGCTGGGCGATTAACGCCGCGCCGCGAAGAAATCCTTCAGCAACCCCGCCGCTTCGCCCGCGCCGATCGCGTCATAGATTTCGGGGCGGTGGTGGACGGTCGGCTGCGCGAAGAGGCGCGGGCCGTGGGCCACCGCACCGCCCTTGGGATCGTCGGCGCCGTAATAGAGACGCGCGATTCGCGCGTGGGCGATCGCGCCCGCGCACATCGCGCAGGGTTCGAGCGTGACATAGAGGTCGCAGCCGTCGAGGCGCTCGTTGCCGAGCTTGGCCGCGGCGGCGCGAATCGCGACGATTTCGGCGTGCGCGGTCGGGTCGTGCGATTCGCGCGGACGGTTGTGACCTTCGGCGATGATCTGCCCGTCCTTGACGATTACCGCGCCGACGGGCACTTCGCCCCACTCCGCCGCGATGCGCGCGAGGTCGAGCGCGCGGCGCATCGGCGCGGGAAGGGGGAAGTTTGCGGCCATAATCCCGCCTATGCGCTTGACGAATCTCCTGCAAGCCGATAAGCGCGCGCCTTTCCCGGCCCATCCGGTCCTTTCGGTGCCTTCTGGCCCACCCCGGACGCCGCCCATTGATTCGAGGAAGAAGATCATGTCGCGCATTTGCGAACTGACCGGCAAGGGCCGCCAGGTTGGCCACAATGTCAGCCACGCCAACAACAAGACCAAGCGCACCTTTCTGCCCAATCTGCAGAATGTGACCTTGCTGTCGGACGCCCTCGGCAAGGGCGTGAAGCTGCGCGTGTCGACCCACGGCCTGCGCACGGTCGAGCATAATGGCGGCCTCGACAACTGGCTGCTCAAGGCCGGCGACGACCAGCTTTCGGCGAACGCCCGCAAGGTCAAGAAGGACGTCGCGAAGAAGCTGGCCGAAAAGGCCGCCTGAGCTTCCACCGCATTCCTGTTGCAGAAGGCGGCCCGGTTTACGGCGCCGCCTTTTTGCTGTCCGGCAGGCCGACAAGCTCGAACTCGACGAGCAGGCTGCGCTGCCAGCTGTTGAAATTATTGTCCGAGACGAGCCACAGGAAGGTGCGCCCGCCGCGGCGTTCGACCGCCGCGCCTTCGTAATTGTCGGCGAGCGCGGCGGGCACGCGGCCGATCGTCCGCGAGGTCAGCCGCGCGCCCGGCCGGATCGCGGCGGGATCGACGACGCCAAGGATCGTCGTGAAGACGGGATCGAGCCCGAGCCGGCGGTGGACGAGCAGGATGCGCCCGTCGGGCAGCGCCGCGGCGTCGCTGACCAGCCCTTTCCCTTGTGAATCATAGAAGAAGCGAACCGCCTTCGTCCCCGGCTCGGCGGGATCGCCGGTAAAGAGCAGCGCCTCGCGGCCGCGCGGATCGTCGTCGGCGTCTTCGGAGAAGATGACGGTGCGCCCGCCCGCGAGGCGGACCATCGCCTCGGGTCCGCGATTGGCCGGCCAGGACGGCCGCGGCAGGCGCGCGCGCGATTCGATGCGGCCGAGTGCCGGGTCGAGCCGCCAGACCTGGTTGAGCCCCTCGAGCGCCACCCAGCTTTTGCCGCTCGCGGGATCGAACGCCATCGATTCGACGTCGCGCTGCGACTTGCGCTGCGACGGAGCGCCGCCGAGCGGCAGCATCGCGATGCGCGCATCCGATACCGCGCCGCCTGCGGCGATCGTCAGCCGCGCCCAATAGCCATTGTCGGAAACAAGCTGGAACCGATCGGGACCGAGGATCGCGAGCGCCGAAAATCCACCGAAAGCATCGTTCGGACTGACGAGGCGCCAGCCGCGCACGAAGCGCAGCATCCCAGCCTGTCCCGCCGGATAGCGGAGCGGGCGCGCGGCGACCTGCTGCGAGGTGAGATCGGCCACCGGAAAGCGCTGCTGCGTCCCGGGCACGGGGCCGAGCGCGACGAAGATCAGGGCGGCGAAAAGGAGGCGGCGCATCGGCGCGGCGATAGGACGCGCGTCCGGCCGCCGCAAGATGAACGGCAGCCGACAGCGATGTTCAGGCTTCACTCAAAGCGAATCGGGCAGAAGGGCATCATCGATCCACAGCCCCCAAGGGCCTGACGACGAAAGAAGGAGAACGACGATGAAAAAGATGGTGACCCTCTCGATCGCCGCCCTGATGTCCACCGCGACGCTGGGCCTTGCGACGCCCGCCGCGGCGCAGAACGGATATTACAGCCGCGACGGCTATTCGAGCTATGACGCGCGCTACAATCGCGACAACCGCCGCTATGACCGCCGCGACTATCGCAATTACGATCGCCGCGATTACCGCAACTATGACCGCCGTGATAATCGCAACTACCGCAATTATCGCCAGTGCGACAACGGCACCGGCGGCACGATCATCGGCGCGATCGCCGGCGGCCTGGCCGGTCACGAGATCGCCGGCCGCGGCGACCGCACCGTCGGCACGATCATCGGCGGCGCCGTCGGCGCCATCGCCGGACGCGCCATCGACAAGGGGAATGACGGTTGCCGCCGTTAAGAACCCGCCCGTTAAAGGGGAATGACGGCTGCCGCCATCAAGGCAGACCCGACCCCCAATAAAAGACTCTCCCCCTTTCGCCCCGTCCGGCCCGCGCCGGACGGGGCTTTGCTATCGGCGGGCGGACTTGCCATCGCGCCCGCCGGGGCCTAGGTTCGCACGCAAGTGCACGTCCGCAAAACGGCGGACGCGTGAGTCAGAGACAGGTCAACATAGCCATGCGGCAAATGGCAGCGCCTTCAGGGCGATCGCCGCGGCCGGGTTCGAAGATGGGCCCGCCGGCGAGCCGAAGACAGAAAGGGGAGACTCCGCCCCGCCCGGTGCCGGTCATACGGCCCCGCAGCTATGCCGCGATCGACCTTGGCACCAACAATTGCCGGTTGCTGATCGCCCGCCCGCACGAGGGCGAACTCGTCGTGATCGACGCTTTTTCGCGGATCGTCCGGCTGGGCGAAGGATTGCACGCGACCGGACGGATCAGCGACGCGGCGATGGACCGCACCGTCGCCGCACTCGCCATCTGCGCCGACAAGCTGCGCCGCCGCCACGTCACCCTGTCGCGCGCGGTCGCGACCGAGGCGTGCCGCCGTGCGGTGAACGGCGCCGAACTCGCGGCGCGGGTGCGGCGCGAGACCGGCATCGTCCTCGACATCATTTCCGCGGCCGAAGAGGCGCGACTCGCCGCGCTCGGCTGCCACAATCTGATGGAACCGGGCGAAGGGCCGGCGCTGATCTTCGACATCGGCGGCGGCTCGACCGAACTGATGCACGTCGACGTGTCGGACCATGACGTAAAGATCCACGACTGGATCAGCGTGCCGTGGGGCGTCGTGTCGCTGACCGAACATGCCGCGCCGGGCGAGGACAGCCTGGTCGCGCGGCGGGCGAGCTATGCCCGGATGCGCGAGGTGACGCGCGACGCCTTCGCCGCCTTTGCCGGGCGCGCCGAACGCTTCGCGAACCAGCCGCTGCGCCTGCTCGGCACCAGCGGCACGGTGACGACGCTCGCCAGCGTCTTCCTCGAGCTGCCGCGCTACGACCGGCGCGCGGTCGACGGAATCACCGTTCCCGCCGCCGCGATGCGCGACATCAGCCGCCGCCTCGCCGAGGCGAGTCTCGACGCGCGCGCCGAGATCGCGTGCATCGGGCGCGAGCGCGCCGACCTGGTGGTCGCGGGCTGCGCGATCCTGGAAAGCATCATCGACCTGTGGCCCGCCGCGCGCGTCGGCGTCGCCGACCGCGGCATCCGCGAAGGCATATTGCGCACGCTGGCGATGCAGGGCCGCGACATTCCGGTCACCCGCCGCGAGCATCGCAAATGAGCGGGGGCAAGGACGGCAAGAGCGGCGGCGGCCGCGGCGGCCTGCATGTGCGGGTCAAGACCGCGCGCAAGCGCTCCGCCTCGTCGACCCGCTGGCTTCAGCGCCAGCTCAACGATCCCTATGTCCGCCGCGCGCAGGCCGAGGGCTATCGCTCGCGCGCCGCCTTCAAGCTGATCGAGCTCGACGAGAAATTCGGCCTGCTCAGGAAAGCGCGCGCGGTGGTCGACCTGGGAATCACCCCCGGCGGCTGGTCGCAGGTCGTGCGCAAGGCCAATCCGCGCGCGCGTGTCGCCGGCATCGACCTGCTCGCCTGCGAACCGATCGAAGGGGTCGCGATCCTCGAGATGGATTTCATGGACGACGCCGCGCCCGATGCGCTGATCGAGGCCTTGGGGAGCGCCCCCGACCTCGTCATTTCGGACATGGCGGCGAACACCGTCGGCCATCCGCAGACCGATCACCTGCGCACCATCGGGCTGGCCGAGACCGCGGCCGATTTCGCGGTGCAGAATCTGCAGCCCGGCGGCGCCTTCGTCGCGAAAGTGTTCGCGGGCGGCGCCGACCGCGAACTGCTGACCGTCCTCAAGCAGAATTTCACCACCGTGAAACATGCCAAGCCGCCCGCGAGCCGCAAGGGATCGCCCGAGCTTTACGTGATCGCGCAGGGGTTCAAGGGACGGCGCGGGGAAGACGGCGACGCGGGCTGACGGGCGGATGGAACGGATGCCTTGGGGCGGGAGGCTACCCTGCCCACCTTCGTCATTCCCGCGAAAGCGGGAACCCAGTGTGGGGTTAGCCGACGCACGCTCTGGGTCCCCGCTTTCGCGGGGATGACAAAGTTAGGAGATGCCGGGCATCCGCAATCGCCCTTTTCAGACCTTCATCCCTTCCAATTCGGCCCGTCGCCGCTATCATCGAAGGTCCATCGATTATCGGGGGAAATCACATGCGTAGCGCGATTGCATCGCTGACCGTCCTGTCGTTGCTGCTCGCATCGTGCGGCGGCGGAGGGTCGAGCAGCGGCGGTGGGCCGGTCACCGTCACCCCAACCCCCACGCCGACCCCGACACCCACCGCAAGCTGCGGCCTCAGCGCGCGCCAGTCCTTTGCCAAGGCGGTGATCGACGAATGGTATCTCTTCCCGAGCGACGTCGCGACGAACGTCAATCCCGCGAACTTCGCCGACGTCCAGACCTATATTGACGCGCTCGTCGCACCGGCGCGGGCGCTGAACAAGGACCGCTATTTCACCTATGTCACCTCGATCGCCGAGGAAGAGGCCTTCTTCACCAGCGGGTCGAGCGCGGGCTTCGGCGTCCGGCTCGCCTATGATCCGACGATCCAGCGCGTGATCATCGCCGAGGCGTATGAAAATGCCCCGGCGCTTGCGGCGGGAATCGATCGCGGCACGCAAATCGTCGGCATCGGCACCAATGCGTCGAACGTCCGCGCCATCTCGGCCATCGTCGGCAGCGAGGGCACGCAGGGGATCACCAACGCACTGGGGGCGAGCGATCCGGGCGTCACGCGTGTGCTGCGCATCGTCGAACCCGGCGGCGGCACCCGCGACGTTTCGGTGACCAAGGCCGATTACGACCTCGACCCAATCTCCGACCGTTATGGCGCGAAAATCATCAGCGAGGGCGGGCACGCCTATGGTTATCTGAACCTGCGCAGCTTCATCAGCTCGGCCGATCCGCAGCTTCGCGCCGCCTTCCTCAATTTCCGCAACCAGGGGGTGACCGACGTCATCATCGACCTGCGCTACAACGGCGGCGGGCTGGTTGCGACCGCCGAGCTGTTCGGCGACCTGCTCGGCCGCAACCGCGCGGCGAGCGACCTGTTCTCGCAGACCAATTTCCGCGCGTCGAAAGCGGGCAACAATACGCGCCATACCTTCACGACCCAGCCCGAGGCGATCGCGCCGACGCGCATCGCCTTCATCGGCACCGGATCGACCGCCTCGGCCAGCGAACTGGTGATCAACGGGATGCTGCCCTACCTCGGCACCAACATGACGCTGGTCGGCAGCAACACCTATGGCAAGCCCGTTGGACAGATCGCGCTCGACAAGGGCGAGTGCGACGAACGGATGCGCGTGATCGCCTTTGCGACCGGCAATGCGGCGAGCAGCGGCGACTATTTCGACGGGCTGGCGCCGAAGATCAGCAACAGCTGCGCGGCGGACGACGACCTGTCCCTGCCGCTCGGCGATCCGCGCGAAGCCTCGGTGCGCGCGGCGATCGATTTTCTGGCGGGGGCAAGCTGCACGACGCACATCGCCGAGGCGGGCGCTTCCGCGCAAAGCCGCGGTGTCAGGGTGGCCGCAGAGCCCGAGATGCTGACGCCGGCAAAGCCTCGCGCGGCGCAGCGGGAGCTGCCGGGGCTGTTCTGACGAAACGCCGGCCAAGGGGCGGAAAGCTGCCCCTGCCCACCTTCGTCATTCCCGCGAAAGCGGGAACCCAGGGTGGGGTTAGCCGACGCACGCTCTGGTCCCCGCTTTCGCGGGGATGACAAAGTTAGGAGAGGCCGGGTGTCCGCAACCGCTCGTCAGCAGCCGGTCCAACCTCGCATTTGCGCGGCACCGCCATTGCGCACCATGACCGGCCCCGATAGAGCCGACGGCATGACAAGCATCGCGTCCTGGAACATCAACAGCGTCCGCGCCCGGATCGGCATCGTCGAGAAATTCCTGCGCGAGGAAGCCCCCGACGTCCTGTGCCTGCAGGAAACCAAGGTCGAATGCGGCCTGTTCCCGAAGGGCATGTTCGAGCAGCTCGGCTATACCCATATCGTCACCAACGGTCAGCGGATGCACCATGGCGTCGCGATCGTCAGCAGGCTGCCGCTGGCCGAGGTTCGCAAATATGACTGGCAGGCGAATGGCGAGGCGCGGCATATCGGCGTCACGCTGCCGTCAGGGGTCCGGCTCGACAATGTCTATATCCCCGCGGGCGGCGACATAGCCGATCGCACCCTCAACCCCAAATTCGGCCAGAAGCTCGATTTCTTCGGCCGCATGACCGACTGGTCGCGCGCGCTGGCCGATACGCCGACGATCCTGACCGGCGACTTCAACGTCGCCCCGCTCGAAAGCGACGTCTGGAACCACAAGGCGCTGCTCGACGTCGTCAGCCACACGCCGATCGAGGTCGAAACGCTCGCGCGATTGCAGGCGGCGTCGGACTGGGTCGACCTCGGCCGTCATTTCGTCGCGGCGCCGACGCCGCTCTATACCTGGTGGAGCTATCGCGCGAAGGATTGGGAAGCGTCGAACCGTGGCCGCCGGCTCGACCATATGTGGGCGACCCCCGACCTGGCCCCGAAAGCGGTTTCGCACCGGGTGGTGCAACCGGCGCGGAGCTGGGAGCGGCCGTCGGACCATATTCCGCTGGTGACGGAGTTCGCCTTTTGAGCGAGGCGCCAAAGGATATGGGCGCCCGGAGAGCCGCGCGCGCGATCGATGCGCTGCGCCGGGGATGGCCCTTTCGCGTCATCGCGGATGACGGCGCGATCGACCTGATCGCGGTCGAAAGCGCGCGCGACGCGGCGCTGGCCGGGTTCGGCAGCCACGACGTGCTGATCTCGGGCGAGCGCGCGGTGACGCTGAAGCTCACCAACCAGCGCGCCGCGGCGACGCCGGGGCCGGTGCGGCTTTCCGATGCCGCCGATAGCGTCGCCGCAGCGCTGGCAATCGCCGATCCGGCGCTCGACCTCGCCCATCCGCTGAAAGGCCCGTTTCGCACCGTGCCCACCGGCGGCGAGGCCGCCGCGGCGACGGCGATGACGATGGCGCGACACGCGGGGCTGCTCCCCGCCTTCTTCGTGCGCGCAGCGACGGGCGAGGCCGAAACCGAAGCCGGCGCCGACGACGTCGCCGCGCTGCTCGACCCGGCGCGGCTCGAAATCGCGGCGCGCGCGCGCCTGCCGGTCGAGGCGAGCGAAAGCGCCGAGATCGTCGCCTTTCGCAGCCCCGAGGAAGCATCGGACCATGTCGCGCTGATCATCGGCAAGCGCGACGGCCAGCCCCCCGTCGTGCGGCTGCACAGCGAATGCCTGACCGGCGACGTGCTCGGCAGCCTCAAATGCGATTGCGGGCCGCAGCTCCACGCGGCGCTCCATGCGATGGCCGACGCGCCATGGGGGGTGCTGCTCTATTTGCGGCAGGAAGGGCGCGGGATCGGGCTGGTCAACAAGCTGCGCGCCTATGCGCTGCAGGATCAGGGATATGACACGGTCGACGCCAATCTGCGGCTGGGCTTTCCGGTCGAGGCGCGCGATTTCGCGATCGCCGGGCGGATGCTGGAATTGCTGAACATCCCGCGCATCCGGCTGATGACCAACAATCCCGAAAAGGTCACGCGGCTGGAAAAGGAAGGCGTCGCGGTGGTCGAGCGCATCCCGCTCGCGCTGCCGACGAACAAATATAACGAGCAGTATCTCGCGACGAAGCGCGACCGGACGGGGCATCAGCTGTAAAAACGCGTCGCCTCCGCGAAGGCGGGGGCCGCAGGCAGCCAAGCGCTAGGCTGCCGGCCGCCCCCCCCCACGCGGGGGCGACCACCTGTTCAATGCACCGTGCGGAGTGCACCCAGCGCGCCCCCCCA